>DASVMY010000031.1:0-16444 GCA_036384135.1 Caulobacteraceae bacterium | reverse complement strand
CGACCCTGAGCGCGCCTACAGCGCCGAGCTGGGCCGGGCCGCCTTCCGCACGCCGCTGTTGCTGGGCGGCCAGGCGGCGCGCGCCGGCGTGGCCTGCGAGACCTGCCACCGCGACGGCCGCACCAATCCTGACTTCGATTTTCCGGGACTTTCGGGGGCGCCGGGCACGGCGGATGTCACCTCATCGCTGTTCAGCTCTCACCGCGGCGACGGGGTGGACAATCCAAAGCCCATTCCGGACCTCGGCGGGCCGAAGGCCGCGTTGAAGGTTTCGCAGGATCCGGCCGGCGGCGACCTGGAGCGTTTCATCCATGGCCTGGTGACGCAGGAGTTCGACGGCGCCGAACCGCCGCCGGCGGTGCTGAAGGGGCTGGCGGACTATGTGCGGGCCATGGAGCCGGCGGAGTGCCGCGCGCGGCCAAGAGTTGCTGTCACGGCTGCCACGACCTTGTGGGAGGCGCAGAGGGCTGCTCGCGCCGGGTTGCTCGCCCTGGGCCACGGCGACGGGGCGTCCGCAACCCTGATGGTCGAGGCGGCGCGCTCGCAGCTGGGGCTGGTCGCCGAGCGGTACGCCGCGCCGGCGCTGGCGCGGGACCAGCGCGCCCTCAGCGCCTCCAGCGAGGACCTTGCCGGAGCGCTGAACCTTGTCCGCGCCGGCCAGACGGCCGAGGCGGAGCGGCGGCTGACCGCCTGGATCGTGGATAGCCAGAACCTGCTGCGGCGCCTGCGGACGGACGAACGCCGATCCTTGTTCAACCCGTCGCGATTCGACTACGCCGCGCCGTAGGCCCACAAACGAAGAAGGGCGGCGGAGAAGTGTCCGCCGCCCCAAGGAGTTCAACGCCGTCGAGGCGTCAGAACTTCTTGCTCACGTTGATGTAGAAGGTCCGGCCGACGTAGTCGAAACCGCTGTACAGCGGCGCGGTGCCGACCCGGTCATAGTAATAGGTCGAGATCGGCGGCGGCGCCCGGTCGGCCACGTTCTTGATACCGAAGGTCGCATCCCAATTGTCGGCCTGATACTGAACCGCGATCGAGTGGATGAAATAGTTCGGCGTATCTTCGATGAACGGCGATGCGCTCTCCCGATTTAAGCCCGGTCCAAACAGGAAGTCATAGCTGTTCATGGACGAGATCCAGTCCAAGCCGTAGCGCAGCTTCCAGCGATGGTACTTGTAGGTGGCGTCCAGGGTGCCGGAGTACTTGGGTTCCCCGATGGTGCCATTGAAATCCTGGAAGGGATCGGTCGGGGATGTCTTGGACTTCTGGATCAGGTACTGCGTCACCTGAGCGTTGATACGCAGGGTGCCGGGGCCGACGTCCTTCACATAGCGCAGGGTGTAGTCCAGGCCGTACGTCCGTTCGGCGGCGATGTTCGTGAAGCTGTCGAACACGACGAGGTCGTCAGCCTGGCCGCCAGCGCCGCGGGCGGCGACGAAGTTGCAGTAGTTGCCGCCGGTACGGAAAGCCGAGGAGTTATAGCAGAACGTCAGGATGTTGCGGGCGCCGAACCGCGAGACGCTGTTGTCCACCTGGATCTGGTAGTAGTCGACGGCGAATGAGAAATCCCCCCAGGCTGACGGCAGTTTGGGCTGGAAGATCAAGCCGACCGTGAGGTTCGTGGAGGTCTCGGCCTTTAGGCCCTGGGCGGCGCCGCCTTGGGTAACCACCGTCACGCCGTTCTTCTGTTGGAAGTCGGTCGGCAACCCCTCGGATGCACAGTTCGTGAACAAGTTCGTGCCCGGGTGAGCCAGGTAGTCGTTGCAGGGGTCGATGCTGCTGGAGAGGAAACCGGTGGTTCCCCCCTGGAACTGCTCGAACAACGCCGGCGCGCGGTAAGACGTGCCGTAGGTCGCACGGAACGACAGCCAGCTGAACGGGGCGTAGACGCCACTGGCCTTGTAGGTCCAGCCAATGCCATAGGAGTGGTAGTCGGTGAAACGGCCCGAGACGTTCGCCGTCAGCTCGTGAATCAGGGGTTGATTGACGACGAGAGGCGCCTCGAGTTCTCCGTACGCTTCGAACACGTGGTCGGCGCCTCGTGTCAGGGCGGCGGCGGTCAGGTTGTAGAGGTTGCCGGTCTGGCTATCGATCGGCGGGGTGTCGTTGATCCGCGCCGCGCGGTATTCGATGCCGAACGCGCCCTTCAGATCGCCCGCCGGCAGCTTGTAGATCGGCCCGTCGATGTTGAAACTCGAATCTAGCTCACTGTAGATCGTCGTGCCTGTCACCGGCACGAAGGTCCAGTTGACCCAGTTCGCCGGTAGCTCGCCTCCGATCACGGCGGGCGTCATGAACGGCGCGGGCACGCACCCATGAGACGGGTTGCTGATGTTGGACGCGCAAGTATAGCCGTTGCTGTTGACCAGCGCTGGATTGAAGCCCGCCGGCGCGGCCACCACGTGCACAGAGTCGTTCAGACGGTCGGTAAGCCACGACTCGAACGTGTAGTCAGCGTTGGAACGAGAGTACGACAGCGTAAAGTCATAGCGCCAACGCGGCATGAAAAAGTCGCCGCGTACGCCGCTTGTAATCTTATAGTCATCCACGGTCTGGTGGCTGTGGTCGTTCCCGAAGCCGATGAAGGCGCGGACGCCTTCAAAATCAGGCGTCGTCACGGGGGTGGGAAAGTTAGCTACTGAAGATTGCAACGAGGCGGGTAGCAGGGGGCTGCCGACAGGATAATCTAGCGTCAACTGGCGATAGCCCACCTGGCTCGACGTGCGCCGGTTGCCTAGGAATTCGAAGTAGGCCTCGGCGTTGCCAAGTGCGTGGAGGTCGTAGCCGCCCTGCAGGAAGACGGTATAGGTCTTCGCCGGCGAGATCAGGGACTGATTGAGCATCCGTGGGTCGAACGTGTCACGTACGTTCAGGGTGTTCACCCCGCCAATACCCTCGAAGCCCACGAGACCGGTCGTCACCAGGGCGTTGGGCCGCCAGCGGATGAATGTCGTTCCTGTGGATCCAACGGCGGGTACGCCAGGCATGCGGGCGGTGCCGATCGTATTGATGGTGACGCCGTTCTCGCCCGGCAAACCGGTTGGGTAGCACTTCGGCTTGCCGGTCTTCGGGTCGATGAAGTCCTCGGACTGGCCAGTGGCGAAATCGATCAGGTAATCGTTGTTGCACGACGACCAGGACCGTTGGCCAAGGCTCAACGAATCGCGCTGGTAGTAGTCGAACGATCCGCTGATATGCCAGCGGTCGGCCACATGGCCGGCCACGACGGAGGCGCGACCTTCCATGCCGCCTCTCCGGGGGACGTTGAGCTGACCTTCCATCTCGACGTAGTTGATGTTCGACTTGGTGATGATATTGATCACGCCGGCCACGGCGTCGGAGCCATAGATCGAGGACGCGCCGTCCTTCAGGATCTCGATGTGGTCGATGATGGCGTTCGGCAAGACGTTCAAATCGGCCGCGCCCACGGCGCCGCGGGTGCCGGCCGGAGTAATGCGCCGGCCATTCAGCAGCACTAGGGTCCGTGTCGCGCCGAGACCCCGCAGACCGATGGTGTTGGCGCCGGGTCCGCCGTCGGTGACGAAGCCGCCAAACGCGTTGTTGATCTGCGCCGTGCCGCCGGTGACGGCGGTGCCCTGTAGGGCGTCCGTGGTGCTGTTAAAGCCCGCCAGCGTGGTTTCTTCATGCGTGATAACCTCGACGGGCGAGGGGGAGTTGTAGTTGTCGCGCCGGATGCGCGAGCCGACGATCGTCAGGGTCTGGACTTCATTCGCGCCCGGCTTCTGAGCCCTTTGCTCATCCGTCAGGGTCTTCGAGTCGATGGACGGAGTCGTCTGGCCCACGGCCAATCCCGGAGCCGTCAAACCCACCAGTCCCAAGACCACGCCCAACGACGTGCCGCGCAGCAGGCGTGACCTGTTACCTTCAATCATAGGATAACCCCCAATGGTTTGCTTCAGCGGCCGCCCATGGCGCCCGCCTGGCCCAACAGCCGGTTGTGAATCACTGTAACGTCACACTGGTGAGCGGCAAGACTTGTTGCAAAGTGGAAAGGTATGAGTGTTTTTTGCTCCCAACCGTGATCGTAACGACACAGTTTTCCGGATCTAAATCCGATGTAACGTCAGCGTAATGGGCGGTTACGGCGCTTTCACCCGGCGAGGCCGGATGAGACGGCTCTGCGGCGTGTCAATGCATATTGGGGTTGAGGGATGATTCGAGTGTTGGCGGCGTTGGCCGCCTTGTTGCTGCTCGCCGGCCCCGCCCAGGCCGCGCCGACGGTCCCGACGGTTGGGCAACTGGCTGCCTTCCCGGTCATGTCGAACTTCTCCGTTTCGCCCGACGGCAAACACATGGCGGCTCTGCAGGCGCGGGGCGAGAACCGGGTGATCCTGGTCTGGGACACCGCCAACCTGTCGGCCGCGCCGACAGTGATCGGCGCCACCCAGATGAAGATCCTGAGCGTCAGCTTTGCCAAGGATGACGTCCTGGCCGTAACGCTCTGGCAGCCGATAGATCTTCACGCCGACAGCATCTACTCGACCTTCATCGCAAAGCTGTTCCTGACCGACCTGCAGGGAAGGATCTGGCGCGAACCGCTCGCGATCGAGATGCCCACAAGCCAGTGGCAGCAGGTCGAGCAGGCGGTGCTGAGGCCGGCGGTCCTCGATCGTCTGGTGAATGACCCTGACCACATTCTGGTGGTCAACAATGTCGGCGTGGACGCCGGCGACGTCTTCAAGGTGAATGTAAGGACGAACTCCGCCGAGCGTGTGCTGAGGGGCGGAGAGGGCGTTGGCGACTACGTCACCGACTTGGAGGGTCAGGTGCGCGCCCGGGGCCGGGCCGACCTGGACTCCAAGGGCGCCTACGTAGCCACGGAATTCCGCAACCCGACCACGGGCGCCTGGGAGGAACACTTCCGATCCTATGCCAAGGCGCGCGACGTGACCGAGGTGATCGGCTTCACCAAGGACCCCAACATCGCCCTGATCCGGACCAACGTCGGGCGGGACAAGGCGGTTATCTACGAATACGACATCACCGCCCGCAAGCAGCGGGAACTGCTGTTCGAGCATCGGTTCTTTGAAGCCGTCGGCATACGTGTCGAGGCGCACCACGGCCCTGATTTCGGTGAGGTGATCGGCGCGGAGTACGGCGGCCCCCGCGGCAACGACATGCAATGGACCGCCCCGCGCTACGAGGCCCTGGACAAGGCGATCCGCCAGGCGCTCGACATCAGGCTGGAGCCGATCACCTATGTCGATCCGGCGACGGGCGAGCACGCCGACGCCCTCTACGACAGCCACCGTTACTACGATCTGCTGTCAATCTCGGCCGACATGAAGACGTTGGTGTTTTCCGTCGAAGGGCCGGATACGCCGCCGACCTACTATCTTCTCAAGGACGGCAAGCTCGCGACGCTGGGCAAGAGCCGTCCGGAGATCGATCCGGCCGCCTTGGGCAAGACAAGCCTGGTCTACTACAAGGCCCGGGACGGCCTCGACATCCCCGCCTTCCTGACCACCCCCAACCCCGATCTCTGCGGGCCAGGCCCCTGGCGCACGGTGATCCATCCCCATGGCGGCCCCTGGTCGCGGGACGAGATGCGTTTCGATGGTTTCTCCATGTGGATTCCGTTGATGTCGTCGCGGTGCATCGCGGTGCTGCGGCCCCAGTACCGCGGGTCGGACGGCTGGAGCCGCAGGTTGTGGCTGGCGGGCGACGCGCAGTGGGGCCAGAAGATGCAGGACGACAAGGACGACGGCGCCCGTTGGCTGGTTGCGCAAGGCATCGCCAAGCCCGACCACATCGGCATCTTCGGCTTTTCCTACGGCGGCTACGCGGCCTATGCCGCTTCAGTGCGGACAGGCGGCCCGTTCAAGTGCGCCATCGCCGGCGCGGGCGTGTCCGACATCCACCAGATTTTCCGGGACTTCTACGACAATCCCTTCTTCCGGCAGGCGCAGAAGCCGACCATCGACGGTCTCAATCCGCTCGATCACGCCGATCACCTGACCATGCCCTTGATGGTCTACGCCGGCGATCGCGACAGGATCGTGCCCTGGGAGCAGTCCCAGTGGTTCGTGGACAAGGCCAGGCGCGCCAAGCAACCGATCGAGGCCCACTTCTTCAAGGACTACGCCCACGGTCCAGCCTGGACGCGCAAGACGTTTGGGGATCAGCTCCAGATCATCGACGACTACTGGAAGTCGGGCTGTGGCGGCGCCGGCCTTTAGACGAAGCCGCGCCAAGCGCCGCTGAAATAGGGGCTTCAAATCGGGCTTCGTGCGTGTCTTTAGCGGTGGGCGCCTGGAGCGACGCCCATGAACCTGATCCCCGCCGTCGATGCCGATATCGATGACATCGCCGCCCTGGTGAACGCCGCCTACCGCGGCGCCGGCGCCAAGGCTGGCTGGACGCACGAGGCTGACTACATCGACGGCCAGCGGACCGACGCCGGGACCCTGCGCCAGGACCTCCGGCGCCAGCCTCAGGCGGCGTTGCTGACCCTGCGCGACAGCCCCGAAGAACCGTTGCTGGCCTGTGTCTGGCTGGAGCCGGCAGGGGTGGGGGTCTGGTATCTGGGCATGCTGACCATCCGGCCGGATATCCAGGACCGCAAGCTGGGCCGGCAGGTGCTTGAGGCCGCCGAAGTCTATGCCGCGGCCCGGGGCGCCAGACGCATCCGCATGACCGTGGTTTCGGTCCGCGACACCCTTATCGCCTGGTACGAACGCCGCGGCTATGCGCTGACCGGCGAGACGCAGCCCTTCCCTTACGACGACCAGCGCTTCGGCTCCCCGCGGCGGGACGATCTAAACTTCGTAGTGCTGGAGAAGGCGCTCGGATCACCGTGTTGACCGAGTTCGGGTTCCCGGGGTGCGCCGCTGAAGGGGCTGGGGAAGTTTGGAGGCCTGGCCCGGAATCGAACCGGGATAAACGGATTTGCAGTCCGGCGCGTAACCATTCCGCCACCAGGCCTCATCGTGGGCGCGATGGCTAACAGAACCGCGCCGCCCGGGCAATGCCTCGGCGGAACCCAAGCCGAGGATGGCAGGTGCGCATTGCTTTGCGGTCAAGCGCAGACCTATAAGCGGGGCGACTCTTCGGCTTGCGGGGATATTGATGAGCGCCGATTTCGCGGCCGCGCGGACCAATATGGTTGAAAGCCAGGTTCGCACCCAGGACGTCACTGATCTGGCGATCCAGGACGCCATGCGTCACGTGGCGCGCGAGGCCCTGTGCCCACCGGCCAAGACTTGGATGGCCTATGCCGACGCCGAAGTGGAATACGCGCCTGGCCGCTGGATGCTGAAACCGCGCGACGTGGCCAAGCTGCTGCAGGCGATCCGTCCGCGGGCCGGCGAACGGGCCCTGGCCATTGCCGCGCCCTATGCCGCGGCGGTGATGGAGGCCATGGGCCTGGCGGTCACGCAGGTCACCGATGGCGACCTGAAGACGGTGTCCGGCGAGTTCGACGTCGTGGTGTGCGAAGGCGGCGTGGACCGCGCGCCCGCCTCGTGGCCGGCGGCCTTGGCCATGGGGGGGCGGCTGGGCGTGGTCGAGCGTCACGGCCCGGTCGGTCACGCCACGCTTTATCTGCGCTCGGACGACGGGGTGGGTTCGCGGGCCCTGTTTGATTCGACCCCGCCGGTCCTGGCCGGATTTCAGCCGGAGGAGCGGTTCAGTTTCTGAACCGCCGCGTCGACACCCCGTTTTCGATGTGAAAAAAGCTTAATCCCGCAAGGGTAGCGGCGCAGTGTGGCGGTGGCCTATAGCGTTGCTACGTCAAGGGGATAGTCGGGGGTCGCGTATGTCCAGGAGTTATCGCGCAAGCGTTTTGGCGGCCGCCTGTGGCCTGACGCTGAGCGCCGCGGCGGGACTGGGTCACGCCGAGTCCCTGGCCGACGCCGTCGCCCTGGCCTACCAGACCAATCCCACTATCCAGGCGCAGCGGGCGAGCCAGCGGGCCTTGGACGAGACCTATGTCCAGGCGCGGACAGGCTTTCGTCCCGGCGCCAGCGCTACGGTCACGGTGAGCCGCCAGCTGACCGACCAGATCGGAACCGGAGACAACAGCGGCAGCAGCGTGGCGTTGAACATTGATCAGCCGCTGTACACCGGCGGACGGGTCGCCAGCCAGGTGTCGGCGGCGGAAGCCGATGTGCTGGCCGGGCGTGAAGCCCTGCGCCGCGTCGAGATCAGTGTGCTGCAGAACGTCATCCAGGCCTACGTCGATGTCCGGCGCGACCAGCAGCGCCTGGCGATCAGCCAGGAGAACGCCGCGGTGCTGCAACGGCAGCTGGAGGAGTCCAAGGCCCGCTTCGACGTGGGCGAACTCACGCGCACGGACGTGGCCCAGACCGAGGCGCGCCTGGCAGCGGCCCAGGCCTCCTTGGCATCGTCGCAGGCCCAGCTTGCCATCAGCCGCTCGAATTACGCCGCTGTCGTCGGTCAGAATCCCGGCGAACTGGCGCCTGAGCCGCCGCTGTCGAAGGTGCTGCCGGCCACGGTGGAGCAAGCCTTTGACGCCGCCGAGCGCGACAATCCCCAGCTGCGACAGCAGGACTACACCGAGCAGGGCAGCGCCGCGCGCGTCGCCGAGGCCAAGGCCCAGACGCGGCCGACGGTCGGGCTGCGAGGCTCGTTCGGCGGCTCCGGCGGCAGTTTCGGGACCGGGTCTCCCTTCGCCAACTATGGGCACAACGTCCAGGGTTCGGCGGTGGTCAGCATGCCGCTGTTCACCGGCGGCCTGACCCAGTCCCAGATCCGCCAGGCGGCGGAGCGCAACAGCGCCGATCGGATCGGCATCGAGGGCGTGCGCCGCACCGTGTTGCTGCAGGTCTCCCAGGCCTGGAACGAGCTGTTGGGGTCGCGCGCCAACCTGCTGTCCAACGAGGAACAGGTGCGGGCGGCGGGCGTCGCCTATGAGGGCATCAAACAGGAGGCCGACGTCGGTCTGCGCACCACCCTGGACGTGCTGAATCAGGAGCAGGAGCTGCGCAACGCCGAACTGGCCTTGGTAACCGCCCGTCACGACGAATACGTCTCCGGCGCCGCGGTTCTGGCCGCCATGGGGGCGCTGGACGTGCGAGTCCTGGTCCCGGATGCGCCGCTCTATGACCCCAAGGCCAATTTCGACAAGGTGAAGCACGGATTCGGCTGGACGCCCTGGGAGCCTGCGGTGGAGGCGCTGGACCATGTCGGCGCGCCGCGGGTGATCGAGCGGCCGGCGGCCAAGGCCAACCCCCCGCAAAATCCGTAACCGGACTTTGAGGCGTCCACTCCTCAGCCCCAAAGCTTCCCCAGCGCTAAAGCCTCTGCGCCAAATTCCCTGCGCTAAATTCGCCCAGTGCGAATTCGCGCGTATCGGGGAAATTGCAGGATCGGCGCATCCCGCGTAGCCTGTTCCGTGAAACGGATTCTCCCGTCCCTGGAAAGCAACGGCCCCGACCATGTCTGAACAGTCCGCTCCGGAACCGACCATGGAGGAAATCCTGGCCTCCATCCGCCGCATCATCTCCGAGGATGAACCGGCCGAGGGAGAAGAGGCCGCCGCCCCGGCAGCGGAGATGCCGCAGCTGGAGCCTCTGGCGACCGCCACGCCGCCCGCGCCGTCATCAGCGTCCGAGGATGACGTGCTGGAGCTGACCGACCGGGTGGCCGGCGACGAGCCGCAGACCCTGGGCGACCTGGAAATCCAGACACGCCACGAGGAGGCCGAGCCCGAGCCCGAACCGCTGCCCATGCCGGAGCCTGAGCCGATCGTCGCCCAAAGCCCGCCGCCAGCGCCGCTGCGCGCCGACGAGCATCTGGTCGGAGATCCCGCCTCGGAAGCCGCCGCCATGGCGTTCGGCAAGCTGTCGGCCACCATCGCCATGCCGGCCGAGGGCCGCACCCTGGAAGACGTGGTCCGCGAAATGCTGCGTCCGTTGCTGAAGGCCTGGCTGGACGAGAACCTGCCCGGCATCGTGCAGACGACCGTCGACCAGGAAGTCGAGCGAATCGCGCGCAGTCGAGTACGCTGACGGCTGGAGTTCCGAGCCCCGCCTGAGTCCAACAGACTTTTGGGGCGGGACCCCGCGAATTTCACCGTCGAGAGCTGGCGTTCCGGGAAAAGCCGGGCTTTCGCTTTCGCGGAGCCTCGCGGGGTTGTAGATGACCCCCCGAAATGAATGCCCATGCTTGAAAAAACCTTCGATCCCAAAGCCGTCGAACCGCGCCTCTATGCGATGTGGGAGGCGTCCGGGGCCTTTGCGCCCATCGCCGATCCGGCGGCCGAGCCGTTCTCGATGGTCATCCCGCCGCCGAACATCACCGGTTCGCTGCACATCGGCCATGCGCTGAACAACACCCTGCAGGACGTGTTGGTCCGCTTCCAGCGGATGCGGGGCAAGGCGGCGCTGTGGCTGCCCGGTACGGACCACGCCGGCATCGCCACCCAGATGGTGGTGGAGCGCCAGCTGGCCGAGGCGGGCAACATGAGCCGGCGCGACATGGGCCGTGACGCCTTCATCGCCAAGGTCTGGGAATGGAAGGCCCAGTCCGGCGGGACCATCGTCAACCAGCTGCGCCGGATGGGCGCCTCCTGCGACTGGAGCCGTGAACGCTTCACCCTGGACGACGGGCTGTCGGCGGCGGTCCGCAAGGTGTTCGTCACTCTGCACAAGCAAAAGTTGATCTATCGCGACAAACGGCTGGTGAACTGGGACCCGCAGTTCCAGACCGCCATCTCCGACATTGAGGTCGAGCAGCGCGAGGTCGAAGGCAACTATTGGCATTTCGCCTATCCGCTGGAAGACGGCAGTGGCGAGATCGTCGTGGCCACCACGCGGCCAGAAACCATGCTGGGCGACACCGCCGTGGCGGTGCATCCCTCCGACGAGCGCTACAAGGCCCTGATCGGCAAGTGCGTGCGCCTGCCCATCGTCGGGCGGCCGATCCCGATCATCGCCGACGACTACGCCGATCCTGAGAAGGGCTCCGGCGCGGTGAAGATCACCCCGGCGCACGACTTCAACGACTTCCAGGTCGGCAAGCGGCACAAGCTGCCGGTGATCAACATCCTCGATCCCCAGGCGCGGCTGAACGAGAACGCGCCGGAGGAGTTCCGCGGCCTGGACCGGTTCGTGGCCCGCAAGAGGGTGATCGAGCAATTCGAGGCGCTGGGACTGCTGCGCGGAGTCGAAAAGACCCGGCACGCGGTGCCGCACGGCGACCGCTCCGGCGTGGTCATCGAGCCCTACCTGACCGACCAGTGGTACGTCGACGCCAAGACCCTGGCCCAACCGGCCATCAAGGCGGTCGAGGACGGCCGCACGGTGCTCGAACCGGCCAACTGGGAGAAGACCTACTACGAGTGGATGCGGAACATCGAGCCGTGGTGCATCAGCCGCCAGCTCTGGTGGGGTCACCGCATTCCGGCCTGGTACGGCCCGGACGGCAAGATCTTCGTCGAGGAGACGGAGGAGGCCGCCAAGTCCGCGGCCCGCGAACACTATGGCCGTGACGAGCCGTTGCGCCAGGACGAAGACGTCCTGGACACCTGGTTCTCTTCGGGACTGTGGCCGTTCTCCACCCTGGGCTGGCCGGAGAAGACCCAGGACCTGGCGCGCTTCTACCCGACTCACACCCTGATCACCGGCTTCGACATCATCTTCTACTGGGTCGCCCGGATGATGATGATGGGCCTGCACTTCACCGGCCAGGTCCCGTTCAAGCGGGTGTTCTTCAACGCCCTGGTCCGCGACGCCCAGGGCGCCAAGATGTCCAAGTCCAAGGGCAACGTCATGGATCCGCTGGAGCTGGTGGACGCCTATGGCGCCGACGCCCTGCGCTTCACCCTGACGGCCATGTCCGGCCAGGCGCGGGACATCAAGCTTTCGACACAGCGCATTGAAGGTTATCGTAATTTCGGCACCAAACTTTGGAACGCCGCGCGCTTCTGCCAGATGAACGAGTGCATCCGCACCCCCGGCTTCGATCCCGGCGCGGTGAAGCAGACCCTGAACCGCTGGATCGTCGGCGAGACGGTCAAGGCCGCCAAGGCGGTGACGCAGGCGTTGGAGACCTGCGCCTTCGACGACGCCACGGGCGCGCTCTACCGCTTCATCTGGAACGTCTTCTGCGACTGGCACCTGGAGCTGGCCAAGCCGATCCTCAACGGCGACGACGAGGCCGCCAAGGCCGAGACCCGCGCGACCACCGCCTGGGTGCTGGACGTGGCCCTGCAGTTGCTGCACCCCGTCAGCCCGTTCCTGACCGAGGAACTCTGGGACAAGACCGCCCAATTCGGCCACGGCCGCGAGGGCATGCTGATGACCACGCGATGGCCGGACCTGCCCGACGCCTGGATCGACCCGGAGGCTGAGGCGGAGATCGGCTGGCTGGTGGATCTGATCACCGAGATCCGCCAGGTCCGCGCCGAGATGAACGTGCCGCCGTCGGCCCGCGCGCCCCTGACCCTGTCGGGCGCCGCGCCGGAGGCCAAGCAACGGCTCAGCCGCCACCGAGACCTGATCCTGAGCCTGGGACGCCTGGGCAGCGTTGCGGAGGCGGAGTCGCCGCCCGCCGGCGCCGTGCCCTTCGTGATCGGCGAGGCCACCGGCGCCCTGGCGATCGCCCAGTTCGTCGACCTGGCCGCCGAGAGGGCCCGCCTGGGCAAGGAGATCGGGGCCCTGGCGGGCGACATCGACCGCACCGCCAAGAAGCTCGGCAATCCCGACTTCGTCGCCCGCGCGCCCGAAGAGGTGGTCGAGGAGAACCGCGAACGCCTGGCCGAGGCGGAGAACGCCAAGGCGCGGCTAGAAGCGGCGCTGAAGCGGCTGGAGACGGTCAGCTAGACTTCGTCCGGCTCAGCACGCCGCCAAAGTAGGCGGGCAGGGACCAGCCCAGGAGCATGGCGGCGATGCGCAGGCCCGCGCCCGCCACGAAGCCCAGGATGCTGGCCGGGTCGGCGCCGATCAGCGGCTGGGCCGCCACGTAGACCCCGCCGCTGACCACGGCGGCGGTGATGTAGATTTCCCGGTTCAGCAGCACCGACGGCTCGCCGGCGGTGATGTCGCGGATGATGCCGCCGGCGGTGGCGGTGAGCACCCCCATCAGAACGCAGACCACCGGATTGATCCCCAGCGCCAGGGCCTTGTCGGCCCCGATCACCGCAAAGGCCGAAAGGCCGATGGCGTCTGGCCAGAGCAGCAACCGCAATGCCCGTTCGCGGAAGCCGACCAGCCAGATCGCGACGCCGGTGGCGATAGCGATGGTCAGGTGGGTCGGATCGCGCACCCAGATGATCGGCTGGCCCAGCAACAGATCGCGCAGGGTCCCTCCGCCTAGGCCGGTAATGGCGGCGAAGAACACAAAGGTGACCACGTCATGCTTGCGCCGGGCCGCCGCCATGGCCCCGGTGGCCGCGAACAGCGCCACGCCCGCATAGGTGAAGACGTTGGGCAGGGTGAGGAGGCTGATGACCGGCATGGGGTTGGGCTCCAGGGGTGGTGGTCACGGGCAATCTGGCTGAGGCCTGCCCGCAAGTCTGCGACGGGTTTGCATCCAGCCCTTCCTTATGCTTGTTCACTTGGCGAAGACGCGCCCTCAAGGCGCGCTGCCTGTCAGTACCGAGGAAAGCCCATGTCCGACGCCGCCACGCCCTCCTGGCCCGCCATGTCCATCGCCCGGGCCCACGCCCTGCTGACCGCGCCAGGCACACCCTTTGAGATGGAAGAGAAGGAGATCCGGGGCGTGACGTTCCGGGTCTGGAAGAACGCGCCACCGTCCCTGCGATCGGTGGTCGAGGCCGGACGCGCGCACGGCGACAAGATCTTCCTGGTGCACGAGGACGAGCGGGTCAGCTACGAGGCCTTCTACCGCGCCGTTTCGACCCTCGCCCGGCAACTGCTGGCCGAGGGCGTCGGCAAGGGCGACCGGGTCGCCGTGATCATGCGCAACGTGCCCGAGTGGCCGGTGGCCTTCTACGCGGCGGCGGCCATCGGGGCGATCATCACCCCCCTGAACGCCTGGTGGACCGGACCGGAACTCGAATACGGCCTGACGGACTCCGGGGCCAAGGTGGCCCTCGTCGACGCGGAACGGCTGCAACGGCTGGCCGAGCACCTGCATAATTGCCCGGACCTGAAACGGGTATTCGTCAGCCGCGAGATCGAAGAGGTCGCCGACCCGCGGGTGATCAAGCTGGAGTCCGTCATCGGCGGTCCCAGCACCTGGGCGTCCTTGCCCGACCAGGCCCTGCCGCCGGCCGAAATCCAGCCGGATGACGACGCCACCATCTTCTATACCTCCGGCACCACCGGTAAGCCCAAGGGCGCCCTGGCGACGCAACGCAACGTCAATTCCAACATCATGGCCGCCGGCGCGCAGGCGGCCCGCGCCTTTCTGCGTCGCGGCGAGACGCCGCCCGCTCCCGATCCGGACGCGCCGCAGCGCTCGACCCTGCTGTCCGTGCCGTTCTTCCACGCCACCGGCTGCATCGCGATCCTGAACCCCAGCCTGATCGGCGGCGCCAAGCTGGTGATGATGCGCAAGTGGGACCCGATTCGGGCCTTTGAGCTGATCGAGCGGGAGAGGGTGTCCTCCGCCGGCGGCGTGCCCACGATCGCCTGGCAGCTGATCGAGCATCCGGCGCGCAAGAATTACGACCTGTCGTCCCTGGAAAGCGTGGCCTACGGCGGCGCGCCCTCCGCGCCCGAACTGGTGCGCAAGATCCGCGAGACCTTCCCTAAGTCAGCGCCGGGCAACGGCTGGGGCATGACCGAGACCTCGGCTGCGGCCACGGGGCACGGGGCGGAGGACTATGAGCACCGGCCCGACAGCTGCGGCCCGCCAGTGGCGGTCACCGACCTGAAGATCATGACCGTCGAGGGCGACCGTGAACTGCCCGTCGGCGAGGTGGGCGAGCTGTGGTGCAAAGGCCCGCAGGTGGTGCGCGAGTACTGGAACAAGCCCGAAGCCACGGCCCAGACCTTCGTCGACGGCTGGGTGAAGACCGGCGATCTGGCGCGGCTGGATGACGAGGGCTTCTGCTTCATCATCGACCGTGCCAAGGACATGCTGATCCGCGGCGGCGAGAACATCTACTGCATCGAGGTCGAGAACGTCCTTTACGACCACCCGGCGGTGATGGACGCGGCCCTGGTGGGCATTCCGCACAAGACGCTGGGCGAAGAGCCGGCGGCGGTGGTGACGCTCAAGGAAGGCGCCACGGCCACCGAACAGGAGCTGCGCGCCTGGGTGGCCGAGCGGCTGGCGGCGTTCAAGGTGCCGATCAAGGTGCTGTTCTGGCACGAGACCCTGCCGCGCAACGCCAACGGCAAGATCCTCAAGAACGAGCTGAAGAAGCTGTTCGTGGAAGAGACCGCCGCTTAAGGGCGGGCCATGACCCGCCGCCGCCTGGACGTGACGCTGGTGGCGCGGGGCCTGTTCGACAGCCGCGCCAAGGCCCGCGCCGCCATCGAGGCGGGGCGGGTGAGCGTGGCCGGCGCGGTGATCTTGAAGCCCGCCGAACTGGTGGGGGAAGACGCTGCCATCGACGCCACGCCGGCGCATCCCTGGGTGGGTCGCGGGGCTTTGAAGCTGGAACGGGCGCTGGCGCTGTGGCCCATCGCGGTGGCCGGCGCGGTGGTGCTGGACGTCGGCGCCTCCACCGGCGGGTTCACCCAAGTCTGCCTCGCGGCAGGGGCGGCGCGGGTCTATGCGGTGGATGTGGGGCGCGGGCAGCTGCATCCGGCGGTGGCGGCGGATGCGCGGGTGGTCTCGCTGGAGAGCGTGGATTCGCGCCACCTGTCGGCGGCCCTGATTCCGCAACCCATCGACCTGATCGTCTGCGACGTCAGCTTCATCGGCCTGGCCAAGGCCCTGCCGGCCGCCCTGGCCCTGGCGCGGCCGGACGCCACGCTGATCGCCCTGGTCAAGCCGCAGTTCGAGGTCGGCCCGGCCGGAGTCGGCAGGGGCGGCGTGGTCCGCGACGCGGCGGCCCGCCAGGCGGCGGTGGATGGGGTGAGCGCTTTCCTGGAAGCCGAGGGCTGGTCCGTCCTGGCCGTCGCCGAGAGCCCTATCTTGGGCGGCGACGGCAATCAGGAGTTCCTGCTGAGGGCTCAGAATCGGAGCTAGTTCACCACCTCATAGCGGCCGCGGGCGTCGCGGCAGACGTGAACCAGGTGCTTCTGGGTCGTGCCGTCGGGCATGTAGACGGTGCTGTCGGCCCAGTCGCAGCCCTCGCCCGGATCGGGCGGACCGGCCTGGGGGTAGTCGCGCCCGTCGCCGGGTCCCTGGTCGTCTCCATCGCGATAGTCCCGGTTGTCCCGGGCATAGTCGCCGCCGGGTCCACGCTCATCGCCTCGATAGTCCGCGCGGGGCGGAGGTGGCGATAGGTTATCGCAGTTGGTCGAGCTGGAGCCGATGGCCGCGCCGGCGATGCCGCCGCCGCCGCCGCCGATCACCGCGCCCCCGGTCCGATTGTCATGGC
>DASVMY010000030.1:0-27176 GCA_036384135.1 Caulobacteraceae bacterium | reverse complement strand
CCAGCACAGCCGCCACCACCGCCGCGCAGGACGCCGCCGCGGCCGGCCAGAAGAGCGCCCGCCACCGTCCCGCCAAGGCGACCGCCCAAGGCCCCGCTCCCCTGCGTGCCAGCCGGTCCGATATCCCGTATTGATGGGGCGCAATTGAGGGAATCTGCCTGATGGGGCGCGGCCCAGGCCAGCGGATCGTTCCATGAGCGGCGGGGAGCCGGGCGCCGGCAAGGCTGACTCGGGTAAGACGGGTTCGGGCGGTTCCCACGCCCGGCGATCGATCCTGGCGCTGTCGGCGGTCTGGATCATTCCGGCCCTGGTGATCGTCACCCTGGTCCTGGGCCTCGATTCCTGGCTGTCCAGCGGCGCGTCCTTTGGCGACGCCCTGTACCGCGCGGCGGCCCTGTTCTCCTACAACGATGTCTATGGCGGCGGCGCGCCGACCAAGGACTGGCACATACTGGTCGCCCGCTGGACGGGCATGGCCGCGGTGTTCGGCGCGGCGGGCACGGCCTTGGGCGCGGTCCTGCAGGAACGCCTAGCCATCGGGACCGCCCGCTTCCTGAAACAGGAGGTGGTGGTGATCGGCGGTGAGAGCATCGCCACCAAGGCCTTCGAACTGGCCCGTGGCCGCGGCAAGAGCACCCTGTGGCTGGGCGCCCCCAGCCTGGGCGTCGCCAACATGGGCACCATCGCCCTGCCCTGGCCGCCCGAAGATCCGGCCAAGACCGTCTTTGATCACTGCGGCGACGCCGACCACATCCTGCTGGCGCAACCGGACGACGCCAAGGCCCTGGCCCTGGTCCGTTCGGCCCGCGAGGCCTCGCCGACGGCCTTCATCACGGTGCTGATGCGCGACGCGCGCCTGGCCGAGGATTCCGCCGCCACCCTGAACGAGGCCAGGACGCGGGTGCTGTCGCGCGCCTCGATCTCGGCCCGCGCCCTGCACCAGGCCCACCCTCCGTTCCTGCTGGCCCAGGCGCTGAACCACTCGCGCATCCACGCCGTCATCGTCGGCTTCGGCCAGACTGGCCAAGCGATCGCCCGCGACCTGATCGTCAATTGCCGCACCACCTATCTCGAAAAGCCGCACATCACGGTGATCGACCCCCACGCCCACGCGCTGGAGGGGGTGCTGCGCCTGCGCGCGCCGGAGATCGACGACTGCGCCGAGTTCACCTTCGTACCGGGTCGGATCGCCAGCGAAGGCATTTCGCCGGACGCCACCAGCCTGACCACCGTTGTCCAGGCCGCCGGACCCATGACCGCCGCCTATGTCTGCCTCAGCGAAGACGCCGAGGTCCTGGCTTCCGCCGGCATGGTCCAGTCCATGCTGCGGGCCGTGGGCATCGCTCGTGCGCCGATCTTCGTGCGGCTGCGAGACGCCAGCGCCCTGGGCGGTGTTGGGGCAGAGCAGCGGGGCCTGGACGCCCTGACGCCGTTCGGCGACCTCGACACCGTCCTGGCCGCCAGCGAGTTCCTGTCTCGCACCCCCGACGCGGCGGCGCGCAGCTTCTGCGAAGCTTACCGCGCCGCCTTGCCGGCCGAGCTCCGCGACGACCCCAACAACACCTCGGCGCGGCCCTGGGATGAGCTCGACGAAACCTTCCGCCAGGCCAATCGCGACGCGGTGGCCCATATCCCGGCCAAGCTCGCCAGCGCCGGCATCGAGCCGGCCCTCTGGCGCGGGGTGATCGGCATGCCGCGGCTTGGCCCGGAGCACAGCCTGTTCACCAGCGATGAGGCCTGCGAGGCCCTGGCCCGGCTGGAGCACCACCGCTGGAACGCCCAGCGCCGGATGGACGGCTGGCGCTGGACCGACGCGCCGCGGAAGGACGAGACCCTGCGCCGCCACCCTTCGCTGGTGGAGTACGACGCCCTGACCGACGACGTGAAGGAATACGACCGCGTCTATGTGCGCGAGACCCAACGGGCGCTGTTGGCCGCACGCTGAACCGACTCCGACCTATCCTAGATTTTCTGCGGACGGTGATCGGTCCCGGCGTGGCTAAGGTGTGCGCGAAAAACGACCTGGAGTATCCCATGCCCGCCATCCCACGCCGCGCCCTGCTCGCCGCCGGCCTGGCCCTGCCCGGCCTCAGCTTGGCGCCGCATGCCCTGGCCGAAGCGGTCGACCCGCAGCTGCAGGCGGCCATCGACAATCCGCGCCGTTCGGCGGCCGACCGCGCCCGCGACCTTTACCGCCATCCCGCCCAGTCCCTGACCTTCTGGGGCCTGAACCCCGGGGACACGGTGATCGACGTGAGCCCGGGGGCGGGCTGGTGGACCGAGATCCTGGCGCCCTACCTGGCCGCCACCCACGGCCGCTACATCGCCGCCGGGGCGGACCTCGACAACCCCAAACTCTCCGACGGCGCCCGCAAGGGCCGCGCCGCCTTCGAGGCCAAGTACGCCGACCATGCTGTCTATGGCGAGGTGACGGTGGTGGGCTTTGGCCAGGTCTCCGGCCCGCTGGCGGCCCCCGGCACGGCGGACCTGGTCCTGGTCTCGCGGGAGCTTCACAACTGGGCGCAGGTGGATGGATTCACGCAGAAGGCCTTCGGCGACTTCCGCGCCGCCCTCAAGACCGGCGGGGTGCTGGCCGTGGAAGAACATCGCGCCCCCAACGGCGCCGATCCGAAGAAGGGCGACGGCTACCTATCCGAAGTCTGGGTCATCGATCAGGCGACCAAGGCCGGCTTCAAGCTGGACGGGCGGTCGGACATCAACGCCAACCCCAAGGACACCAAGGACCATCCCTTCGGCGTCTGGACCCTGCCGCCCACGCGGCAGTCCGCCCCCAACGGCCAGCCGGCCAACCCGGCCTTCGACCACAGCAAATACGATGCGATCGGCGAAAGCGACCGCATGACGCTGAGGTTCGTGAAGGCTTAGGACCAAGCGGCGTTCGATCGGCCATTCCCATCGCTCCACTCGCATACATGACGGGGGGTAGGGGGGATGAAGTTGAATGTCGACGGGTCCTGGTAGGGAGTTCCTAAATCACCGGCGCCACCGCCGGCTCCGGCTCCAGGCCGGCGAACAGGTCCGTTCGGATCGCCCGCGGCGTGGGCGCCAGGCTATCGCGCTTGGCGAAGGCGAAGCGTTCGATGAAGGTCCAGAACTCGGCCATCTCGGCCGCCGCCGCCGCGTCGCCCATCTCCTCGGCCGAGCGCCCGCTCTCCAGCGCCGACTGATAGATCGACCGCGAGCGCAGGATGGTGGGGACCACCGGCAGGCGCATGATCCGCAGGGCTTGCTGGGCCCGTTTCACGGTCGGCGACTCGACGCCCTCGCGGGTGGGCGGCGCCTGGTTGACCACGATCATGGCCGGCTTGCGCAGCCGCCGCACCACATCGACGGTGTGCACCGCCGCGGCCATGTCCAGGAAGGTCGGCCGCAGCACCAGCAGGGAGAGGTCGGCCAGGACGATGGCGCTGGCCAGGTCCTCCTCCGCGCCGGCCGCCGTATCGATCACCATCGCCTCGGTCCCGGCGCGCACCGCCGCGACCTGCAGGGCGAACAGCTTGGCTCCCGTGGTGTCGGCGCGCTCGGGCCCGGGACTTCGCCGGGCCCGCAGCACCTCGACGGACGACCGCTGCGGGTCGGTGTCGGCCAGCAGGGTCTTGAACCCCCGCAAATGCGCCGCCAGCGCCAGGTGTGTGGCAACAGTCGTCTTCCCCGAACCGCCCTTACGGGCGATCACCGCGATTGTACGCATCTTGGGTTGGTCCCCTCGACCTCCAACCCGGAGGTCGCGCCTCTTGTGCCTGGCAGAGAAGATTCGTGTGACAGGAGTTTGGCGGTTCGGCCGCAATCTCGACATTCGCGCCGGCCGACTGACTCAAAATAGGACAGGCTCGGTTCTTTGGTTAGCGAGCACGATGAGTTTTGTCGGTTCCGACAAAACTCATCGTGCTCTGCGGTCAGCGCGGCTGGCGGGCCGTGACGATCCAGGTGGCCGACGGCAGCAGCACCCCGTCGGGCGTCGCCAGAGGGGCCAGGGCCTCGCGCACGCTGACGCTCGCCGCCTCCCGCTTGTCGGGAAAGACCCCCAGCATCCGGCCCAGCGGCCCGACCCTCAGCGCCGTTTCCATGGCGTCGTCCAGCGTGCGGGCGCCGATCATCTCGTCGTGCGGGCGTAGGGCGATATCGATGAAGCCGGCCTCCGCCAGGATCCGGCGCAGGCGCTCGCCGTCCGCGAAGGCGAAGGGGCCGGGGGCGTAGGGATCGGGCGGCGGCCCGGACGGGGGGGCGAAATGCTTCGCCGCCGCCTGCATGGGCAGGGTCATCAGCGGGTTGTCCGCCATCGCCCGCCAGCAGACGAAGGCCATCCGCCCGCCGGGCCGCAACGCCCCCCGTATGTTGGCGAAGGCGGCCACCGGGTCCTCGAAGAACATCACCCCGAAGCGGGAGAAGACGCCGTCGAAGGCGCCGGCCTCGAAGGCGTAGGTCTGGGCGTCGCCGAGCGCGAACCGCACCTGGGCGTAGCCGGCCTTGTCCGCCCGCTGGCGGGCCACATCCAGCATCGGCCGCGAGATATCGACGCCCAGGACTGAACCCTCGGGATCGACGGCCCAGGCCAGCTCCAGGCTGCTGGCCCCGCAACCGCAGCCGATGTCCAGGAGGTGGTCGCCTTCCCGCGGCCCAAGGGCCTCGATAGTGGCGTGGCTCAGCGGCGCCAATTGCCAGTCCATGATGTCCTGCATCGCCGCCCAGGTCGGGCCCGCCGCCTCGTTCCAGTAGGCGGTCTGGTCGGCGTTGGCAGTGCTCTGTGCGTCGGTCATCTGGGGCCGGTTTCAGTCCACGATTGAGGAATAGATGATGCTCTTCAGCTGGCCCCGGAAGTTGAAGGCGCCGGACGGCATCAGCTGGGTCATGAATACGACTGACAAGTCCTCCTTCTGGTCTACCCAGAAGATGGTGGAGGCGGCGCCGCCCCAGTAGAAATCGCCGGCGCCCAGGCCGCCGTTGGTGACCTCGTCCAGGGTGGAGGCGAAGCCGAGGCCGAAACCGACGCCTTCATCTGCGGTTTCGGAGAAGCCGCCATTGGCCATCTGGGTCAGGTCCTGGCCATCTTTCAAATGGTTACGGCGCATCAGGTCGATGGTGCGGGGCCCCAGCACCCGGGCGCCTTCGAACTCGCCGCCACGGCGGAGCATCTCGCAGAAGCGCAGATAGTCCTCGGTCGTGCCGGTCAGGCCGGCGCCGCCGGAGTGGAAGGTAGGTTCTTTACGGTACTCACTGGTGTGCGGGTCGTCGATAAGCTGCAGCGTCTTGTCGGCGCCGCGTCGGTAGTTGGCGCAGAACCGGTCCAGCTTGCCGTCGCTGACTGCGAACGCGGTGTCCTTCATGCCCAGGGGGCCGAAGATGGTCTCCCGCAGGTACTGGTCGAAAGGCTGACCGCTGATCTTCTCAACCAGGGCGCCGCAGACGTCGGTGGAGAGCGAGTATTGCCAGCGCTCGCCGGGCTGGTAGCGCAGCGGCACCTGGCCCAGCTTGTCCATGAACTCCATCAGCGTCTCGCCGCGCCCGCGCCGCACGCCGACCTCGTCATAGACCTTGTCCACAGGGTGGCCCTCGTCGGGCGCGCCCAGGGCGACCAGGGCCGAGCCATAGGTGATGCCGCCGGTGTGGCAGAGCATGTCGCGCATGCTGACCGGGCGCCGGGGGGCCTCGGTCTTCATGTCGGCGCCGGAACCCGAGACCCAGACACGGTGGTTTTTCCACGACGGGAAGAAGCGGCTGACCGGGTCGTTGAGCTGGAAGTAGCCGCGCTCGTAGAGGCTCATCAGGGCCACCGAGGTGATCGGCTTGCTCATGGAATAGATGCGGAAGATGGCGTCGTCGGTCATCGGCTTGGCGCGCTCGCGGTCCATCTGGCCGAAGGAGCGGAAATAGGCCAGGTGGCCGTGGCGGGCGACGGCGACCTGGGCGCCGGCGATCTTGCCGGGGCCGATGTAGTTGCGTTCCAGGTGGTCGGTGATGCGCTCCAGCCGCGCGGTCGACAGGCCGGTGTTCTTCGGCGCCAGTTCCATAATCGCGTTCCTTCCAAGTGGCCCTTTTGGGCCAATTGACCCTCCCGGTGTTCCCCGAGGCGGGCCGTTGAGCTGAAATCGGTATTGCCAGGCGAGCGTCCGCCCGCCGCCGCTGAAATTGCGGCCGGTCTTCAGTCTATGCCCGAGAAATCCCGTCCGTCATCCGGAGTTTGGAGGCGGCTCAAACGTCGCTTTGTCCGACCCACCTTCACTGTCATCCCGGACGCAGCGGCGAAGCCGCGAAGATCCGGGACCGCGGCGCGCGCCGACGCCCGCTGCAGCGTCGGTTCATCGGCGTTCGCGGCGGTCCCGGATAAGCGCTGCGCGCTTTCCGGGATGACAAGGTTGGGGGAGGGCGCCCCTACGGCTCTTCGCTGGCGATGTCCTGGATGGCTTTCCAGGTTCCGTCGGCGGCCTTGCGGTAGACCGTGACGTAGACGCCGTGGATGGTCGCCGGCTTTTGGGTCTTCGGATCGGTGGCGGTCTCGGTGAACTTGCCGCGGGTGAAGGCCAGGTCGCCGGAGGGGGCCACCATCACCGTATCGGTGGCGAATTCCAGCTTCAGGGCCGGGTCCTTGACCGCCGCGCCGAGGGCTGTGGCTATGGCCGCCGAGCCGGTGGCGGCGGGTTGGCCCGGTTGCAGCACGCTGGCGGCCGGATCGTAGTGGGCGGCCAGCTTGGCCGCGTCCTTGGCGGTCCAGTCCGCCTGCCAGGCGATATCCTGGGCCTTGAGGGCGGCGGTGTCGGCGGCGGTGTCGACCGCGCCCTTGGGCGGCATGTCGGCCACGGTTTCGGGCTTGGCCGGCGCGGCGGGACCCGGCGATGTGGAGATGATGTCCTCCACCGCCCGCCAGGAGCCGTTGGAGACCTTCTTATAGACGGTGACGTAGGAGCCGCTGGACGTCTGGGCCGCGTGCGTCTTCGGGTCCGTCCCGGTGACGGTGTAGGTTCCCTGGGTGTAGGCGAAGTCGTTGGAGGCGGCGACCTCGATGCGGTGGGCCTTGAAATCCAGGGCATAGGCGGGATCGGACAGGGTCTGACGCCAGACGTAGCGCAGCTGGTCGGCGCCCTTGGTGGGCGTCTCGCCGGGAACCAGCAGTTCGCCCGAGGCCGTGTAGTGGGCGACGGCCTTCTCGACATCCTTGGCTTTCAGGTCCGCCACCCACTGGACTTCGTTGGCGGCAAGATCGTCGAGGGCCTTCTTGGTGTCGGGTGACAGGGCGGATGATTCTGACGGTTTGCTGCACCCGCTAAGAAAAGCCATCGCCACGACGCCGGCGGTGGCCGTCAATACTGCGAATCTCTTCATGGATCGCTTCCCCTGTGTTCGATTTTAGGGGACTGTCCGCCTTAAATTACTGCGTCGTCAAGCTTGTAAAGCAAGCCCGGGTCAACCACGGCGGCCAGGGCGCCCGCGGCGTGAAATCCCCCTCCGGCGGGCCGGGCGGCGGCGTCGGGCTCCACCTGAAATTTCCGAGGCTTAGGCGGTCAGGCGGGCGGCGAATCCGGTCGATTCCGCGCCAACACGGGCCTGGAAACGCGAGTTTGATCGCCGCCCAGTCGACAGGCCAGGACCTTCCCCTGTAAATGCCGCGCGAATGACCATTCCAATAGGGACGGTCCAGGACGGGTCTGAGGGGTATAATTTGACGGAATATCCGCCACGGCAGGGACTTTATGACCCGCGTCATGAACATGATGCGTGCGGCGTCGGTTTTGTGGCCAATATCAAGGGTAAAAAATCTCACGAGGTCGTCGCCTGCGGTCTCGAGATCCTGGTCAATCTGGACCATCGCGGCGCCGTGGGCGCCGACCCGCTGGTGGGCGACGGCGCCGGGATTCTGATTCAGATCCCTGACGCGCTGCTGCGCGACTGGGCGCGCGGCGCCGGCGTCGAGCTGCCCGCGCCGGGCGACTACGCCGTGGCCATGTGCTTCCTGCCCAGGGACGAGGACGCCCGCGCCCTGGCGGTCAGCCAGTTCGAACACTTCATCCGCGTCGAAGGCCAGACCCTGATCGGCTGGCGCGACGTGCCGGTGAACACCGAGGGCCTGGGCAAGGCGGTGCTGGAACAGATGCCGGTGATCCGCCAGGCCATCGTCGGCCGCGGCGAGACCACCCGCGACCAGGACGCCTTCGAGCGCAAGCTGCTGGTGATCCGCAAACAGACCCAGAACCCGCTGGAGGAACTGGCCAGGAAGTACGGCATGCCGGGGATCACCCAGCTGTACATGCCGTCGTTCTCGTCGCGCACGGTGGTCTACAAGGGCCTGTTGCTGGCCACCCAGGTGGGCGGCTTCTACCGCGACCTGTCGGACGAGCGCACCGAGTCCGCCCTGGCCCTGGTCCACCAGCGCTTTTCCACCAACACCTTCCCGTCGTGGAAGCTGGCGCACCCCTACCGGTTCATCGCCCACAACGGCGAGATCAACACCGTGCGCGGCAACGTCAACTGGATGAACGCCCGCCGGCGCACCCTGGAGTCCGACCTGCTGGGGCCCGACCTGGACAAGATGTGGCCGCTGATCCCGCACGGCCAGTCCGACACCGCCTGCCTGGACAACGCCCTGGAAGTGCTGATCGCCGGGGGCATCCCCATGGCTCAAGCGGTGATGATGCTGATCCCCGAGGCCTGGGCCGGCAACCCGCTGATGGACGCCAAGCGGCGCGCCTTCTACGAGTACCACGCCGCCCTGATGGAGCCCTGGGACGGGCCCGCCGCCATCGCCTTCACCGACGGGCGCCAGATCGGCGCCACGCTGGACCGCAACGGCCTGCGCCCGGCCCGCTTCGTGATCACCGACCAGGACCATGTGATCATGGCCTCCGAGGTCGGGGTGCTGACGGTTCCCGAAGAGCGCATCGTGCGCAAATGGCGCCTGCAGCCGGGCAAGATGCTGCTCATCGACATGGAGCAGGGCCGGATCATCGGCGACGACGAGATCAAGGCGGCCCTGGCCGACGCCGAACCCTATGAGGAATGGCTGCGCCAGACCCAGTTCAAGCTGGAGGACCTGCCCGAGCCCGCCGCCTGGGAGCCCGCGCTCGCCAACGAGCCCTCGGACCTGCTCGATCGCCAGCAGGCGTTCGGCTACACCCAGGAGGACCTGAACTTCTTCCTGCAGCCCATGGCCGAGGCGGGCGACGATCCGCTGGGCTCGATGGGATCGGACACCCCCATCGCGGTGCTCTCGCAGCGGCCCAAGCTGCTGTACGAGTACTTCAAGCAGAACTTCGCCCAGGTCACCAACCCGCCCATCGACCCGATCCGCGAGGAACTGGTGATGAGCCTGGTGTCGATGATCGGCCCGCGCCCCAACCTGCTGGGCCGCCAGGCCGGCACGCACAAGCGTCTGGAAGTCACCCAGCCGGTGCTGACCAACGCCGACCTGGAAAAGATCCGCGCCATCTCCGAGCTGCTGGACGGCGCCTTCCGCACCAAGACCCTGGACGCCACCTGGGCGGCCAAGGACGGCGCGGGCGGGCTGGAGCGGGCGCTGGAGAAGCTGTGCTACGCCGCCACGGAGGCGGTGCTGGCCGACAGCAACATCCTGATCTTGTCCGACCGGGCCGTCTCGCCCGAGCGGATCGCCATTCCCGCCGCCCTGGCCACGGCGGCGGTGCACCATCACCTGATCCGCCAGGGCCTACGCATGCAGACCGGCCTGGTGATCGAGACCGGCGAAGCGCGCGAAGTGCACCACTTCTGCGTCCTGGCCGGCTATGGCGCCGAGGCGGTGAACCCCTACCTGGCCTTCGAGACCATCGAACAGATCCGGGCCCGCGAGGACCTGGCCCTGACCGCCTACGAGGCGGCCAAGAACTACACCAAGGCCATCGGCAAGGGCGTGCTGAAGGTGATGTCCAAGATGGGTATCTCCACCTACCAGTCCTATTGCGGGGCCCAGATCTTCGACGCCGTCGGCCTCTCCACCGATTTCGTGGAGCGCTACTTCACCGGCACCGCCACCACCGTCGAGGGGGTGGGGCTGGAGCAGATCGCGCAGGAGTGCGTGCGCCGCCACCGCGACGCCTATGGCGATGCGCCGATCTACCGCGACATGCTGGACGTGGGCGGCGCCTATGCCTGGCGCCTGCGTGGGGAGGAGCACGCCTGGACGCCGGACTCGGTCTCCAAGCTGCAGCACGCGGTGCGCGGCAATATCAGCGCCGACTACAAGGCCTTCGCCGAGACCATCAACGAGCAGAGCGCACGGTTGCTGACCCTGCGCGGGCTGATGAGCTTCAAGTTCGCCGACACGCCGCTCTCCATCGACGAGGTCGAGCCGGCGGCGGAGATCGTCAAGCGCTTCGCAACTGGGGCGATGAGCTTCGGTTCGATCAGCCGCGAGGCCCACACCACCCTGGCCATCGCCATGAACCGCATCGGCGGGCGCTCGAACACCGGCGAGGGCGGCGAGGAAGCCGACCGCTATGTGACCATGGCCAACGGCGATTCCATGCGCTCGGCCATCAAGCAGGTGGCGTCGGGGCGCTTCGGCGTCACCGCCGAGTACCTGGTCAACGCCGACGACATCCAGATCAAAATGGCCCAGGGCGCCAAGCCCGGCGAGGGCGGCCAGCTGCCCGGCCACAAGGTCGACAAGAACATCGCCCGGGTCCGCCACTCCACGCCCGGCGTCGGCCTGATCAGCCCGCCGCCGCACCACGACATCTATTCGATCGAGGATCTGGCCCAGCTGATCCACGACCTGAAGAACGTCAACCCGACCGCCCGCATCTCGGTGAAGCTGGTGTCGGAAGTCGGGGTCGGCACCGTGGCCGCGGGGGTCTCCAAGGCCCGCGCCGACCATGTGACCATCTCCGGCTTCGAGGGCGGCACGGGGGCTTCGCCGCTCACCAGCCTGACCCACGCCGGCTCGCCCTGGGAAATCGGCCTGGCCGAGACCCAGCAGACCCTGATCCTCAACGGCCTGCGCGGCCGCATCGCGGTTCAGGTGGACGGCGGGCTGCGCACCGGGCGGGACGTGGCCATCGGCGCCCTGCTGGGGGCCGACGAGTTCGGCTTCGCCACCGCGCCCCTGATCGCGGCCGGCTGCATCATGATGCGCAAGTGCCACCTCAACACCTGCCCGGTGGGGGTAGCGACCCAGGACCCGGTGCTGCGGGCCCGCTTCACCGGTTCGCCCGAGCACGTGATCAACTACTTCTTCTTCGTGGCCGAGGAGCTGCGCGGGATCATGGCCCAGCTGGGCTTCCGCACGGTGGACGAGATGATCGGCCGGGTGGACCTGCTGGACATGCGTCCGGCCCTGGAACACTGGAAGGCCAAGGGCGTCGACCTGACCAAGCTGCTCTATCAGGCCCCGGCCGGCGAGGGGGTGGCGGTGCGCAACACCGAGCGCCAGGACCACGGCCTGGACCGGGCGCTGGACAACGAGCTGATCGCCGCCGCGGGGCCGGCCCTGGCCCGGGGCGAACCGGTGCGGATCGACAAGCAGATTCGCAACGTCAACCGCACCGCCGGCGCCATGCTGGCCGGCGAGGTGGCCCGCAAGTACGGCCACGCCGGCCTGGCCGATGACACCATCGCGGCGCATTTCACCGGCACCGGCGGCCAGAGCTTCGGGGCCTTCGCGGCCAGGGGCATGTCCCTGGAGCTGGTGGGCGACAGCAACGACTATGTCGGCAAGGGCTTGTCCGGCGGCCGGGTGGTGGTGCGCCAGCCGCCCCAGTCCACCCGCGAGCCCACCGAGAACATCATCGTCGGCAATACGGTCCTCTACGGCGCCATCGCCGGGGAAGCCTATTTCGAGGGGGTGGCGGGCGAGCGCTTCGCCGTGCGCAACTCCGGCGCCGTGGCGGTGGTGGAAGGCCTGGGCGACCACGGCTGCGAATACATGACCGGCGGGGTGGTCTGCGTGCTGGGCGACACCGGCCGCAACTTCGCCGCCGGGATGAGCGGCGGTATCGCCTACGTCTACGATCCCAAGGGCCGGTTCAAGGCCCTGTGCAACATGGCCATGGTGGACGTCGAGCCGATCGGCCCGTCGCTTCCGGTCGATCGGGAAGACGAGGTGCTGAAGCCCAGCCAGAAGTCGTTGAGCGTCGAGAACAACGGCATGGGCGATCCCCTGCGGTTCGACGCCGAGCGGCTGCGCATCCTGATCGAGCGGCACCATCTGTACACGGGCAGCGCCCGGGCCCGGATGCTGCTGGAAGACTGGGACACCGCCCTTGCCGCCTTCGTGAAGGTCACGCCGAAAGACTACCGGCGCGCCTTGATGGACCTCGCCGCCGAACGCGCCGCCGCCAAGGCGGTGGCGGCCGAATAGTCTGACGCGACATGATTGAGATCATCGAATCCGGTCGGAGCGGGCGGCCTTGCGCCCCCTCCACCCCGCCCGCTTCGCGGTCGCGGTCCCCCTCCCCCGTTGCGCTGCGCTCCACGGGTGGGGAGAAGGGGCTCCTCCTCCCTTGCAAGCCCGCAGGGCGCAGCGGGGGAGGTGGCGCGACGTGCGCAGCACGGCGTGACGGAGGGGGCGCAAGGCCGCTGTCCGCAATCGATCGAATGGAGAGACTTTAGAATGGGAAAGCCCACCGGCTTCCTCGAGATCGACCGGCGCGACCGCGGCTACGACAAGCCCGTGGACCGTCTGAAGACCTACAAGGAATTTGTCCGTCCCCTGGCCGACGACGCGCTGAAGGCGCAGGCGTCGCGCTGTATGAACTGCGGGATTCCGTTCTGTCACCAGGGCTGTCCGGTGAACAACCAGATCCCCGACTGGAACGACCTGGTCTATCGCGATCAGTGGCAGACGGCGCTGGGCAACCTGCATTCCACCAACAACTTCCCGGAGTTCACCGGCCGCATCTGCCCCGCCCCGTGCGAGGCGTCCTGCACCCTGAACATCGACGACAACCCGGTGACGATCAAATCCATCGAGTGCCAGATCGTTGACCGCGGCTGGCAGGAAGGCTGGATCACGCCGCAACCGGCGGCCCAGCCCACCGGCCGCCGCGTGGCCGTGGTCGGCTCCGGCCCCGCGGGTCTGGCCGCCGCCCAGCAGCTGGCCCGCGCCGGCCACTCGGTGACGGTGTTCGAGAAGAACGACCGCATCGGCGGCCTGCTCCGCTACGGCATCCCCGACTTCAAGATGGAAAAGCACCACATCGATCGCCGCATCGAGCAGATGGAGGCCGAGGGCGTCACCTTCCGGCCGGGGGTCGAGGTGGGCGGCCAAGTGTCGGTGGAGTGGCTGCTGGGGGGCTATGACGCCCTGGTGCTGTCGGGCGGGGCTGAATGGCCGCGCGACCTGGCCATCCCCGAGCGGGAGCTGCACGGCATCCACTACGCCATGGATTTCCTGACCCAGCAGAACAAGCGGGTGGCCGGCGACGCCGAGGACGTGGCCGCGCCGCTGGGCGCGATCAGCGCGGCGGGCAAGCATGTGGTGGTGATCGGCGGCGGCGACACCGGCTCCGACTGCATCGGCACCTCCAACCGCCAGGGCGCCCTGTCGGTGACCCAGCTGGAGATCATGCCCGAGCCGCCGGTGCGCGAGAACAAGGCCCTGACCTGGCCCGACTGGCCCTTGAAGCTGCGCACCTCCTCGTCGCAGGAAGAAGGCGTCGAGCGCGACTTCGCCGTGCACACCAAGCGCGCCGTCGAGCGCGGCGGCGTGATCGAGGGTCTGGTCTGCGCCCGGGTCGACTGGGTTCCCGGCCCGGACGGCCGCCAGGTGATGGCCGAGGTTCCGGGCAGCGAGTTCACGCTGAAGGCCGACCTGGTGCTGCTGGCCATGGGCTTCGTGGGCCCCCGGCGCGAGGGCCTGGTGGAACAGGCCGGCGTCGAGCTGGACGGCCGCGGCAACGTCAAGGCCAATATGGACGATTACCGCACCTCCGCGCCCAAGGTGTTCGCCTGCGGCGACATGCGCCGCGGCCAGTCCCTGGTGGTTTGGGCGATCCGCGAGGGCCGTCAGTGCGCCCGGGCAGTGGATGAGTACCTGATGGGCGAAAGCCTGCTGCCGCGCTGAAGCTCACACGGCGTGGTAGCCAGGGCCTGAAATACCCGCGATGATGCCTTTTAGGTTTCGCTCGCGTGTCTGCTAGGCTGTGGATGGCGTTGCGCGTGTGACGGGGGATTGAGTGGCGGCCAGTGCAGATGCAGCGCCCGGCGTTCGCACGCCCAGCGCGGAGGCGGTCCGCGCCGCCCATGCGCACCTGCTGCAGGACCGCCGCATCCAATTCGACTTCGCCGTCATGCCCAAGCCGCCCCCGCCGCCGCAAGAGCCGGAGTGGCTGAAGGCGCTGGGCCGGTTCATCAGCCAGATCATCGAATGGGCCATGCCGGCGCTGAAGGTGCTGTTCTGGGTGGGGGTGGCGGCCATCGTGGCCCTGCTGGTGTTTCTGATCCTGCGGGAGGTCCTGGGCGTGCGGTTCAGCCGCCGTCGCCGCGCCAACGCCCGCGTCCAGCCGGTGGACTGGCGCCCCGAGGCCTGGAAGGCCAAGGCCCTGCTGGAGGACGCCGACCGCCTGGCGGAGGAGGGCCGCTACGACGAGGCTGTGCACCTGATCCTTTACCGCAGCATCGACGACATCGAAGGCCGCCGGCCGCGCCTGGTGCGCCCCGCGCTCACCGCCCGCGATATCGCCGCCCTGGAGGGGGTTCCGGGCGCCGCCCGCGCCGCCTTCGCCCAGATCGCCCGGGTGGTGGAAGCCAGCTTTTTCGGCGGCCGCGACGTCGACCGCGCCGCCTTCGCCGCCTGCCGCAAGGCCTATGAGGACTTCGCCTTCCCGGAGGTTTGGGCATGAGCGGGTCTTCACATGAGTGACGAGACCGCCCCCCTGCCGGCCCGGCTCTTCAACCCGGTCACCGCCATCTGGATGGTGCTGGTGGGCGTGTTCGCCTTCTCCGCCCTGGTGGTGCTGGCCACCTACGCCCCGGACCTGCGCAGCGGCGACAACGCCGACAACCACGCCATGTCGCACTCCGCCGTCGGGTTCGCCGGGGCGGTGGGCCTGCTGCAGGGCGCGCGCCAGACGGTGGTCATCAACCGCACCCGCCTGGCGCCTGGCCACAGCGACGGCCTTTTGATCGCCACCCCGCCGGCCAATGCCGCGCCCGCGGACATCAAGGCCCTGGGGTTCAGCGGCCCGGTGCTGGTGGTGCTGCCCAAGTGGGAGGCGATCCCCAACCCCTTCCATCGCGGCTGGGTGGCGCAGGCCACGCCCATCGACCTGAAGCTCCTGCCCAAGAACAGCCTGCTGGCCCGGTTCAACCTGGCCCGGCGGCCGGGCTCCGTGGCCCCGCACCTGACCGCCAAGACGCCGCCCTTCGGCGAGACGGAGGCCTTCGCCGCCGGCCCGGTGGAGCAGCTGCAGTCGATCCAGGCCACCGACCTGATCCCGGTGCTCACCGACGACACCGGCGCGGTGATCCTGGCCCGGGAGCCCAAGGCCAGCCTCTATTACCTCTCCGACCCCGACCTGCTGAACAATCACGGCCTCAAGTCCCTGGCCACGGCCCAGGCGGCCGGCCAGATCATCGCCGGGCTCAAGGCTGCCGACGGGCCGGTGATCTTCGATGTCACCCTGAATGGGTTCGCCCGGTCGCGCAGCGTCATGCGGCTGCTGTTCGACCCGCCGTTCCTGGCGGTGACCCTGTGCCTGTTCTTCGCCGCCGCCCTGGCCGGGTTCCAGGCGGCCTGCCGGTTCGGCGCGGTGCGCAGCGCCGGCCGGGTGTTCGCCCTGGGCAAGGAAGCCCTGGCCGACAACACCGCCGCCTTGATCCGCCTCACCGGCCGCGAGCACCGCATGGGCGGCCGCTACGCCGAACTGACCCGCACCATCGCCGCCAAGGCGGTGGGGGCGCCGCGCGACCTGACCGGCGAGCCCCTGATCGCCTTCCTCGACCGCATGGGCGCCCAGCGCGGCGCTCACGACCGGTTGGCGGAACTGACCGCCCTGATCGGCGGCGCCGGCGACAAGGAACGAACTCTCGCCGCAGCCAAACGGCTATTCCGCTGGAGACTGGAGATGACGCGTGAACGTCAATGAAGTGAAAACCCTCGCCGACCGCATGCGCGCCGAGATCGCCAAGGCCGTCGTGGGTCAGGCGGACACGGTCAACCTGATGCTCACCGCCCTGCTGGCGGGGGGACATATCCTGCTGGAAGGGCCGCCGGGCACGGCCAAGACCTTCCTGGCCCAGTGCTTCGCCCGCACCCTGGACCTGGAGTACGGCCGCATCCAGTTCACCCCCGACCTGATGCCCGGCGACATCATCGGCGCCAACCTGTTCAACTTCCAGACCTCCGCCTTCAGCCTGACCAAGGGGCCGATCTTCTGCGAGCTGCTGCTGGCCGACGAGATCAACCGCACCCCGCCCAAGACCCAGGCGGCGCTGCTGGAAGCCATGCAGGAGCGCAATGTCACCATCGACGGCAAATCGCATCCGCTGAGCTCGCGATTCACCGTGGTGGCCACTCAGAATCCCATCGAGCAGCAGGGCACCTATCCCCTGCCCGAGGCGCAGCTGGACCGGTTCCTGTTCAAGCAGACGCTGAAATACCCCTCGGTGGAGGAGGAGTTCGCCATCGTCTCGGCGCACGGCTCGCGCACCGGCAACCCGACGCCGACGGCGCTGGGGGTCGAGGTGGTGGGCGGGGCTGCGGAGATCACCGGGGCGGTGGAGGCGGTCTCGACCATCCGCCTGGCCGACGAGATCACCCGCTATGTGGTGGCCCTGATCCGCGCCACGCGGGAGACGCCGGACCTGGAGACCGGGGCCAGCCCCCGCAGCGGCGCCATGCTGGCTGCCGCCTCCCGCGCCCGCGCGGCGCTGGAGGGCCGCGACTACGTCATCCCCGACGACGTCAAGGCCCTGGCCCTGCCGGCCCTGCGCCACCGCGTGATCCCCTCGCCGGCGGCCGAGATCGAAGGCCGGCTGGTGGACGACACTCTGACCGCCCTGATCGACCGCGTGGAGGCGCCGCGGTGATCTCCCCCTCATGCAATGAGGGGGAGCGCCAAGGGGCGAGGGAGCGAAAGCGACCAAGGCCCGGCGAGGGGGAGAAGTTGCAGGCAAACCCCGAGGTCGGCGCCGATCCCTGCTCACCACCGCCGGTGGGCGTCTCCCCTCCGCGGCGCGTCGCCTGCTTCGCGGGCTCGCGCGCCGCACCTCGCCCTCGCCTTCGCGAGGGGAGGATCAACATGATCTCCTCCTCATGCAATGAGGGGGAGCGGCGTATGCAAACGCGGCCGCGCCAATGATCTATCCCACCCGCCGCGCGATCATCCTGATGGCTCTGGGCGCCCCCGCGGCGCTGCTGATCGGTCTGCTTTCGCCTGGGTTCTGGGTTGTCGGTGGGGCGTGGGTGGCGCTGGTGCTGGGGCTGATCCTGGCGGACGCTTTCATCGGCCCCTCCCGCGCCGGCGCTGATCTGACCCTGGAGACCCCCCGCACCCTGGGCATCGGCGGCAAGGGGATCATGACCGTCCACGCCGCCTTCGAGCGTTCCGCCCCGGCGACCGCCGAGATCGCCGTCCAGACCAACGAGCGCCTGACCGCCGCGCCCGACCGGATCAACGCCCGTTTCGTGGGCCGTTCGTCGGTCAGCGACCTGGCCCTGACGCCGCTGCGCCGGGGGGAGGGCGAGGTCCAGACCCTGTGGCTGCGCTGGCGCGGGCCGCTCGGTCTGGTCTGGAAGCAGGTGCGCGAGGAGCCGGCGCGCAGGATCGCCGTCATCCCCAACATCCAGGCGGTGAAGGACGAGGCCATCCGCCTGTTCTCCCGCGAGGCCCTGTTCGGGCTGAAGGAGCAGCTGGAAAGCGGCGACGGCTCGGAGTTCCACGCCCTGCGCGAGCTGGTGGGGGGCATGGACCCACGCACCATCGACTGGAAGCAGTCCGCTCGCCACACCAAGCTGCTGTCCAAGGAGTTCCGCACCGAGCGCAACCACCCCATCGTCTTCGCCATCGATTGCGGGCGGCTGATGTGCGATCCGCTGCTGGGGGTTCCGCGCATCGACCGGGCCCTGAACGCGGCCCTGCTGCTGGCCTACGTCAGCCTGAAGCTGGGCGACCGGGCGGCGATCTACGGCTTCGACGCCAAGCCGCGGGTGTTCAGCGGCGTGCTGTCGGGGGCCGGGGCCTTTCCGATACTGCAGCGGGTGGCGGCGGGGCTGGACTACTCCACCGAGGAGACCAACTTCACCCTGGGCCTTACCCAGCTCAGCGCCACCCTGGAACGGCGCTCCCTGGTGGTGATCTTCACAGACTTCGCCGACACCACCAGCGCCGAGCTGATGCTGGAGAACGTGGCGCGCCTGCTGCGCAAGCACTTGGTGCTGTTCGTGGTGCTGCGCGACGAGGAGCTGGAGGCCATCGCGCGGCGCGAGCCGAGGGAGGCCGACGACGTCTCCCGCGCCGTCACCGCCCAGGCCCTGCTGCGCGAGCGCGACGTGGTCGCCACCCGCCTGCGCCGCCTCGGCGCCCACATCATTGACGCCCCCGCCGACCGCCTTGGCCCCAACCTGCTGAGCGCCTACCTCGACCTGAAGCGGCGGGAGCTGATGTGATGCGTTGTACAGTGGCCTTGCGCCCCCTCCGTCACGCCGGGCTCCGCCCGTCGCGCCACCTCCCCCGCATCGCCCTTCGGGCTCGCATGGGAGGAAGAAGGCTCGCGAACTCTTCTCCTCACCCGCAAAGCGGGGGAGGGGGACCGTCCGGCGGAGCCGGATGGTGGAGGGGGCGCAAGGCAGCGCGCACTGATCTCTGCCGGACATCCCCATGAAGGACCTGCAACTCAAGAGCCACCGCTTCCGCGCCGAGCGCGAAGCCGACTGGCGGCGGCTGGAGGCCCTGCTGGCCAAGGCCGAGGGCGGGCGGGCTGCCAGCCTGTCGGACGACGAGCTGCTGCAGATCCCGGTGCTGTACCGGGCGGTGACCTCGTCCCTGTCGGTGGCCAGGGCCACGTCGCTGGACGCCAGCCTGATCGCCTACCTGGAGAGCCTGACCACGCGCGGCTACTTCTTCGTCTACGGGCCGCGCACCAAGCTGCTGCAGAGGATCAGCCGGTTCTTCCGGCGGGATTGGCCCAATGCGGTGCGGTCGCTGTGGCGCGAGACGGCGGTCTGCGCCCTGATCTTCCTGGTCGCCACGGTGGCGGCCTATGTTCTCGTCCAGCGCGACAACGCCTGGTACGACACCATGGTCGGCGGCATGGCCCAGGGCCGCGACTTCGCCGCCTCCACCGAGTCCCTGAAGAAGGTGCTCTACGACTCCGACAGCGGCCACTTCCTGGGCACCTTCGCCATCTTCCTGTTCACCCACAACGCCCAGGTGTCGATCTTCTGCTTCGCGCTGGGCTTCGCCTTCGGCGTGCCCACGGCGCTGCTGATGGCGCAGCAGGGGCTGACCATGGGCGCCATGCTGGCGCTCTACGCCTCGCGCGGACTGGGCTGGGAGATGGGGGGCTGGCTGATGATCCACGGGGTGACCGAGCTCTTCGCGGTGATCTTGGCGGGGGCGGCGGGCTTTCGGATCGGCGCGGCGGTGGGGTTCCCGGGCGATAAGTCCCGCATCGACGCCGCCTCCGCCGCCGGCCGCCACGCCGGGGTGGTGATGATCGGGGTGGTGCTGATGCTGGTGGTGGCCGGCCTGTTGGAGGGGATCGGCCGTCAGGCCATCCGCCTGGACTGGGCCCGCTACGCCATCGCCGGCACGACCCTGACCCTGTGGCTGAGCTACTTCTACCTGCCGCGCCCGGGACGCGCCGCCTGATGGCGTCCCTCGCCCGCCCCAACGCCAAACGGCCCAAGCGCCCCAAGTCCAAGGCCCGACTACCGATCGACCCTCAGAACCGCCTGATCCGCGAGTTCGTCACCCCCGAGGGGGTGGACCTGCGCCTGCAGCTGGGCTCGGCCGGCGAACGGGCGGGGGCCTTCCTGCTGGACATGGTGATCATCTGTGTGGCCTTCGTCGTGCTGCTGATCGCCGCCAGCTCGGCGGCGTCGGCGTTCGGCATGGGCAGCGAAGGGCGTGAGGTGGTGGGCGCCATCTGGCTGGCCGCCAGCTTCTTCCTGCGCAATTTCTACTTCATCTTCTTCGAGCTGCGCCCGCGGGCGGCGACGCCCGGCAAGATGGCCCTGGGCCTGCGGGTAGCCGCCCGCGACGGCGGGCGCCTGACCAGCGAGGCGATCTTCACGCGCAACGCCATGCGCGAGATCGAGGTGTTCATGCCCGGCATGCTGCTGCTGGTGGGCTGGCTGATGTCGATGATCGGGGCCGACGCGGTGGACGGCTGGGCGGTGCTGCTGGGCTTCATCTGGACCGGCATCTTCATGTTCTTCCCCCTGTTCAACCGCGACCGGCTGAGGGTGGGGGACCTGCTGGCGGGCACCTGGGTGGTCAAGGCGCCGCGCCGCGCCCTGGCCATCGACCTGGCCTACGACGCCTCCGAACGCCTGGCGCGCTTCGCCTTCACCCCGGAACAGGCCGCCGCCTACGGGGTCAAGGAACTGCAGGTGCTCGAGGACGTCCTGCGCCGCCGCGATCCGCGCACGCTGAAGGCCGTGGCCGACCGGATACGGGGCAAGATCGCCTGGGTTCCGGGCGCGGACGAACGCGACATCGACTTCCTGTCCGCCTACTACGCCGCCCTGCGCGGCCGGCTGGAGAACCGCCTGCTGTTCGGCCACCGCCGCAAGGACAAGTTCGACAAAGCGTAGGGGCGGGAGCCGCCACCTCCACCGTAAATCACCGTATTTTACGGCGGCGTCGCGGTTCGCCAGAACACGAAAGAGTCCTGGTGGCGGATAGGCCAACCTGGGTCCCGACGTTCGTCGGGATGAGCGGGGTGTGGGGGTGGAACATGACGGGAACCCTCATAACTCCATTCGCGCATTCGCAAGCGGAAAAATGCGTGCACCCAACCGCCGCGACTCCATTTCAGAAGGAGTTGACGCACGGGTTGGACCTTAACAGGCTTCAGTACGTCATCTTATAGTTGTGACGGCCATGTATATCGTGGTTCTCGGTCAATAGATCTGACCCTGGTCATGTGGCGATCAGCGACCATTGGTCGCCCTATTGGGATGGGCCAGGCGCTCGACTTCGATCGACAAATTCCAATCTCGGCGTACCTTGGCGAACTGAAGCGATCAGACCGCTATCGTCCCACAGCGGATTTCGGGCGCCCTGGGGTATGGACTTCGCAGATGCTTCTGAAGAAACTAAAATGGACAGTACTTATCTCTGGCGTGGTAGTAGCACTCGCGTTGGTGCTTGATTATATACTTGACATTATCGTCCTAAAGTCACCGGCAACGTACACACCGTTTACGACATTCTTGATATCCCTGCTGGTCGGGGGGCCGATCAGCTACATGTTGATCAGTCAGCGACAGGACGCCACTGCTGCGCGGGACCAGCTGGCCGATGCCGTCCGCGAAGCCAGGTCTCTTGCCGAGACCGTTGAGAAGACCCGTGAACAGACGCTCATGGCGGAAGAGTTGGCCGGCGTTGGCAACTGGTGGATCGAGGCGAGCACCGGACGGATCATGTGGTCCGACGGCATGTTCAAGATCTTTGGACTGGAACCAGCAGAGGGTGTCCAGAGCCCGACGGGCGTTGAGGTGTTCGAGCAGGAAGGCCTTAGGATGCTCGACCCGGCCGATCAGGAATATACGCTCGATCTCGTCGGAAGAGCGCTTCGCGACGGGATATCCTATCGATTTCAGACCACACTACGCAGGCCGTCGGGCGAAACACGCCACATCATTGTCAATGGCGCCGCGGGCAAGGATCCCGCTGGCAAGGTCGAGAGAGTCTTCGGCGTCGTCATCGACGTGACCGCGGAGCGGCTTCGTGAAATAGCCTTGGCCAAGAGCGAGGCGCAATATCGGCTGTTGGCGGAAAACGCCACCGATGTGATCGCCAGCTGCGGCCTGGACGGGATCATCACCTACGTCTCTCCCTCCGCCGAACGTCTGTATGGCTACAAGGTGGCCGAATTGATCGGGAGCGACGCCGTTCGGCTGGTCCACCCGGACGACATCGAAATGGTGCAAAGGCAATTGCGCGCGATGATCGCCGGCGAGCCTACCGGCGCCAGGATCCGCTTCGAGTATCGGGCGATCACGAAGTCAGGCCGGGTGATCTGGATCGAAGCCAATCCATCGGTGGTGCGCGACCCCGAAACCGGGTGGGTGGTCGCCTTGCAGGACTGCCAGCGTGACGTCACCGACCGCAAGTTGATGGAGTCCGAGCTGCTGCGCAAGCGCGCCGAGGCGGAGGCCGCGGCCGTGGCCAAGTCCGAATTCCTGTCCAACATGAGCCACGAACTGCGTACGCCCCTGACCGGCATCATTGGATTTTCGGGGCTGCTGGAAGGCATGGACGGCCTGTCGGATCGCGCCCGGACCTACGCCTCGCGGGTGGTCAAGGGCGGCGAGCACCTGTTGGCGATCGTCAACGACATCCTCGACTTCACCAAGCTGGAAGCCGGCCAAGTCGAACTTGACCCGCAGCCCTTCGATCCAAGGGTTTTGGTCGATGAGGCGGGCCATCTGGTGCAGGTGGAGGCGCGGAAGAAGGGGCTCGACCTGCGGACCGAGTTCGATGAGTTTCTGCCGTCGCTCGTCACGGCCGACAGCGCCCGGATCAAGCAGGTGCTGCTCAATCTCCTCAGCAACGCCGTCAAGTTCACGGCCAAGGGCGAGATCACCGTCTTTGCGAGCTACGATGCGGACCGCGGCCACCTGCTCCTTCGGGTGCGGGACACCGGAATAGGCATACCCGCCAGCCTTTCGAACCGCCTGTTCAAGCGCTTTTCACAGATCGATGGATCGATCAGCCGAGAATTCGGCGGCACTGGCCTCGGCTTGGCGATCGCCAAGGGCCTTACCGAAATGATGGGAGGCGAGATCGGTCTCGAAAGCCAGGAAGGCGTCGGCTCGACGTTCTGGTTCACCGTCGCGGCGCCATCCCTCGCCGGCGCGGCATCCGCTCCCGCCGCCGAAATCGAGGAGACTTCCCGCAAGGCGTCATTGCGCATCCTCATCGTCGATGACGTCGCCGCGAATCGCGAACTGATCGTCGAGATGCTGCGACCGCTGAAACCCCGACTGTTCCAAGCGTCCAACGGTTCGGAGGCGGTGGCGGCGTCGATGCGGTCACGCTTCGACTTGATCCTTATGGACCTGCAGATGCCCGGAATGGATGGCTACGCAGCGACGCGGGCTATTCGCGCCCATTCCGAGTTGAACATCGCGACGCCGATCGTTGGCGTAAGCGCCAACTTCCTTCCCAAACATATCGAAGCCTGCAGGGACGCCGGCATGGACGACTACATCGCCAAGCCGATCGACCTTGGAGCCCTGGAGGCGAAGATCGCCAAGTATGTGGCCGTGCCCCAGGCATAGTGGCCACGGGCGGGCTCGCCAACCCAACTCGGGTAGGTCGGCGCTGTGGGTGTCCGCCCCCCCGCGCATACGATCGGCTGAGGGAATTTCTGTTTGCAGATCGCGGCCAGATGTTATCGATGGTTATGCGAAATGTGCTGGTGGTCGAGGATGATGCGTTGGTGGGCCTCTATCTGGAGGACCTGCTCGACAGCTGGGGTTGCGAAGTCGTCGGCCCTGTCGCAAGCGCATCGGAAGCTGAAGCGGCCGCCGCCGCCGGCCAGTTCAAGTTCGCGTTGCTGGATGTGAACCTGATCGGGGGCACGTCGTTCGCCGCCGCCGAGATTCTTTCGAGCAAGCACGTGCCGTTCGCCTTCGTCACCGCCTATGGCCTGGCGAGCGTCCGTCAGGATCTGGGGGCGGCGGCGATCCTCTCCAAGCCCATCGTCGTCGCCGAACTCAAGCGCGTCCTCGGGGAGGCCGGGGTGTTCTGAGGGATCGCGGCGATCGGCCCGGCGCGCGCCTAACCCCCGGCCAGCACCGCCGCCAGCGCGTCGTAGCTCTCCGCCGCGCCGCGGTCCAAGCCGGGCTGCAGCCTTGCGTTCAGTAGCACTTAGTGCTACATTAAGACCATGACCGATGCCAAGGAACCTGGGCGGACCTTCAAGACCGCCTGGTTCGCCAAAGCGGCGCGTAAAGCACTCATCGACGACGAGGCGCTTTGCAAAGCCGTCGCGGAAGTGAGACTCGGTCAGGCCGATGATCTGGGCGGAGGCGTGTTCAAGAAACGCCTGGATAAGAACAGGCGCCGAAGCATCATCCTCGCCAAAGGGCGGCGCTACTGGGTTTGCGCCTACCTCTTTGCGAAGAAGGACCGGGCTAACATCGACGAGGACGAGCTAAGGGCGTTTCGCAAGCTGGCCGATCTCTACGCCGGCAAGGCGGATGTCGAGATCGAGAAGGAACTGAAGGCCAAGGAACTGGTGGAGATTTGCAATGACCGCAACGCGTAAGTTCAAGAGCAACGCCTTCGAGGCGGTCCATAGCGCCGCCGCCGGCATGTATCGCGCCGGCACGATCGACAAGGCGACCATGCGCGATTTCGATGAAACCTGCCTGACCGTCACGCCGCCTATAGCGCCTGCGGAGATCAAGCAGATTCGTGAAACGAATAAAGTCAGTCAGCCCGTGTTCGCCCGCTATCTCAACACCAGTGAAAGCACGGTCGAGAAGTGGGAATCCGGGGCCAAGAAGCCCAGCGGCGCCGCGCTCAAGCTGCTCAGCATCGTCCAGAAGCACGGGCTGCAGATTCTAACCTAACCCTCTGCCAACACCGCCGCCAGCGCGTCGTAGCTCTCCGCCGCGCCCCGGTTCAAGCCGGACTGCAGCATGCCGTCGCGGTAGCTGTTGTCGGGGAAGGTCATGGTGCGGGTCAGCACGGTGCGGCCCCATTCCTCGGTCAGGACGTGGTCGACCTCGATCGGCGGATAGGCGTCGAAGCCCTGGGTCATGGCCAGGCGCCCGGGGGGATCGACCTGGCGGTATTCGCCGAAGAACCGGTGGACCGCGCCGTCGGGCGAGGTCTGGCACAGGCTCCATTGGCCGCCGGGGCGGACGTCCATGGCCTCCACCACGCAGCCGCCCCCGGTCCACCAGCGGGCGAAGGCCAGCGGGTCGGTGAGGGCCCGCCAGACCTGCTGGGGCGAGGCGTCGAAGGCGCGGGTGAGGACGATGATCTTGTCGCCGATCTCCAGGTCCATCTTGCCGCCGCCGCCGACCAGGTCGCCCAGCCGTTCCAGGCTCTGGCCCCAGCCGGTCTTCATGCCGCTGAGCGCGCCGAGGACCAGTTCGCCAGCGGCCTTCTCGACCAGGGTGTGCAGGGTCAGGGTAGTGGCGCCGTCCCGTTCCGCGAAGGTCAGGGTGTTGCGGTTGACGATGCCCCAGCCGCCGCCCGGCGCCTCGAAGGCCTTGCTGAGGAAGACCAGGCGGGTCGGCCGGTCGATCTCCACGAACTCGCCACCCATGACGTGGTCGTAGCCGGGCCCGGCCATGCGCAGCGAAATCTCGCCGCCCGGCCGAGGGTCCAGCCGGTTGATGACGTTCTGACAGCCCAGCGGCCCCCACCACTTGGCCAGGTGTTCGGGATCGGTGAAACAGTCGAACACCAGAGCCGCGGGGGCGTTGAAGGTGCGGGTCAGGGTGACTTCGTAACCCACGCCCAAGATTGGCGCTTTGCGGGTCGTCGCTTGGTCGGCCATGTCAGACCTCCTTGTTCTGCAATTGCGTCAGGTAGTCGTCCAGGCGGTCGAAGCTCTGCTCCCAGTGCCGCCGGTAATCGTCGAGCCATTGCGACACCGCCTTCAGCGCCGCCGCCTCCAGCTTGGCCGGCCGCCACTGCGCCTCGCGGCTGCGGCTGATCAGGCCGGCTTTCTCCAGCACCTTCAGATGCTTGGTCACCGCCGGGCCGGACATGGCGAAAGGCCTGGCCAGTTCGGTCACCGAGGTTTCGCCGTGGGACAACCGCGCCAGGATGGCCCGGCGGGTGGGGTCGGCCAGGGCCGCGAAGGTGGCGGAGAGGGGGTCGGCGGCTTGAGGCGCCATATCTAACTCATAGATTATATAACCTGATGGTTAGATTAAGGGCGCGGGGATGTCAACGGCTGGGATGGCGGCGACTGGAAGGTGATGGTGAATTTTTCGACGGCTGCCGGATCGCCGAGAGGCTGGGAGCGGTCCTTCTCCCCTTGCGGGAGAAGGTGTCTGCGAAGCAGACGGATGAGGGGTCGCGCCGACGATTGCTGACTAGCGTCGGTAGCTCAACCCGATAGGCGTCGTCGACCCCTCATCCGACCTCCTGCGGAGGCCACCTTCTCCCGCAAGGGGAGAAGGACTGTGGGCTGACCTCATGCCTTCGTAATCATCTGAAATCACTTATAGATTCCGACTCTGCGCGAGCCGGTTGGCCTCACGAACGATGTGTTCCCCGCTCCTACGCCGAGCGCCCGCGTCCCTCGATGGCCCAGATGCCCACCAGGGTGTCGCCCTTCACGGCGTGGTAGGCGTCGTAGAGGTTGACGGTGGGGTCGCAGTGGGGGGCGGCGAAGGTGACCACGGCGCCCAGCGGCGGTGGGGCGACGCCCTTGGGGGGGATCAGGGCGCCGTGCTCGTCGCCCATGAAGCGGTACTGCGAGCCTTCCGCGGCGCCGGAGAACACCGGCGGCGGGCCGGCCTCGGTGGCGAAGGCCTTGAAGCCGGCGTCGACGGTGACCAGCATCGGGTGGTTGGCGCTGATCACCCGGGCGTCGACCAAGAGGCTGGTCTCGAAGGCCTGGGCGCCGTCGCCCACCAGGTCGCAGTCGGCGTACTGCTTGTCCATGAAGATGTAGGAGCCGACCTGCAGCTCGTTGAACACCCCCAGCTCCGCGTCGATGGAGTGGGTGCCGGTGCCGCCGCCGGTGATGAACCTGGGCGGCAGGCCGTTGTCGGCGAGCAGGGCGACAATGCCCTTGAGGTAGTCGGTGCGCTCGACGATCGCCTCGCGGCGGGCGGCGAAGTCCTCGATGTGCTGCTGGGCGCCGCAATAGAACTGCACCCCGGCGAAGGTCAGGCTGGGGGCGTCGTCGATCTGTTTGGCCAGGGCCAGCGCCGCCTCGGGGCTGGCGACGCCGGTGCGGTGGATGCCCGGATCGATGTCGACCAGCAGGGTCATGGGCGCCCCGGCGGCGGCCAGGGCGGCGACGGCGTCGGGGTGGTCGACGCTGGCCATCAGGGTCGGGGC
>DASVMY010000029.1:0-2843 GCA_036384135.1 Caulobacteraceae bacterium | reverse complement strand
GCCGCGCGGGCCGCACAGGCGGCGTCGGCCGCGGGGGAGGGCGATCCGGCGGGCGGCGCGTGGGCGATGGCAGCCGCCAGAACCAGACCGATCGCCATGTTTCCTCCCTGACACGAAGCGCATTGCTCGCAAGGGTCGTGAAGGCTCACCAGTTAATTCGCTGTAAGGCGGGAACGGGTGGGGTCGGCCTGGCGACGGGGCCCGAGGACGGCGGTGAGGGATTGGTTAAGCTGAACGTCGTCGGCCCTAAACCGACGTGCCCCCCACCGTCAGGCCGGTGATCTTCAGCGAGGGTTGGCCGACGCCCACCGGGACGCTCTGGCCGGCCTTGCCGCAGACGCCCACGCCGGTGTCGAAGTCGAAGTCGTCGCCGATCATGGTCACCCGGGTCAGGGCCGAGGGGCCGTCGCCGATCAGGGTGGCGCCCTTGACCGGGGCGGTGATCTTGCCGTCCTCGATCAGGTAGGCCTCGGTGCACTGGAACACGAACTTGCCGTTGGTGATGTCCACCTGGCCGCCGCCGAAGTTGGCGCAGTAGAGGCCGCGTTTGGTGGACGCGATCATGTCCGCCTGTTTGTCCGTCCCGGCCATCATGGCGGTGTTGGTCATCCTGGGCATGGGCATGTGGGCGAAGGACTGGCGCCGGGCGTTGCCGGTGGGGGTCAGGCCCATCAGCCGCGCGCTCTGGCGGTCGTGCATATAGCCCACCAGGATGCCGTCCTCGATCAGGATGGTGCGCTCACTGGGCGTGCCCTCGTCGTCGATGCTCAGCGACCCGCGGCGGCCGGGCAGCGTGCCGTCGTCGAACACGGTGACGCCCGGGGCGGCGACGCGCTGGCCGATCCGCCCGGAGAAGGCCGAGGAGCCCTTGCGGTTGAAGTCGCCTTCCAGGCCGTGGCCCACCGCCTCGTGCAGCAGCACCCCATTCCAGCCGGGGCCCAGGACCACGTCCATCTCGCCGGCCGGGCAGGGCACGGCGTCCAGGTTCACCAGCGCCTGGCGGATGGCTTCGTCCACCTGCTCCTGCCAGCGGTCCGGGGTGATCCAGGCGTCGAAGCCGGTGCGGCCGCCGGCGCCGGCGAAACCGCTCTCGCGCCGGCCGTCCTTCTCCACCGTGACGCTGACGTTGACGCGCACCAGGGGCCGCACGTCGCGGATCAGCCGCCCGTCCGCGCGCAGAATCTCCACCACCCGCCGCTCGCCGGCCAGGGAAGCCATAACCTGCACCACGCGCGGGTCCCGCGCGCGGGAAAAGGCGTCGATCTCCTGCAGCAGGGCCACCTTGTCGGAGAAGTGGGGCGAGGCGAGGGGATCGTCGTCGCCATAGAGCCGGGTGTTGGTGGCGCGGGGACCTTCGGCGGAGACGCCGGCGTAGCCGCGCTTGGCCAGCCTGGCCGAGTCGGCGGCCCGGCGGATGGCCGCCTCGGAAACCTCGCTGGCGTGGGCATAGCCGGCGGTCTCGCCGGCCACCACGCGCAGGCCGAAACCCTCGGCCGAATCATAGGTCGCCGACTTCAGCCGACCGTCGTCGAACAGGAAGGACTCGCTCTCCGACCGCTCCAGGAAAAGCTCGCCGTCGTCGGCGCCCCGAAGCGCTTCGCCCAGGATCTCGCCGGCCCGGCCGGCGTCGACGCCGGAGGCTTCCAGGATAGACGGGGCGAGGGCGGGAGCGTTCATGACGGACTTTCCTGAGCGGGCGCGCGGGTTTCGATCGTTGGAGCGCCTAGAGATAGGGCGTCGCGCCTGCTTGCGAAACCGCCAATCGCCCATTGGCCGCGGCGGGCGCTCGGGTGCGCGGCTGGCGCGCGCTAGCGCCTTGGCAAGCCGCAATGATCCGCGTATGCACGCGCCCGGAAGGCTGGAAGGCCGGGGTGCGACAAATAGGCTCGCGGCAAGCGGGCTGAAGCGTCCTGCCTTTGCGCTATGGAGTGTCGGAGCACGGCGCGCCCCTTGTGGGCCGTCGGCCGGCGGAACAGGCCGTGAGGGACATGAAGTCGAAGTTTTCGGGGATCAGACGGCTTGCGGCGGGGGTTCCGGCGGCCGTCTTTGGACTAAGCGTGGCGGCCCACGCCTGGGCGGCGGACAAGGTGGGGCAACCCACCGACGGCGCCATCGACCTGCAGCCGGCGGCGTCGGAGATCAGGCGCCACGTCGCCTTCTTCCACAACTGGATCCTGCTGCCGATCATCACGTTCATCGCGCTGTTCGTGCTGGCGCTGCTGATCACCGTGATCCTGCGCTTCAACAAGAAGGCCAATCCGACGCCCGCGCGTTGGAGCCACAACACGCCCATCGAGATCGCCTGGACCATCATCCCGGTGCTGATCCTGATGGTGGTGGCGATCTTCTCGTTCCGCCTGCTCTATGAAGAGCACAACATGCCCTCGCCCTACATGACCGTGAAGGTCACCGGCCGGCAGTGGAACTGGGACTACGAATACCCGGACAAGAAGATCCACGCCTTCACCTCCACCATGGCCGACAAGGCCACGGCGGAAGCGGCCGGCGCGCCCTACCAGCTGGCCTCCACGGCCCCGATGGTGGTGCCGGTGAACCAGGTGGTGCGGGTGCAGGTGACGGCCGAGGACGTGATCCACTCCTTCTCGCTGCCCGCGTTCGGGGTGAAGATCGACGCCGTGCCCGGCCGCCTGAACCAGACCTGGTTCAAGGCCGACCAGACCGGCACCTTCTATGGCCAGTGCTCGCAGCTGTGCGGCATCGACCATGCCTTCATGCCCATCGAGATCAAGGTGGTCAGCCAGGCCGACTTCGACGCCTGGGTGGCGAGCAAGGCGGCCAAGGCCGCGCCCGCCCCCGCCGCGACACAAGCCGCCGCTGCCCCG
>DASVMY010000028.1:0-12146 GCA_036384135.1 Caulobacteraceae bacterium | reverse complement strand
CCTCACCAGCAACGGCGTGGCGACCGCCGAGGCCGCCGCCGCGGCGCAGGCCGCACAGTCCCAGCTTGGGCCCAATCCCGGCGTGCTGCACCTTGCGTTCGTTGTCTCGCCCAGCGGGGCGGCGCTGAGGCTGGTCAGTCTGGAAATCCGCCGGGCGGACAACACGGGCGTCTCGCTCTCGCACGGGGCCGGCGACGCCTTCGTGGTCAAGGCGCTGGCCGCGCAACTGACCAGCGGCGCCCGGGTGATCCGCAGCGAGATGGACGCCAACAGCTTCTACACCTCGGCCGTGGCGGCCGGCGTGCCCGACACCCTGATCTCGCCGTTCTCCAACGCCTTCACTTTCGACTTCGATTTCCAGCGCGAGATCAAGCAGGGCGACGTTTTCGAAGCTGTGTTCACCGAGCAGGTCAACGAGCGCGGCGAAGTGTCCGGCGCCCAGGCGCTGCTCTACGTCTCCATGCAGACCGCCGCCAAGTCACGCGCCCTCTACCGCTACAAGGTCCCCGGCCAAGCCCAACCCGGTTGGTATGACGGCAACGGGCGCAGTGTCGTGCGCTCGTTCATGCGCACGCCCGTGGAAGGCGCGAGGGTCTCCTCGACTTTCGGCATGCGCATGCACCCGGTCCTGGGATTCATGAAGATGCACAAGGGCGTCGACTTCGCCGCGCCCATCGGCACGCCCATCTACGCCGCCAGCGCCGGCGCGGTGGAGTGGGCAGCCATGAAGGGGCCCAACGGCAACCTGGTCATCCTCAAGCACGACAACGGCTGGCAGACCTACTATCTGCACATGGTGCAGATCGCCGCCGGCATGGCGCCGGGGGTGCGGGTGCAACAGGGCCAGCAGATCGGACAGGTGGGCATGACCGGGCGGGCTACCGGTCCACACCTGCACTATGAGGTCCACATCAACGGCGAGCCGGTGGATCCGATGGGCATACCGGTCGAGGAGGGATCGGCCCTGGCCGGAGCCGACCTGAAAGCCTTCCTCAAGGAGCGCGACCGGATCGACGCCCTCAGGCAGGCGCAGAGCGGCTAGACCGGGCGGCGGCCGCGGCGCGCCGCTGGCGGACCGCGAGCATCAGGCCCAGGATCAAGGCGCCCAACACCAGGGTGGTCGCCAGGCTTCCGTTCATGGTGTCGGCGCCGCCGCTCCACAGGCTGGGGCCGGTGAGGTCGAGATCGACCAGCGCCCCGAACGGACCGGCGCCAGGGTTGGGGTCGGTCGCGAAGAGGCCGGTCTCGGCCCAGTTCCAGGCGAAATGCGCCGTGATGGGCGCCACCAGCCCGCCGCTACGCAGCGCCAGCAGCCCGAAGAACAGTCCCGCGAGGAAGATGTTGATCGCCGCCAGGGGCGCCCTGGCCCCGCCAACAACGTGCAGCCCGCAGAAGATCAGGGAGGTCGCCAGCAGACCCATCCAGGCGCCCCAGCGCCCGCCCAGCACCGGCTACATCCAACCTCGGAAGTAGACTTCCTCGGCGGCCGCGCCCAGCAGAACCAACCGGGCGTCAGCCGCCGCCGGCCCGATCAGCGCCCCGTCCGTCGCCGGACCGGCGCCACGCGTCACCGCGCCGGCAGCAAAGGCGATGGCGAGGCTGAGGGCGAACCCGCCCGCGCCGAGCGCCAGGCCGGATGCGGCCGCTGCGGCGGGACGCCCGCCCAGGCGAAAAATGGAACGCCCCTCCGCCACACCCCCCGCCACGGCCGTCAGGACCAGGGGACCGAATACCACGGCGTAGGACACGGTTATGGCCAGGACGACAGTCCAAGGCGCGCCGTTTGAACTGACCGCGGACAGCAGCGGCCGCGCGAGGCCAGGCGCCCAGCCCACGACCGCCGCCGCCCAAAAACCGCCTGCCAAGGCGACAATCCAGCCCAGCGCCCGGTGCGGGGCCTGGTTCGCGGCCGAAATCCACGAATTGTCCGCGTCGACGCGCTCCACATCGCCCTCGCATTCAATTTCGGCGCGCGGCCGACCTGCCGTGCCAGCGCGTGCAGACCCTCGCGCCTAGTTCAGCCGTTGCAATCCCACCCGACGGTTCGATCTCGATCCTAGATCGCGGGGATCAGCAAGGTGCGCCGAGTGATATCCCGCGTTCAGGCAATCGGGCGGCGCGCCAGTCCCTGGCCGAGTTGCGGACCGCATCGGCGCCCCCACGACCAACTTCTCCGGGAATATTGATAGCCATTGGCCCGCCAAGTGTCGATGGAACGACACGCCGCCGACACGGTCCACCTTGCTTTCCGGCTTCTTAACGCAACACCGCCGCGCTATTCTGAGGGTTGGCGGACCGTGGCCGCGCTTGCGGCGTCGAAGCTTTTGCGCCCAGCGCCACCAGGAGCTCTTCGAGACCTTGGGGAGTTCGGCCACTGGTCAGAGTAACCAGTTGAATAGCGTATTGATCGTTGCTTTCGGCAGTAAAACAAGAATGTGCCGCAATTCGACACCACGTCATCGTGAGCAGAATCGAAGTGTCCAAGTTAAAGGACTTGCCAAGTTGCGATGCGGCGTGGGACGAATAACGGCTCGCGGTTGCGGTTGTTGTCGAGCTTGTCCGCGTACTGAGCTGACCTGGAGCGCCGGACGGGCGGCGCAATCGTCGGCGGACATTGGTTGGAGAGAGTACGGACGGGTCTAGGGCGGCGTCCCCTGACCAGCCCGCGGTCCGGACGCCGAGTGGGGTGGGGGACAATGCACAGGCCGATCATCGGTGTCGTGGTTCCGGCAGTCATCGCCCTCGCTATCCCCTGGGGCGCCGCGGCGCCCGCGGCGGCCCAGGGAACGGCCGAATCCGGCGCCCCGGTCACGCGCACGGCGCCCGACCTCAATCAGCAGGTTCCGCCAGCCCGAACCCCAGCCAGCCCCCTGACCGCGCCGGCTCCCGGAGGAAACTGCCCCTTCGCCGGCCGCGGCATGACCGTGACCCTCACAAGCGTCACCGTCGACGGCGCCACCGTGGTGACTCCCGCCGAGGTAAACGCCGCCGTCGCCGATCTGCTGGGGTCCGGCCGGGATCTTGGCGTGGTCTGCGAGGCGCGCGACCGGGTGGCCGCCCTTTTCGCCCGCAAGGGCTATCGCCTCACCCGCGTGGATGTGCCGCCGCAACGCATTGAAGGCGGCGCCCTGAGGCTGCAGGCCACGGAGGGCTATGTCTCCGCAATCGACACCGATGGCCTGTCCGGCCTAGGGCCTTCCGCTGCCCTTGCGCGCGACTATTTCGCCCCACTGCTCGCCGAGCGGCCGCTGCGATGGAAGGATCTTGAGCGGGCAGTATTGCTGGCGCGCGACATTCCCGGCGCCGAGATCGGGGTGCGCGTCCACGGCGGCGCGCCCGGCACGGTGGAGGTGGTGGCCACCTCGCGGCCCCGCCGGCGCTTCGATTTGTCCCTGGGACTACAGCACCTGGGCAACGACGAACTGGGCGACACCGCCCTCTATGCCCGCCTGGACGCCAACAGCTTCACGCGCTTCGCCGACCGCACGTCCGTGGTCCTCTTCAGCACCACCACCGGCGACCAGAAGGTGGTCGAAGGTGTCGAGAGCTTCGCCCTCGGCCACAGCGGCCTGCGCCTCCAGGGCGAGGCGGACTACGCCCGCACCGACCCCCAGGGCGCCCTGGCGCCCCTCAAGATCGAGGGCGACTTCCTCGACGTCAGCGCAAAGCTCGACTACCCGATGATCCGCACCCAGGCGCTCAGTCTCTTCACCAGCCTGCGCTTCGACTACATCAACCAGAAGAACGACCTGGGCATCCTGCGCGGCATCACCCCAGGCGAGCCTGTCCTGTTCGAGGACCGTCTTCGGCTCCTCACCTTGGGCATCGACCTGCGCTGGCGCCCCGAACACATCCCGCAGCTCGACGGCGAGATCAGCGGCAGCCTTGTCCAGGGAGTCGGCGGCTTGGGCGGCAGCCACCTGGGCGATCCGACCCTCTCGCGCCTGCAGGGCGACCCCAAGGCCACCGTGCTTCGCGCGGATGGCTCCGTGCGCTGGGCCTTCGGCGGGCGCCAGGCCTTCCAGCGCGGCGGCGGACCCTGGGTTGAGCTCCGCGGCTCGGCCCAGCTGGCCAACCATCCGCTGACCGCCTTCGAGGAATTCCAGATCGGCAACTACACCATCGGGCGCGGCTATAGCCCCGGCGCGGCCAGCGGCGATCGCGCCATCGGCGGCCAGTTGGAAGCGGGCTGGCGGTTCGTCTACGCCATGGCGCCAGGCAAGGGCGCGCCCACAATGAGTCTGCAGCCGGCCTGGATCGAACCCTATGTGTTCGCGGACGCGGCGCGGCTGACGAACCTCGATATCGGCGGATACTCCAGCACCATCGCCTCCATCGGCGGCGGCGTGCGCACGCTGCTGCCCTGGCGTCTTCAGTTCGATGTCGCCTACGCCGATCCGCTCGAACCGCCCTTCCCGGGCGCCGCCAATCCCAAGGGACGCGTGCTGCTCACGCTCTCCCGCGTGTTTTCGTTCCGATAGGGGCTTGTGATGACCCACCCCCGCCCAATCCGCCGCCGCCACGAGGTTCTTCTCGCCGCCGCGGCCCCCGTGGCCCTGGCGCTGGCGCTGGCCGCCGGCCCGGCCCGGGCGGCCAACAACACGCCGGTTCCGGCCACACCGCCGCCGGCGTCAGGCTCCAACTGGTCGGGCGCGACGGTGGCAGCCACCTACGACCCCACGGCCACCGTAAACACCGTGACCGTAACGGCGCCCCGGGCCTACGCCGAATGGCATCAGTTCAACGTCACCACCGGCAGCTCGTTCAATGTCTCAGGTCCGCTTCCCGACTGGATCTTGGTCAACCGGGTGGTGGACATCGGTGCGGCCAACATCTCCGACCTCAGCGGCGCGATCAACTCCGAGGGCCAAGTCTGGCTGATCAACCCCAATGGCATAGTCGCCAGCCAGACCGGATTGTTCAATGTCGGCGGCCTGTTGCTCTCCACCGCCACCGGCTTCGACGTCAGCGGCTTCCTTGCCGGCTCCAGCCTCACCTGGACCTTCACCGGCGCCACCCAGCCCATCGTCATGAACGGGACGGTGATCGCCACCCAGGGCGTCGTCGCCCTGCTCGCCCCGCAGATCACCGTCGGCGACGGCACGGTTGGATCCGGTGCCGGCAACGTCTTCGAGGCCGAGCCCGGAACGGGCCAGTTCGTGGCCATCGCGGCCGAGGACGTCAGCCTCACCTTCGCCGAGGATGGCAACCTTCTCTACCAACTGGACGGCGCCACCATCGAGAAGGGTGTCGCCGGCGCCGGACCGGGCATCGTCGGCGGCGTGCTGCTCAACACCTCGTCCACGATCGTCACCTCCCGCATTTTCGTCGCTGCCGGCGGCCAGACCGCGCCGGCGGACGTCGTGGTGACCGGCAGCGTCACGGCCACGGAAGCCCGGGTCGAAGGCGACGACATCGTGTTGATGACCACCGACCTCGCGCCGGCCGGCTCTCCGCAGATCGTGGCCGACGCCCATATCCCCGGCGGCTCCAACGGGACGGTCCACGATGGATCGTTCACCGCCACGGGTGGCTACGTCCTGCTCGCCCCGCAGAACGTCAACACGGTCGAAGACCCGCAGATGATCGTCGACCCCAGCGCCGCGCTCGGCGCGAGCGTGACGGTGCGCTCGGCGGGAACCGTGATCCTGGGCAACGTGACCAATCCGGTCGGCGACCTGGACATCAAGGCGAACGGGCACATCATCCCGGTCCTCCTCCAGGGTAACCTCTCCGCCGTCGACATCGCGCTTGAGTCCGGCAACGATATCACCGTCGGCGCTTTGAACGCCCGCGATGACGTGGTGGTCCGCGGCAGCGGCGGCTTCGCGGCCGGGGACATCAACGCCGGTGTCACTGTCCTTGGCCTTTCGCCCACCGACCCGTCCGTCACCATCGCCTCGGAGGCTGGCGAACGGCTGGTGGAGCGGGCCAACCCGATCATCTTCAGCGGCTACGGCTTCGACCTGGTCGGCCACGACGTCGACGTGCGCGCCAACCACATCGACATCGGGGCCACGACGGCGACGGACGACGGACCCGTCTCCAGCTCGGGCGCTCCGCCATACTCCGACGTCCGCCTGCAGACATTCGGACTGAGCGCCAGCAATCCGCTGGACGGAGACGTCGCCACCGGCGCACTGACCGCGCCCCGCGACGTGTTCATCGACGCCTACGGCGACGTCAGCGCCACCGACATCGTCGCCGGGCGGGATTTCGCGGCGAACAGCGTCATCGGCGACGTCCGCTTTTCCTCCGCGGACGCCCAGGATGACATCGTCCTGGGCGCGGGCGGCGGCGTGTTCGTCAGCGGCGACCTCACCACCCATGGCCTGGACAGCGCCGCTCCGTACCAGGTCGGGGACCTCCTGTCCGCTTCCGGTCCCGTCGTCGCCTACAGCCCGGCCGGCCCGGGCCAAGCCGGCGGCGCGACCTTCAATGTGACCGGCTCCGACATCGATATCCTTGCCGGGTCGATCCGGATCGGCGGAACCTCCCTGGCCCAGGGCAGCGGGTCCGACGCCCGCTTCCAGGCAACGGGGGCGATCGCCCTGCACGCCGTTACGGCGAGCCAGGACATCCTGATCGACGCGGGCCAGGGCGTGGTCGCCGGCGATCTCACAGCAGGCCGCGATGTCGCCGCCCGGTCGTTCACCGCCTCGGTGATCACCGGCGCGATCGACGCCCAGGACGACGCGGTCCTGCGCGCGGCTGGCGCCATCACCGTCAACAGAGCCATCACGACACACGGTAAGGACAGCTCCGACCCCGACCAGTCGGGCGATCTGCTGGTCGCGGCGGCGCCCATGAACGCCTTCAGCGCCGCGGGGCCGGGTCAACTCGGCGGGGCCAGCTTCGATCTCACCGGTTCAGACATTGACGTGAAGGCCGGCGGGTCGATCGTGGTGACAGGGGTGTCGGACGCTGTGGGGGTCGAGCCTGACCTGGGCGCACCCAACACCTCCGACGCCAGATACCAAGCCGGGGGAGCGATCAGCCTGGCCGGGGTGAACGCCGGCCAGGATGCGCTCATCGACGCCGCCCAGGCGGTCAACGTCGACGGCGCCCTTCTGGCTGGGCGGGACATCGCCGTCCGGTCGCAGCGGTCGTCGATCGACGTCACCGGCGTCACTGTCAATGACGCGATCCGCGCAGGCGACGACATCGTGCTGCGCGCGGGCGGGTCGATCTCGGTCACCGGCCGGCTGGCGACCTACGCCAACGATCCCTCCAGTCCCGGTCAGGCGGGCGACCTGTTGGCCGCTGTCGACCCGATCGTCCTCCACGGCGTGGCCTTCGGCGTCGGCAATGGGCCGGACATCGACGTCCGCGCCGGCGGCTCGATACTGATCGGCCCCAACTCCGCCGGCTTGAGCGGCTTCGGCTCGGCCTACGGCGGAACGGGTTCCGACGTGCGCTTCCAGGCAGGTGGCGCGATCACCTTGAACGACGTGGTCGCTGACGAGGACTTGCTGCTCGATGCGGGCCAGGCGATCGCCGTTGACGTCGAACTGCTGGCAGGCCGCGACGTCGCTGTACGATCCACCGGCGCGTCCGTCACGGTCGGCGCCATCGACGCCGGGGACGATGCGGTCGTCCGCGCCGCGGGGGCCGTATCGATCCTGGGGACCATCACCTCCGGCAGCGGCGCCAACGCCCAAGGCGTGGGCGACCTCCTGGCGACCGCCGATCCCATCAGCGCCTACTGGGCCGCCAGCCCCGACGCCTTGACCACCGGCGCGGGTGGCGACCTCGACGTGCGCGCCGGCGGCGCCATCACCTTGTCCGGCCTGGCGACCGCCAACGGCGCCGGCAGCGACATCCGCCTCGATAGCGGCGGCCTTGTCACGATCGCCACGCTGGGCCAGCAGGGCGGCGTGGGAGGCGAGCAGGTGCTGATTGCCGCAGCCGACCTGGCGCTGGGCGGGCAGATCAACGCGCCCAGCGCTGACGTCCTCCTGTTCGCGCGGCGCAGCAGCCTGCTGGCCGGCGGCTTCGCGGTCGCCACCCTGGGCGGCCCGGCGGCCAGCGGGGCCGGCTTCACTTTCGACAACACCGAGGTGTCCCGCACGCGGGCCGCCTCGCTGAACCTGTTCTCCGGAATCGACCCGGCTGCAAGTTCCGGTGTCGCGATCGAGGATCTCCAGTACACCGCCAACCTCCGCACAGTCAGGGTCTACGCCGGCCAGGGCGAGAGGGTGGACGTCACGGGCCAGGTCACCGATCCGGTAGGGACCGACGGCGTGTTGGTGATCGGGGCGGCCGGGACCGACCCGCAACTCCCCGCCTTCACCCTGGGCTCCGGGGCGCCGACGGTGTCCACGGCCTGGACGCCGGACGTGATCCGCCTGTCGGGCGGCATCGGGGTTACCGGCAATGCGTTCAGCCGCGTCAGCCTCGCCGCGACCACGATCTTCATCGCCCCCACCGGCGACACGGCCCTGGGCGCCGATTTCGAGACCGCTTCCCAGACCCAGGCGCCGGAGGCGATGGCCCCCTACGCCGGTCCGTCGACCCTGCAGCTGCGAGCAGGGCAGCTGGTGCTTCGCGCCTCAAACGCCATCCTGGAACGCAATCTGCAGCCCACCAGCAATCTCATCGACGGCCGGGGGCTCGAACTGGGCGCGCTCACCATCGATCGGCTCAGTGCTTCCGGTTCCGTTCCGTCCCGCGTGAGCCTTTTCGGGCGTCTCGACAGTCAGCTCAGCGGGGTCCTTCCACCCCCGGCCCCTGACACCTTCATCGACGAAATCGCTGCGGCCTACCTGCTGCGGTTCGCCCCTCAGCCAGGCGCCGCCGTCGCCTATCCGTCGACCCTCGTCGCGGTCGGCGCCTATCGCTTCAATACCTGCCCATTCGGTGGTGGCGGGTGTTTGCAGGGGTCCAGCACAGGGGGCCTCGGCGGACTGGGCGGCGGCGGGTACACCACCGGGGGCGTCCCTGGCGGACCTGGCGGACCTGGCCAGGGAGACGGCGGCCTGGAAGGTGCGGGCCAGGAGGCAGGCCTCCCCGGCATCGCCAATCCCGGCCTCATCGATCAGGCCATGGACCCCTTCGCTCCGGTCGAGGAAGAGCCAGTCACGAACACCGCGGGCGAGGTCGAATGGCCCGCGCCGTCCACGCCGGAGCGCAAGAAATGACACGACTCCGCCAACCGCTCGCCAGCGTTCTCGGCCTGACCGTTGTCGCCTTTGCCGCCCAGGCCCACACTGCGGATCGGGCCCCGCCCCCTGCCCCAAAACCCGCGGCCGCGACAAGCGTGACCGGAGGCGCGGAGGCCGAGCATCTTAAGGCTTATCGGTACAACACCTCCTATTGGTCGTTCGCGCCTGCCATCGACATCTATCGGGACCTCGCCCACGCGGACGAGGCCGTGGTGGGTCCCGCCGCGGTGGTCTCGGCAAGAATCTACCTCGCCTTCAACCTGGCCACCGTAGCGCGTTTTGACGAGGCGCAGGCCGCCCTCGACCAGGCTGAGATCCTGGTGGGCCAATTCGGCGAGCGGTTGTCGCCCCTCGACGAACGCATGCTGCGGGTCAACCTGCTGATCGGCCGCGCGGTCCTGGCTGGCAATCGGGGCGGCCGCGCCGACGATGCTGAACGGGCCGCGGCCTTCCAGACCGCTGTCGCCCTCGCGGACCAGGCCGCGGCCCTCTCGCGCGAGCCTCTGCGCCAGGCCGCCGCCGAGGCTCATACCGCCGGCCAGGGTGAGGGCGGAGTCATTCTCGAGGCCAGCGCCACCCAGCGCTACAATCAAGCCAACGCCGCCCAGGGTCCGGCTCTGCTGATCGGCCGGCGCATGACACCGTCGGAGAAGCTCGCCGAGCTTGAGGCGCGCTCGCACTACGCCGCAGGCGCCGCCCAGATCGCCCTGGGCGACGACGCCCGCGCGGCGGAGGAAAATCAGGCGGCGCGCCGCGCCCTGGTCGAAGTCGACGCCGACATGGCCTCTTGGCTGCGGGGCCTAGTAGAGGCCCAGGCGTCGGACCTCCAGCTCCGCGCGGGCGACGTTCCCGGCGCCCAGCGCACCCTCATGCGGGCCATCGCCCAGGTGCGCCGGGCGCACGGGCTGTCGCGACCCGAGGCGTACCTGCTGCGCCGCAACGCCGACCTGCAAGCGCGGATGGGCGACATGGCCGGCGCCAAAACCTCCCAGGAGAAATCCTTCGCCATCCTCATCGACCAGACCGATGGAACCCAGCCCACCCGGCGGGAGGTCGCCCCTTATCTGGCCTTGCTGGCGCCAGGCGCCCTCGCCGGCGACAGCGCCGACATCAGCCGGTTCTTCGCTGTCGCCTCGGTGGCCACGGAGACCGCGACAGCCTCCACGGTCGCCAACGTCGCCGAACGCTTCGCCCAAGGCGACAGCGCCAGCGCGGCCGCGATCCGCGATCTTCAGTCGGCGCGGGTCGAGCTCGACCGCGCCACCGCGCGCCTAACCCGGGTGAACGAGCCCGCATCCGGCGCCACGCCCCAGCAGTTGCAGGGCGCGGAGGATCTTGAGCGCGCCGCCCGCCAGAGGGTTGCCGAGACGCTGGAGCAAGCCAGAAAGGCCGCGGGGCCTAGGGCCGCCGCCGTGATTTCACCCAAGACCGAACTGGCCGATCTGCAATCGGTGTTGGCGCCAGACGAGGCCTACGTCCGCTTCATCTTCCTGGACGACGGCGCCGGCTACGCCGTCCTGGTCCGCAAAGGCGACGCGCACGTCGTGCGACTGGCGGTGAACGAAGCCGACGCCGCGCGCAAGGTCGCCGACCTTCGCGCGTCCACCCAGGTCACCGCTCAGGGCGCAGTGCCAGGCTACCGTCTGACCCGGTCCGCCGAGGTCTACCAGGACCTCTTCGGCGCGCTTGATCCCGCCCTTCAGGATGTGCGGCGCCTAGTGATTGAACCCTCCGGGCCCCTGTTCAGCCTCCAATTCGCCGCCCTTCTTACCCAGCCGGCCGATGCCGACCTGAAGGCCCGCTTCATCGCCTCGCGCGGCATAGACTACAGCCACGCGTCCTGGCTGGCTCGGTCCAAGGTGCTGGAGACATCCGTGGGGTCGGCCGCCTTTGTACGCCTGCGGCAGGTCAAAGCCTCCAGCGCGCCCAACCCCATCTTCGCCTTCGCCGATCCGACACCTCAGGGAGACAACCTCCAGGCCGCCGCCCAGCTGAGCGGCGAGCGGTCCCTGCCCGGAATCACCAAGATTTCGACAGGCAACGGCGCCTGCATCGCAGAAGCCCGCGCCATCCTCGGGTTCGAGCCCCTGCCCGACTCTCTCTCCGAGGCTCGGTCGGCCGTCAGCGCTTTCGGGTCTGACACCTCTGCGGCTGTCATGGCCGGCCAGGCCTTCACGGACACGGCGGTCACGGCGCGGTCCGACCTGAAGTCGTACCGGGTCCTGCTCTTCGCCACCCACGCGGCGCTGCCGAGCTCAAACCGGTGCTGGCCCGATCCCTTCCTGATCACCACCAAGGCTGAAGGCGCACTCAGCGATGGCGTGCTCGACACCATGGAGATCGGCGGCCTGAACCTGGACGCTAACCTCGTGGTGCTCTCGGCCTGCGACACCGCCGCGGGCGACACCAACGGCCAGGCCCTAGGCGGCCTGGCGCAGAGCTTCTTCTTCGCCGGTAGCCGCGCCGTCCTGGTCAGCCACTGGGCGGTCAACTCCCGGGCGACGGCGGCGCTGATCACCGGCGTCCTGGCCGCCGAGGCCAAGGGCGCTACGCCCGGCCAAGCGCTCACCCAGGCGGAGCAGACGTTGATGGACGATCCGGCTCTTTCCCACCCCTACTACTGGGCGGCCTTCGCCCTGGTGGGCGGGACCGGACGCTAGGTATCGAGGAGCACAGTCGTGATAGGATCGGTCGCGGAGGTTTCCATGACACACACGACAAGACGCTGGCGCGCATCCCTGCTGGCCTTGGGCGGCCTTGGCCTGGCCGTCGCCTGGGCCGGGCCCGGACTTGCTGCGTCCGACCCGACCGCCCAGCCGTCCGCCCAGGAGATCCGCGACCGCCTGCTCGGCCACGAACAGGCGCCCACCACCACGGCCCCTGCCGCGCCCGCCGGGGGCCAGGCGGACTGTTCCACTCAAGAGGCCCTGGAAACCAATCCCGCCTGCTTCAACCAGGTGTCCGGCTCGAACCGCAGCTTCA
>DASVMY010000027.1:0-5409 GCA_036384135.1 Caulobacteraceae bacterium | reverse complement strand
GCCGCACTGGGCGCCCGCGAGGACCAGATCCGCGCCGCCGACTCCAAGGTGCGCGAGGCCAGCGCCGGCCTTTCGGCGGCCGGGGCGCGCCTGTCGGACCTTTCGCCGACGTCACCCGGCCGGGCCCGGGTCGAGGATGTGTTCTTCCAGCGCGGCGAGTGGGTGGGCGCCAACCAGCCGGTGGTGTCCCTGCTGCCGGACGATCGCATCACCATCCGCTTCTTCGTGCCCGAGCGCGAAGTCGCTCGTTACCGGCCGGGTCAGGGCGTGCGCTTCGCCTGCGACGGCTGCGCGCGTGGCCAATCGGCGGTGATCAGCTATGTCAGCCCGCAGCCGGAGTTCACCCCGCCGGTGATCTACAGCCTGGGCGCCCGCGACCGGCTGGTGTTCCTGGTCGAGGCCCGCCCCGCCCATCCGGAGCGCCTGACGCCTGGCCTGCCGGTGGACGTGACGCCGCTGGCGCCGGAGGGCGGGTCGTGACCCTGGCCATCGACGTCGCCGGCCTGAACAAGAGTTTCGGCGGCCGCAAGGTGGTGGACGACTTTTCGATCCAGCTGGCCGAGGGGCGGATCTGCGGCTTCCTGGGTCCCAACGGCTCGGGCAAGACCACCACGTTGCGCATGCTGTGCGGCCTGCTGACCCCCGACAGCGGCCAGGGCGCGGCCCTGGGTTTCGACATCCGCACCCAGTCGGACCAGATCAAGCGCCTGACCGGCTACATGACCCAGAAGTTCTCGCTCTACGAGGACCTGACCATCGAGGAGAATCTGACCTTCACCGCCCGTATCTACGGCCTGGACCGCCGCCGCGAGCGCGTGGCGGAGGCGCTGAAGGGGCTGGGCCTGTACGAGCGGCGTCGGCAACTGGCCGGCTCGCTGTCGGGGGGCTGGAAACAGCGCCTGGCCCTGGCCTCCGCGACCCTGCACGAACCGCGCCTGTTGCTGCTGGACGAACCCACCGCCGGCGTTGATCCCCGCGCGCGCCGCACCTTCTGGGACGAAATCCACGCCCTGTCGGCCAAGGGCCTGACCGTGCTGGTGTCCACCCACTACATGGACGAAGCCGAACGCTGCCACGAGATCGCCTACATCTCCTACGGCAAGCTGATGGCGCGGGGGACGGCCGCCGAGGTGGTGGCCAGCGCCCGCCTGGTGACCTTCAGGGGCGAGGGCGCAGGCGCCGATCGGCTCTCGGCGGAAATCTCCGCCCTGCCCGGTGTCGAGACAGCCGCGCCCTTCGGCCAGGCCCTGCACGTCAGCGGCCCCGACCGCGCCGCCCTCGCCGCCGCCCTGGCGCCCTACCAGCGCGCGCCCTTCACCTGGAGCGAGGTGGCGCCGACCCTGGAGGATGTGTTCATCCACCTGATGGGCCGGGCCGAGGACAACTACGCCACGGACTCCAAGCCGCCGGCGCCAATGCCATGAGCCTGCTGTCGCCCTCGCGCGTGCTGGCGGTGCTGGCCAAGGAGTTCACCCAGCTCACCCGCGACCGGCTGACCTACGCCATGATCCTGGTGGTGCCTGTGATGCAGTTGCTGCTGTTCGGCTACGCCATCAACAACGAGCCGCGGCATCTGCCCACGGCGGTGCTGGCGCAGGAGAACTCAGTCTTCGCCCGTTCGATCCTGTCGGCGGTGCGCAACAGCGCCTATTTCGACCTGGTGGCCCAGGCCAGGACGCCGGCCGAACTGGACGCCCTGATCCGCAGGGGCGGGGTCCAGTTCGCCATCACCATCCCCGGCGACTTCACCCGGCGCGTCGCCCGTGGCGACAAGGCCCAGATCCTGGTAGAGGCTGACGCCTCCGACCCCGCGGCCACCGGCAGCGCCGAGGCGGCGCTGGCCAGCCTGCCGGCCAAGGCCCTGGCCCACGATCTGCGCGGCCTGATCGCCGGGCGCGCCGGCGCCGCGGCGCCCTTCGAGGTGGTCATCCACAACCGCTACAATCCCGAGGCCATCACCGCCTACAACATCGTGCCGGGTCTGCTCGGGATCATCCTGTCGCTGACTCTGGTGATGATGACCGCCCTGTCGGTCACCCGCGAGAACGAGCGCGGCACCATGGAATCCCTGCTGGCCACGCCCATCCAGCCGCTGGAGGTGATGGTGGGCAAGCTGGCGCCCTATGTGATCGTCGGCCTGATCCAGACGGCGATCATCCTGGTCTTGGCCAAGGTGTTGTTCGCGGTTCCGATGCAGGGGGCGTGGTTCGGCCTGTCCTGCGGCATCCTGCTGTTCATCGTCGGCAGCCTGGCCCTGGGTTTCCTGATCTCGACCCTGGCGCGCACCCAGCTGCAGGCCATGCAGATGAGCTTCTTCTACATGCTGCCCTCGATCCTGCTGTCGGGGTTCATGTTCCCGTTCCGCGGCATGCCGGCCTGGGCCCAGGTACTGGGCCAGGCGATCCCTGTGACCCACTTCCTGCGGGTGGTGCGCGGCGCCCTGCTCAAGGGCCAGGGCATGGCCGACCTGTGGCCGGAACTGACCGCCCTCTCAATCTTCGTGCTGGTGGTGACGGCCCTGGCCATGGCGCGGTACCGGCGGACACTGGATTGAAAGAGCCTGCCTCTCCGCTGGCGAAATCCATGAATAGGATTAAATAGGATCAGCCACGCATTTTGGACCCCACCATGCGCACGACCCGCCAGCTCAGCATCACCCTGCCCAACGAAATGGCCGACATGGTCCGCGCCAAGGTGGACTCCGGCGCCTATGCCTCCGAGAGCGAGGTGATCAGGGAGGGTCTGCGCTCACTGGAGGCCAGGGACGAAGCGATCGAGAAGTGGCTTCGAGAGGAGGTCGCGCCCGCATATGATGAAGCCATGGCCGACCCATCGACGTTGATACCCATCGATGAAGTGTTCGATGGCTTGGAAGCCCGTTACGTCGCCCGCAAGGCGAAGGGTGAATGAAGCACAGGGTCGCGTTTAGCCCTCGCGCCCAACAGGACCTCGATGATCTGTACGCTTGGCTCGCCGAGGAAGCCGGCAACTGGGTCGCGCGCCGATATGCAGATCGGTTGCGCGGCTACTGCCAGCGGATGGATCTCTTTCCGCATCGAGGCACGCTCAGGAACGACATTCGCCCAGGCCTGAGGATTGTCGGTTTCGAGAAGCGGGCCACGATCAGTTTCTATATCACTGAAAACATCGTCGTGATTACGCGCGTGCTCTACGGTGGCCGCAACGTTGAAGACCATCTCGGTGAAGCTGAAGGCGAACGATAGGCGCGGAAGCAAAGGTTGTTGGCGACGGTTGCCAGCGCCTGAGTCTTCGCCCACATCTTGGACATGAGCGTTCTCCACACAGGACAGGCCCCGTCGCGGCTGGTGGCTGTGTTGGGGCCTACCAATACCGGCAAGACCCACCTGGCCGTGGAGCGGATGCTGGGTCACGCGTCCGGCATGATCGGCCTGCCGTTGCGGCTGCTGGCGCGGGAAATCTATGACCGCATCGTCAAGCTGCGCGGCGCGCGCTGTGTGGCCCTGATCACCGGCGAGGAGAAGATCGTCCCGCCCAGGGCGACCTATTTCGTCTGCACCGTCGAGGCCATGCCGCTGAACCGCGAGGTCGAGTTCCTGGCGGTGGACGAGATCCAGCTCTGCGCCGACCCGGAGCGCGGCCATGTCTTCACCCAGCGGCTGCTGCACGCGCGGGGCCGGTACGAGACCATGTTCCTGGGCGCGGGGACCATGGCGCCGCTGATCCGGCGGTTGCTGCCGGGCGCCGAGATCGTCACCCGCGAGCGGTTCTCCACCCTCACCTACGCCGGGTCGAAGAAACTGACCCGCCTGCCCCGGCGCAGCGCCGTGGTCGCCTTCTCCGCCGACGAGGTCTACGCCATCGCCGAACTGATCCGCCGCCAGCGCGGTGGGGCGGCGGTGGTCATGGGCTCGCTCAGCCCCCGCACCCGCAACGCCCAGGTGGCGCTGTACCAGGGCGGCGAGGTGGACTTCCTGGTGGCCACCGACGCCATCGGCAGGGGCCTGAACATGGACGTCGACCACGTGGCTTTCGCCGGCCTGCGCAAGTTCGACGGCAAGCGCACGCGGTATCTCTATCCGCAGGAGGTTGGCCAGATCGCCGGTCGCGCCGGGCGCTATCGGACCGACGGCACATTCGGTGTGACGGCGGCTTGCGATGACATGGACGACGACCTGATCGAGGCAGTGGAGAACCATCGCTTCCAGCCGGTCGCCACGGCGGAGTGGCGTAATTCCAGCCTGGACTTCCAGTCGCTGGCGGAGCTGCTGCGATCCCTTTCGGCGCCGCCGCCCCGCGAGGGCCTGTCGGCGTCCGAGGAGGCGCTGGACGAGGGTACCCTGCGCGTCCTGGCGGCGGACGAAGCGATCACCGACCGCTGCCGCGACCGCTCGGCGCTGTTCCGCCTGTGGGACGCCTGCCAGACGCCGGACTTCCGCAAGACCACGCGGGAAGACCACACCCGCCTGGTGAAGACCTTCTTCGAGTACCTGACCGCGGGAAGCCGGCGGGTGCCGGACGACTGGATGGCCGGGCAGCTGAAGTTCCTGGACCGGACCGACGGCGAGATCGACACCCTCTCCACCCGCCTGGCGGGGGTACGGACCCTGGCCTATGTCGCCAACCGCCCCGACTGGCTGGCGGACACCGCCCACTGGCAGGGGGTCACGCGGGCGCTGGAGGACCGGCTGTCGGACACCTTGCACGAGAAGCTGATGGCCCGGTTCATCGACCGGCGGACCAGCGCCCTGATGCGCGGCCTTGGCCAGACCGAGGAGATGCTGGCCGGCGTCGCCCAGGACGGGACGGTGACGGTGGAGGGCCATTTCGTCGGCAAGCTGCGCGGCCTGCGCTTCGACCTGGCCCGCGGCTCCCACGCCCTGGAGGACAAGGCCCTGCGCGCCGCCGCCCAGCGGGCCGTAGCGCCGGAGGTGACCCGTCGCCTCGGCAAGTTGGCGTCCGAGGACGATGACGCCTTCGCCCTGGCCCCCGATGGAGTGGTGCTGTGGCGTGGTGAGGCGGCCGGGGCGCTGGCCAATGACCGGCCGTTCAGCCCGCAGGTGAGGCTGTACGGCGAGTTGGGCCCGGAACCGGCCAGGGCCCGAGCGGCGCAGCGGCTGGAGGCTTTCATCGCCGCCGAAGCCGGACGCCGCCTGCCGGCCCTCAAGCGCCTGGAGGACGCCCTTGCGGCGGGTAGCCTCAAGGGCCTGCCGCGGGGCCTAGCCTATCGACTGATCGAAGCTGGGGGCGTGCTGGGCCGCCAGGGGGTGGAACAGGATCTCAAGAGCCTCAGCCAGGGCGAGCGGCGGGCGTTGCGGAGCCTGGGCGTGCGCCTGGGGGTGTTCTGCGTCTTCCTGCCAGGCCTGCTCAGCGAGGGGGCGCGTCCCTTCGCCCGCGCCTTCGCCCTGCAGGCCGCGGGCGGCTGGGCCC
>DASVMY010000026.1:0-7940 GCA_036384135.1 Caulobacteraceae bacterium | reverse complement strand
GCAGAGCCGGGGCCGGCCCCTCCGCGCCAAGACGACCTCCAGCCAGGAGCCGGCCCGGCCGGCCCCGGATCGGCGCGCTACGCGCTTGTCCGGGGTGACGGGAAGGGGATGAGCGGGAGGGTGGGGAGGGACCCGTTCGCGTGGGTTCGTGTGGTTCGTGGTTCAAACCCTTTCGCCCCATCCGAATCCAGGGGCTTCACCGGACTTCCCCACCCTGATCGTTGCGCGATCGGTCTCTCCCACAAGGGGCAGGGAGGGAGGAGCCGTGCCTACTTCGCCCGCCGGTCCCGCTTGGTCTGCACCCGCAGGCGCAACGCATTCAGCTTGATGAAGCCGGTGGCGTCGCGGTGGTCGTAGGCGACCTTGCCTTCCTCGAACGTCACCAGGTCCTGGTCGTAGAGGCTATAGGGGCTGGTGCGGCCGATGATGGTGACGTTGCCCTTGTAGAGCTTGATCCGCACCTGGCCGGTGACCATCGCCTGGGAATGGTCGATGGCCGCCTGCAGCATCTCCCGCTCCGGGGTGAACCAGAAGCCGTTGTAGATCAGCTCCGCATAGCGGGGCATCAGCTCGTCCTTCAGGTGCATGGAGCCCCGGTCCAGGGTGATGCTCTCGATGCCCCGGTGCGCCGCCAGCAGGATCGTCCCGCCGGGGGTCTCGTAGACGCCGCGGGACTTCATGCCCACGAACCGGTTCTCCACCAGGTCCAGGCGGCCGATGCCGTTGTCGTGGCCCAGTTCGTTCAGCCTGGTCAGCAGGGCGGCGGGCGACAGGGCCACGCCGTCGATGGCCACGGGATCGCCCTTCTCGAAATCCATCGTGAAGACGTGGGCTTTGTCGGGCGCATCCTCCGGGGCGATGGTGCGCATGTGCACGAACTCCGGCGCCTCGTTGGCCGGGTCCTCCAGCACCTTGCCCTCGCTGGAGGAGTGCAACAGGTTGGCGTCGACGCTGAACGGCGCCTCGCCGCGCTTGTCCTTGGCGATGGGGATCTGGTTCTTTTCGGCGTAGTCGATCATCGCCTCGCGGCTCTTGAAGAAGTTGTTCTCCCGCCACGGCGCGATGATCTTGATGTCCGGCTCCAGGGCGTAATAGGCCACCTCGTAGCGGACCTGGTCGTTGCCCTTGCCGGTGGAGCCGTGGCTGACCGCGTCGGCGCCCACCTGGCGGGCGATCTCGATCTGCTTCTTGGCGATCAGCGGCCGCGCGATGGAGGTGCCCAGCAGGTACTGGCCCTCGTACACTGTGTTGGCGCGGAACATCGGGAACACGAAGTCGCGCACGAACTCCTCGCGCAGGTCCTCGATGAAGATGTTCTCCGGCTTGATGCCCAGCATCAGGGCCTTCTCGCGCGCCGGCTCCAGCTCCTCGCCTTGGCCGAGGTCGGCGGTGAAGGTCACCACCTCGCAATTGTAGGTATCCTGCAGCCACTTCAGGATGATCGAGGTGTCCAGGCCGCCGGAGTAGGCGAGGACGACTTTCTTGACGGGCTGGTCGGCGGACATTGCGGTTCCTGGAAGGGGGAGAACAGACAGCCGCGCCTTTAAGGCCCTGAACGGCGACAATTCAACCCTCGCCATGAAGGGGAGGGAATGTTCTAGGCGCCGCCGCCGCGCGTTCCCATCTATCGTGCGGTCAACAGACTAAGGACAGGGAGGCAAGGCATGGCCAACGACGATCCACGCCAATGGATGTGGGGCGACGCCCTGGACATGCTGGCCCGGGCCGAGCGGCTGCACCAGCAGATGTTCCAGCCTGTCCGCGCCGTCGCCGCCCGTCCGGTCTGGACGCCGCCGGTGGACGTGCTGGAGACCGAGCGGGAGGTGCTGATCATCGCCGCCCTGCCAGGCGTCAGCGAGGACAAGGTCTCCCTGCTGTTGGACGGCGGCTGCCTGATCATCGCCGGCGAGCGGGTGCTGCCGCCGGAGCTGCGCACCGCCGGCATCCACCGCCTGGAGCTGCCCCAAGGCCGCTTCGAGCGCCGCGTGCCCCTGCCGCCGGGCCGCTACGACCAGGTCCGCCATCGCGCGGTGGACGGATGCCTGCAGGTCAGCCTGCGCAAGATCGTTTGAGCTTCGGAGTCCCCATGGCCGATACAGCAACCCCCGAAGTGATCTCCGCCCGCGAAGCCAGGCCCTCGCCCCCCACCGACGCCTTCATCGTCGTGCCGGTGCGCGGCGCCGTGCTCTTCCCCGAGATCGTCGTCCCCCTGACCATCAACCGCCCCATCTCCATCGCCGCCGCACAGCAGGCGGTGCGCGAACAGCGTCAGGTGGTGGTGGTCCTGCAGCGCGACCCCACCGTCGAGCAGCCCACCGGCGCCGACCTGAGCCCCATCGGCGTGGTGGCCAACATCCTGCGCTACGTCACCGGCCCGGACGGCGAGCACCACATCATCTGCCAGGGCGTGCAGCGCTTCCGCATCACCGAGACCCTGGAGGGCTGGCCCTACCTGGTCGCCCGCGGCGTGCACCTGCCGGAACCCACGGAGATCACCTCCGAGATCGAGGCCCGGTTCCTGAACCTGCGCGCCCAGTCCCTGGAGATCCTCGACATCCTGCCCCAGACCCCGCCGGAGCTGCGCGCCTCGGTGGAGGCGATCACCGCGCCCGGCGTCCTGGCCGACATGGCCGCCGCCTACACCGACGTGCCGCCGCCCCAAAAGCAGGACGTGCTGGAAACCCTCGACCTGATCCCGCGCCTGGACATGGTGTCGAAGTTCCTCAGCCACCGCCTGGAGGTGCTGAAGCTGTCGCGCGACATCGGCGCGGCGACCCAGGCCACCTTCACCAAACGCCAGCGCGAGGCGGTGCTGCGCGAACAGCTGGCCACCATCCAGAACGAGCTGGGCGAAGGCGAGGGCAACAGCGCCGAGATCGCCGAACTGGCCGCCGCCATCGACAAGGCCGGCATGCCCGAGGAGGTCGAGGCCCAGGCCCGCAAGGAGCTCAAGCGCCTGCAGCGGATGCCCGACGCGGCGGCGGAGTACGGCATGATCCGCACCTATCTGGACTGGCTGATCGAGCTGCCCTGGGCGGCGCCGGAGCCCAAGGCCATCGACATCAAAGAGGCCCGGGCGATCCTCGACGCCGACCACTACGGCCTGGAGAAGATCAAGACCCGCATCCTGGAGTTCCTGGCCGTGCGCAAGCTGGCGCCGGAGGGCAAGGCGCCGATCCTGTGCTTCGCCGGCCCGCCTGGGGTGGGCAAGACCTCGCTGGGCCAATCCATCGCCAAGGCCATGGGCCGCAAGTTCGTGCGCGTGAGCCTGGGCGGCGTCCACGACGAGGCGGAGATCCGCGGCCACCGCCGCACCTATGTCGGCGCCCTGCCGGGCAACATCATCCAGTCGATCCGCAAGGTCGGCGCCCGCGACTGCGTGATGATGCTGGACGAGATCGACAAGATGGGCGCCGGCGTCCAGGGCGACCCGTCCTCCGCCATGCTGGAGGTGCTGGACCCCGAGCAGAACGGGACCTTCCGCGACAACTACCTGGGCACGCCCTTCGACCTGTCGCGGGTGGTGTTCATCGCCACCGCCAACATGCTCGACACCGTGCCGGGCCCCCTGCGCGACCGCATGGAGATCATCAGCCTGGCCGGCTACACCGCCGGGGAAAAGCTGCAGATCGCCAAGTGCTACCTGGTCCGCCGCCAGCTGGAGGCCAATGGGCTGAAGCCGGAGCAGGCCTCCATCGACGACGCGGCGCTGACCCGGATCATCGAGGGCTACACCCGCGAGGCCGGGGTGCGCTGGCTGGAGCGGGAGATCGGCCGCGCCTTCCGCCACGCCGCCATGCAGATCGCCGAGGGTGAGAAGACGACGGTGGCCTTCGGTGTCGACGACATCGAGCCGGTGCTGGGCGCCCTGCGCTTCGAGAACGAGGTGGCCATGCGCACCGCCGTGCCGGGCGTCGCCACCGGCCTGGCCTGGACCCCGGTGGGCGGCGACATCCTGTTCATCGAGGCGGCCAAGACCCCCGGCGGCGGCCGGCTGATCCTCACCGGCCAGCTGGGCGAGGTGATGCGCGAGAGCGTGCAGGCGGCCTTGTCGCTGGTGAAAACACAGGCGGCGACCCTGGGCATCGACCAGGCCGCCTTCGACAAGCAGGACATCCACGTTCACGTCCCCGCCGGCGCCACCCCCAAGGACGGTCCCAGCGCCGGGGTGGCCATGTTCACGGCCCTGACCTCCCTGCTCACCGGCCGCCCGGTGCGCAGCGACACCGCCATGACCGGCGAGATCAGCCTGCGCGGCCTGGTCCTGCCAGTGGGCGGCATCAAGGAGAAGGTTGTCGCGGCCGCCTCAGCGGGCGTCACCCGCGTCATGCTCCCCGCCCGCAACCGCCGCGACTACGACGACATCCCGCAAGAGGTCCGCGACAAGCTGGAATTCATCTGGCTTGAAACCGTCGACGACGCCATCAAGGCTGGCCTGGAACCGGCCAAGGCGCTGGACATGGCGGCTGAGGCGGCGCTGGAGGAGGACTAAGAAGCGCCATTTCTTCCCCCGTTTTCACGGGGGAAGTGTCGCCCGCCTCGCTGCGCTCGGCATTGGCGACACTTCCCCCTCACCCGGCTGCGCCGGGCTCCGAGGGAAGAATCTCAGCCCGCGGAGGACCGGTCAGACCGAAACCTGCGTTCCCAGCTCCACCACCCGTCCGGGCGGGATCTTGAAGAAGTCGGTGGGGTTGGCGGCGTTCTTCATCAGGAAGATGAACAGCCGGTCCTGCCACATGGGCATGCCGGAGTTGGCCGAGGGCACCACCGAGCGCCTCCCTAAGAAGAAGCTGGTGGCCATGATGTCGAACTTCAGCCCCTGCTTGCGGCACTGGGCCAGGGCCTTGGGGATGTTGGGGCTTTCCATGAAGCCGTAGGTCAGCACCACCTTGGTGAAGTCGCCGTTGGGGGGATGGATCTTGATCCGGTCCTCCTCCTTGACCCGCGGCGTCTCGGCGGTGGCGACGGTGAGGATGACGTTCTTCTCGTGCAGCACCTTGTTGTGCTTGAGGTTGTGCATCAGGGCCACGGGCGCCACGTCCGGCTCGGAGGTGAGGAAGATCGCGGTGCCGGGCGCCCGGTGCGGCGGCCGCACCGCAAGGATTTCGATCAACTCCTTGAGCGGCACGCTGTCCCGGCGGGTCTTTTCCGACAGGATCTGCACGCCCCGAGACCAGGTCCACATCAGGGTCACCATGGCCGCCCCGAAGGCCAGCGGCAGCCAGGCGCCGTCGGGAATCTTGAGCAGGTTGGAGGAGATGAAGGTGATGTCCACCAGGCCCAGCGGCACGAGCAGGGCGGCGATCTGGAGGTTGTTCCACTTCCACATCCGCTTGGCGATCACATAGGCCAGCAGGGTGTCGACGAACATCGCCCCGGTCACCGCGATGCCGTAGGCCGAGGCCAGGCGGTGCGAGCTTTGGAACACCACCAGCAGCACCAGCACGCCGACCATCAACAGGCTGTTCACCGCCGGCACGAAGATCTGGCCGGCCTGGGTCTCCGATGTGCGCTTAATGTCCAGCCGCGGCAGCAGGCCTAGCTGCACCGCCTGCTGGGTCATGGAGAAGGCGCCGGTGATCACCGCCTGGCTGGCGATGACGGTGGCCGCGGTGGCCAGGATCAGCACCGGCCAATAGGCGAACTCCGGGATCATGCTCCAGAACGGGTTCAGCCGGGCGCCGACGTCATGGATGGCGCCGGCGTGCAGCACGTGGGCGCCCTGTCCCAGGTAGTTGAGCGCCAGGCAGGGGAAGACCAGGATCAGCCAGGCGGCGCGGATCGGGTCGCGCCCGAAGTGGCCCATGTCGGCGTAGAGCGCCTCGGCCCCGGTCACGGCCAGGAAGACGCTGCCCAGGATCACGAAGCCGACGAAACCGTTCTCGATCAGGAAGCTGATGCCATAGCCCGGCCAGATGGCGCGGAAGATCGACAGGTCTTCCTTCAGGTGGAACAGGCCCAGCGCGCCCAGCACCGCGAACCAGACCACCGTGATCGGGCCGAAGAAGGACGCCATCCGGTGGGTGCCCTTGGCCTGGAACAGGAACAGGCAGACCAGGATCGTGGCGGCGCTGGGCAGGACGTAGGGCGCGAACAGATGGCCGACGTGCGGCGCGTCCTTCAGACCCTCCGCCGCCGACAGCACCGAGATGGCCGGGGTGATGATGCCGTCGCCGTAGAACAGCGAGGCGCCGATGATTCCCAGCAGGAAGATCGGCAGGGCGCGGCGGCCGATGGCGCGCTGCGCCAGGGCCATCAGGGCCAGGGTGCCGCCCTCGCCCTTGTTGTCGGCCCGCATCAGGAAGACGACGTACTTCGCCGTCACGATCAGGGTCATGGCCCAGATCACCAGGGAGACCACCCCAAGAACGGCGCTCTCGGGCGTGCCGACGTTCTTGGAGTGGGCCAGGGCCTCGCGCATCGCGTAGAGCGGGCTGGTCCCGATGTCGCCGAACACCACCCCGACGGAGCCCAGCGCCAGGGCAAAGAACCCCTGTGGCTTGGCCCCATGGCCGCTATGATCCGACGATGTATCAGGAACGGCCGGATCGTCCTTGGCGGGCGCGGCGGGGGCTTCGACAGCCAAAGCTATTTCTCCGGGGACGCAACGGCGGCTCGACGAGACGCGCGGCCGACCCATGGCGACGGCGGCGGGCGATACACCCAATCCCGGGCCGGTTCAATCGTGGCCTTCCGTCGCGCCGATCCAACATTTGCTTTTCAACGCAATAGGCGCGCGCCTAGGTTCCCAGAGCCTGAACTTCCGTCCGGCGGCCCGGATCACCATCTACCCATCATGTCCGACAGCCAGAAATTCCCCGTAGCGGCGCACACCCTGGCCTATCTCGCCCACAAGGAGGCGACGACGCCGGACCGCGCCGTCTCCAGCGCGGAGCTGGCGGCCTCGGTGCCGACCAACCCGGTGGTGGTGCGGCGGGTGACGGCGCTGCTGTCCAAGGCCGGGCTGATCGCCACGCGGACCGGCGCCAGCGGCGGCGCCTGGTTGCTGCGCCCGGCCGCCAACATCACCTTGAGCGATGTGCTGCGTGCCGTGAACGGCTGCGCCAAGCTGGGCGTGGCCCCGGCCGGGGTCGAGGGCTGTCCGGTCGGTTCGAAGATCCCCGACGCCGTCCGCGCCGCCCTCATCGCCGCCGACACCGCCGCGGCGGCGCGTCTGGCGCTGATCTCGGTGGAGGACCTGCTGCGCGGCGATCCGGCCGGTGCGTCCGGCGTGAGCGAAGCGGCGGCCCCGAAAGAGGCGAATCTGGAAAAGGTGGAGGCGTGAGCGCGCGCCTGGCCCTGGTCACCGGCGCCTCGGCTGGAATCGGGGCCGCCTTCGCCCGCCTCTACGCCCGCCACGGCTATGACCTGGCGCTCACCGCCCGCCGCGAGGGCCGTCTGCGCGAGCTTTCCGACGAGATCCGGCTCAGCCACGGGGTGGAGGTGCTGATCATCCCCGCCGACCTGGCCGACCCCAAGGCGCCGGACGCCATCCTGGCGGAGATCGCCGCCAACGGCCGCGACGTCGACGCCCTGGTCAACAACGCCGGCTATGGCATGCCCGGCGCCTTCGCCGCCGCGCCGTGGGAAGAGCATGCCCGCTTCATCCAGGTGATGGTCACCGCCCCCTGCGAACTGGCGCACAAGGTGCTGCCCGGCATGCAGGAGCGGCGCTTCGGGCGGATCGTCAACGTCGCCTCCCTGGCCGGCCTGGCGCCGGGCGGGCCCGGCGCTACCCTCTACGGCGCGTCCAAGGCCTTCATGGTCCGCTTCTCCCAGAGCCTGCACCAGGAGCTGGCCGGCGCCGGGGTGCATGTCAGCGCGCTCTGCCCGGGCTTCACCTATTCCGAATTCCACGACGCCAACCAGACCCGCGCCCAGATCAACGACACCGTCCCCGCCTGGCTGTGGATGGGCGCCGATGAGGTCGCCGCCGCCGG
>DASVMY010000025.1:0-13247 GCA_036384135.1 Caulobacteraceae bacterium | reverse complement strand
ATCCAGGCCAGGGCGGCGGCGGCGAAGGGCAACAGGATGGCGCCGTTCTGGCGGGCCAGGGCGGCCAGGGCGAAGAGGGCCGCGGCCTTGGCGATCAGCGCCCAGCGCCAGGGCCTGGCGGACCAGACGCGGGCGGCCCAGGCCAGGCAGACGAAACCGCACAGGGCCGAACCGGCGAACAGGACATCCTTCCAAACGATGCCCGGATAGATCAGCGCCTGGGGCAGGGCGACGATGACCAAGGCCAGGACCGGCGCAACCCAGGCCGCACGGGCCGCCATCACCGCCAGGCTGATCAGGGCGCCGAAGATCAGGGCGACATCGAAGGCCACGAACAGCGCGGCGCCGGGGCGCACCGCGTCAGCCAAGCCCAGCATCCAGGCCATTACCGGCGGATGCCACAGATTGTAGACGCCGGTTCGCCCCTGATTGAGCTGGACCACGGAGTCGTAGGACAGGTGGCCGGGCAGGTTCACGGTCAGGGACACGGCGGCGCCGGCCAGCAGGATCAGGCCGGCGATCCAGGCGGGGTGGGAGAAGCTCAAGACCGGCAAACGGGGCGGCTTCACGGAACGATGGCCTCCTCGGACGCTGACGCGGGTCGGCCGGGTCCGGACGACCGGTCACGGCTGACATGGAATGCCAGGCTCTTCAAGAATCGAAGGTCGCCGCTGGGCAGGCCACGCTAGCGAAGGCGGTTGCTGCGGAGGTCTTGAATGCTGGATGACTTGGACGACGGCAGGACGGCGGCCTGCGAGTAGTGTTCGGAACCCGCTAGCCGATCATCTTGCGGACGGCCTGTTCCAGCAGCTCACGCGCCCGGCGGGGGGTGAGGGCCTGGTCGCGGCGCAGGCGGGACCAGGTTTCGAAACTGAGCAGCAGGTCCAAGGTCTCGAAGGTGACGTGGTCGCGCGCCAACTCGGCCGGCAGTTCGCGCTTGAGGATCTCACGGGAAATGGAGATCAGGCGCTCGTGCGAGGTCTGCAGGAAGTTGGACTGGTGACGATGAATGTCGGAGGCGCGCTTGAAGGGTGCGATCTTCTCGAACACCGCGGAGCGGCGATTGACCAGCTCCACCACCCGATCGCGCCAGGTCTCGCCGGCGAAGGGCGAGTCGATTACCGAACGGACCTCCGCCTCGATAACCTGGGCCATCTCGCTGTAGAGGCTGTCCATGTCGTTGAAGTGACGGAAGACGGTGCGTAGGCCGACGCCGGCCCGGGCGGCGACCTGCTCGGCGCCGGGTGAGACGTCGCCGGCGTGGACCAACTCGAGCATGGCGGCGACGATGCGGGCGCGGCTGTCCTGCGACCGACGGCGGCGGCCATCGGTCTCGTCCGGCTCCGGCGCGGGAGACGGCGCGAATTTCAAACGCTGCGCGGTCACGGGTGGGGGGCTCCGTGGGTTCTACACATCCTGCTTAGCCATGGCTGGCCCGGAGCGCCAGCGCTTGTTGACCGAACAGGGTTAAGCGGAATGAGGCAGCCCATGCACAGAGCGCGATGACTTTTATCGGAATCGACAAAAGTCTGAATCGTGCTCGCAAACTCAAGAATCGAGCCTGTTTTTCCCGTTTTGATGGTTCCATCAAAACGGGACAGGCTCGGGGTGGCGGGCGGATTATTGGAACGTCCTCAGACGGTTGGTCCGCCGGATGTCGCTGCTTCCCGTGGGTAGGGAGAGGAAATCTCCGTCCTCGCCGACCCGGACCGGGCCGTGGAAGATGTCGCGGGCGCGGCCGAGGAATACATTGTTGAGGGCCCGCGACGGCAGGGGCGGGATGATGTGGTTCAGCAGCAGGTAGCGCACCCCGGCCCGCTGGGCGATGCCCGCCGCCTGCTCTGGGGAGGTGTGGTAGCTGAGGATGTCGTGGAAGATGGCCGCCAGGTTGGTGCGGCCGGCCTTCACCGCTTCCTGGCGCTGGATGGCCACCAGGTTGGGGGCCAGGGCTTCGTGCACCAGGATGTCGGCGTCCTTGGCGTCGGCTTCCAGGCGGGCGGAGGGGGCGGTGTCGCCGCTGACAAGCACGCGGTGGCCCTTGTAGATGAAGAGGTAACCGACCGCCGGCTCGACCGGACGATGGTCCACCGGCAGGGCGATGATCTTCAGCTCCGGCTCGTCGATCAGGACCACGTCCGGTCCGGCGCGATCGACGGCGAACATGTGCGCCACGCCGCCGAAGCCGGTGGGCGGCATGACCTTCGTACCGTGGTGGGCGACGCGGTAGCCTTCGTCGAGCCCATAGGCTGCTACGAAGCCGGCCAGCACCTGGTCCAGGCCGGTAGGCCCGTAGACCGGCAACGGCGTCCGGGCCGCGCCGGCGCCCGTGCTGGTCCCCCAGTGCTGCAGCATCAACTCGCCGAGGTCGGCGATGTGGTCGGAATGGTAGTGGGTGATGAACAGCGCGCTGACCCGGCCCGGCGGCAGGTTCATAAGCGACAGCTTGCGCACGCTGCCCTCGCCCGAATCGACCACGAACAGGCGCTTGCCGGCCACTACCGCTACGCACGGACCGGCGCGGGTGGGATCGGGCATGGGGGCGCCGGAGCCGCACAGACCCACATGCAGGCCGTCGGGCAGGGCGGCGATCGGATCGCCGCTGAGGGCGTGGGCGTAGATCTGGCGCATGGCCGTGGTGGCGAGATGATCTTGGATGCGGTCCTTGGCCAGCCACAGGCCACCACCGACCAGGACGAGAACGCCCACAAGAAGGATCGTGAACAGCCGGCGGCGGGACATGGCGGGCTTTCCGGAAAACCGGTCCCGCCTAACCGGGACCATTTATAATGACACCAAGACTGCCGATATAACGCCGTGTCAACCGCTCCTCGAAGCTATGGCGCCCTGGCCACTATCCGTGGCGGCTTGACGGCGGGCGCCCCGGCGCAGGAGGGTCCCGCCGCGCGGGAGCAGGCGCGTGGGAGGATCAGGGCATGGGTTTTCGGCCAAGCCGGTACACGACGTTCCTGCTCTGCATCCTGGCGACGGCGGCGGGGGTCGGTCTGATTGGATTGCACCGGCTGGAGGCCGGCTGGACCCTGAGCGTGATCGGCGCCCTGCTGGTGCTGCTGGGTCTCCACGACCTGACCCAGCCGGACCATTCGCTCCAGCGCAACTATCCGGTCATCGGCCGCATCCGCTGGATCATGGAGATGATCCGGCCCGAGATCCGCCAGTACCTGATCGAAGCAGACCAGGACGCGGCTCCATTCTCACGCAGCCAACGCTCCCTGGTCTATGCCCGGTCGAAGGGAGAGTCGGGCGAGCACCCCTTCGGCACCCTGCTGGACGTCTATCGCCAGGGCTATGAGTTTATCGGCCACTCCACCTGCCCGGTGGCGGCGGCGGACCCGCAGACGTTCCGGATCACCATCGGCGGCGACCAGTGCGCCAGGCCCTACTCCGCGTCGGTGTTCAACATCTCGGCCATGAGCTTCGGCTCGCTGAGCGCCAACGCCATCCACGCCTTGAACGAGGGCGCGCGGAAGGGCGGTTTCTACCACGACACCGGCGAAGGCAGCATCAGCCCCTATCACCGGGCCGGCGGCGGCGACATCTGCTGGGAAGTGGCCAGCGGCTATTTCGGCTGCCGCGATGAGGAAGGCCGGTTCGACCCCCAGAAGTTCGCTGCCCAGGCGACCACCGACCAGGTCAAGCTGATCGAGATCAAGCTCAGCCAGGGCGCCAAGCCTGGCCACGGCGGCATCCTGCCCGCGGCCAAGGTCTCCAGGGAGATTTCCGACACCCGGGGCGTGCCCATGGGCCGAGACTGCATCTCCCCGCCCCGCCACAGCGCCTTTTCCACCCCGCGGCAGATGATGGAGTTCATCGCCCAGCTTCGGGAGCTTTCCGGCGGCAAGCCGGTGGGGTTCAAGCTGTGTCTGGGCCATCCCTGGGAGCTGATGGGCATCGTCAAGGCGATGCTGGAGACCGGCATCCGGCCCGACTTCATCGTCGTCGACGGGGCCGAGGGCGGCACCGGCGCTGCGCCGGTGGAGTTCTCCGACCATATGGGCGCACCCATGCGCGAGGGGCTGCTGTTCGTGCACAACACTCTGGTTGGGGCGGGGCTGCGCCAACAGATCCGGATCGGCGCGGCGGGACGGATCGTCAGCGCCTATGACATCGCCAGCGTCCTGGCCATCGGCGCCGACTGGGCTAATGCGGCGCGGGGGTTCATGTTCGCGCTGGGCTGCGTGCAGTCCCTGGCCTGCAACACCAACCGCTGCCCCACCGGCGTCGCCACCCAGGACCGTCTGCGGCAGAGGGCGCTGGTGGTTCCCGACAAGTCCGAGCGGGTGGCCGCGTTCCACCACAACACCCTGCGCGCCCTGGCCGCCATGCTGGCGGCGGCGGGGCTGAAACACCCCAGCGAACTGGCGGCGCACCACCTGGCGCGGCGGGTCAGCGCCACGGAGATCCGGCTGTTCTCCGAGATCCACACCTTCCTGAGGCCCGGTGACCTGCTGAACGGCGCCCAGGATGGCAGCTTTTACGGCCGCAACTGGGACCTGGCCTCGGCCGACAGCTTCGACGCCCGGGTCTGATCGCCAGACTGCCCGCAACCCCCATCCGTAGAGGCGCGCCATGCCCAAAGCGACGGGCGGCGACATCGAGATCTACTACGAGCGCCAGGGTGAGGGCCCGCCGCTGCTGTTCATCTCCGGCACCGGCGGAGACCTCAGGAACAAGCCCAACATCTTTGATGGGCCGCTGACCAAGACCTTCGATCTGTTGGCCTATGACCAGAGGGGCCTTGGCCGGACGTCCAAGCCGGACCAGCCCTATTCCATGGCCGGCTACGCCGACGACGCCGCGCGGCTGATGGACCATATCGGCTGGAGTCAGGCCAATGTGCTGGGAGTCTCCTTCGGCGGCATGGTGGCCCAGGAGCTGGTGTTGCGGCATCCGGCCAAGGTGCGCCGCCTGGTGCTGGCCTGCACGTCGCCGGGCGGGGCGGGCGGGGCGTCGTTTCCGTTCCATGAGATCGACCACATGGACCGGGTGACGCGCGCGCGGCACATGATCCCGATCTCCGACACCCGCCGCGACGCCGTCTGGGCGGCGGGGCACGCCGAGTTTCATGATCAGCTGGTGGCCCTGGGCGCCGCGGACCCCTATGCCGACGAGCCCGGCCACGCCATGGGCGCGCGCCGCCAGCTGGAGGCCCGGGCGGCGCACGACACCTGGGACCGGTTGCCTGATATTCGGCGCCCGGTGCTGATCGCCGGCGGCAGGTACGACGGCATCGCGCTTCCGGAGACCCAGGCGCGTCTGGCCGCCCGCATCCCTGCGCGGAGCTTGCGATGTTCGAAGGCGGCCACCTGTTCATGATCCAGGACCGGGCGGCGGTTCCTGCCATCGCGGAATTCATGAACCATGGATCATAAATCGCGCAGGGGCGGGACCTAAGGCGGCGCGATCAGGTCGATGGCTGGAAAATAGGTCCGGTATCGCCTCGCGTCGCGGGTCAGCAGGGTCGATCCCGACACCATGGCATGGGCGCCAATGAAAAAGTCCGGCAGCACCCCCGTCCGCGCGCCGCCGGCGGCCCGGTATTGCAGGAAGGCCTTGCCGGCCAGGAAGAGGGCCGAACGGGGCATGGCCGCGATGGCGACGCCAAACTCGGCCAGGACGCTGTCGAGAGCCTCGATGGAGGAAAATCGCACCGACAGCTCGGCATAGACCACGTCGTTGATGGCGAGGGGTCCCTTGAGGCTGGCCGCGTCCAGCTGCCTGATCGACCAAGCTGCCCACTGGGGATCGTCGGTGACGATATCCAGAAGCACATTGGTGTCGACCAGCATCACGCTGGTCACGCGCCGCGAGTGAGTTTCATGATCTCATCGGTGCTCAGCCCGGCGCCGGCGCGCCCGCGCAGAGCCTCGAACCGACTGACCGGCGGGCCGACCGCGCCGTCCTCGACCTTGATGAGGACCACACGCCCGTCGGCGGCCAGTTCGAAGTTGACCGCATTGCCTGGCCGGATTCCCAGCCGGTCGCGCACCGGCTTGGGGATTGTGACCTGTCCCTTGCTGGTGACCGTGGTCGACATGGAAGTCTCCGGTAATACCGACGAATGATCGCGTATTACATAGACCCTTCGAAATGAAAACGCCATGCTTGGTTACGACGGCTACGCCGCCAAGGCGCTGACCTCCTCGACTTCCGCCGGCGTGAGCCGCCAGGCCGCGGCGTCGGCGTTGGCCTTGACCTGTTCGGGGCCTGTGGCGCCGGCGATCACGGAAGACACCACCCCGTGGCCCAGCAGCCAGGCGAAGGCCAGCTTAAGCAGGGTGTGGCCGTGGCCATTGGCGTAGGCGGACAGCTCTTCCAGCTTGTCGAAGTTCTTGTCGTTCAGCGCCGCCGCGCCGCGGGCGCCCCAGGCGGCCATGCGGGTGCCCTCGGGCGGGGCCTCGCCGCGCTGGTATTTGCCGGTGAGCAGGCCCGACGCCAGGGGGAAGAACGGCAGCATACCCAGGCCGAAGCGCTCGCAGGCCGGGATGACCTCGAACTCCACGTTGCGCTCCAGCAGGCTGTAGTTGTTCTGGGCCGAGACGAAGCGGTTCAGGTGTTCGTTGCGGGCGATCCAGTCGGCGTCGGCTATCTGCCAGCCGGTGAAGTTGGAATTGCCTAGGTAACGGACCTTGCCCTGGGTCACCAAGTCGTCCAGCGCGCTCAGGGTTTCCTCCACCGGGGTGTCCGGGTCGGGGCGGTGCATCTGGTAGAGGTCGATGTAGTCGGTCTGCAGGCGCTTGAGGCTGGCCTCCACCGCGCTCATCACATAGCGGCGCGAGCCGCCGCGCTGGTCCGGGCCGGGGCCCATCGGCATGGCGAACTTGGTGGCCAGGACCACCTCATGGCGTTTGCCCTTCAGGGCCTCGCCCAGCATGGTCTCGGATTTGGAGGCGCCGTAGACGTCGGCGGTGTCGAAGAAGGTGATGCCGTTGTCCAGGCAGGCGTTCACCACGGCATCCGTCCCCGCCTGGTCCAGACGCATGCCGAAGTTGTTGCAGCCCAGACCGACCTCGCTGACCTTCAGGCCGCTGGTCCCAAGTCGACGAAAGTCCATATCAAATCGCTCCCGTACAATGACTGTTCAAAAATGGATTTGGCCAATAGCCGGCCTCAAATAACCTTGACCATGCGCTTGCCTACATTCTCGCCAGCCAGCAAGCCGATGAGGGCGGCGGGCAGCTGTTCCAGGCCGTCGATGACATCCTCCGCCACCTTCAGCTGGCCGGACTCCACCCAGGATTTCAGCTCGGCCAGGGCGGCGTCGCGCTCGTCATAGAAGTCCATGACCACGAAGCCGGTCAGGGTCAGGCGGCGGGTGACGATCAGGCCGGGGACGCCTCGCGGGCCGTGCGGCGGGGCGGCGCCGTCGTACTGGGAGACCGCCCCGCAGCAGGCGATGCGGCCGTGGTTGGCCATGTTGAACAGGGCCGCCTCGAAGACGTCGCCGCCGACGTTGTCGAAATAGACGTCGATGCCGCTGGGGCAAGCGGCGCGCAGGGCGCGGCGGGTGTCGCCAGCCTTGTAGTCGACCACCTCGTCGAAACCGTAGTCCTTGACCAGCAGGGCGCCCTTGGCCGCGCCGCCGGCGACGCCCACCACGCGGCAGCCCTTGATCTTGGCGATCTGGCCGACCAGTGAGCCCACCGAGCCGGCCGCCGCCGACACCACCACCGTCTCGCCGGCCTTCGGGCGGCCGCACTTCAGCAGGCCGAAATAGGCGGTGAGGCCGGCGACGCCATAGACGCTGAGCAGATGGGTCATGGGCGCCATGGCGGGGGTGGCGGTGAGGCGCTTGGCGGGCAGGACGGCGTAGTCCTGCCAGCCGGTGTCGGCGAACACCAGGTCGCCGGGCTTCAGGTTGGCGTCCCGGGACTCGATCACCTCCGCCAAGGCGCCGCCGGCCATGACGTCGCCGGCGTTGAGGGCGGAGCGGTAGGTGGCGCCCTGCATCCAGGCGCGGTTGGCGGCGTCCAGGGAGATGTAGCGCGTGCGCAGCAACACCTCGCCCTCGCCCGGCGTCGGAACCGGCCCCTGCGCCAGGCGGAAATGGTCGGTCGCCAGTTTGTCGCCCTGGGGCAGCTGGTTCAGAACGATCTGCCGGTTCACCTCAGCCATGACTTCCTCCCGCGGGACATGAGCGTCCTCTCAGCGGGAAAGATGATCACGGTCCGGCGTCCAGCGCGAGCCTTTCGACCGCTGGAACCTGGCCTGGAGCACGATGACTTTTGTCGGAACCGACAAAAGTCATCGTGCTCGCAAACTCAAGAATCGAGCCTGTCCCGTTTTGATGGTTCCATCAAAACAGGGCAGGCTCTGGCCGGGCGGGACGGGAAACGCTCTACCCTTCCGGCCTTTTGTCCTTGGCGTCCTCGTGGCGATGATCCGGCTTCACCTTGGGAGGCGGCGGCGTCTCGGTGGGCTTGGCGGGCGGTCTGGGCGGGGCGCCGGCATGAGCCGGTTCGACACGGGCCGCTTCAGCACGGGCCGCCTCAACCTGGGCCAGGTGCTGCTGACGCTGCGCCAGCTGGGCCTGGGCTTCAGCCTGCATCTGCGCCTTGTGCGCAGCTTCGGCCTGGATGCGGGCGTTGAGCGCGGCCTGGCGGTTGGCCTCGATCTGGGCCCTTTGCGCCGCCTCGACCTGCTGGCTTTGCTGGATCTGGGCGCGCCTCTGGAATTCGGCCCTTTGCTGCGCCTGGACCTGTTGCTGAGCCTCTAACCGCGCTTGCGCCTGAAGCTGGGCCTGGCGTGCGGCGTCGGCCTGGGCGTGCGCCCGCAGGTCAGCCAGCCGCGCCGCCTCGGTCTGGGCCCTGATCTGGGCCTGGGCGTTACGGGCGGCCAGGGCTTGCGCCTGTTCCTGCGCCTGCAGCGTTTGGCGGTGCTGGGCGTCGGCCTGCAACCGCGCCAGTTCGGCCTGTTGGGCGGCGAGCTTGGCCGCGTTGGCCCGATTCTGGGCTTCAAGGTTCTGGGCCTGAAGGTTCTGGGCCTGAAGGTTTTGCGCCTGAACCTGCTGGTCGTGCAGTTGCCTGGCCTGGGCGGCCAGCGCCTGCTGCTGCAGGGCCCGGTCACGGTCGGCCGCCTGCTGGCTGGGGCCGGGGCCGGAGGCGACCGGAGGGGGCGCGAAAGGCGGCGGCGCCTGTTCGTCGCGACGAAAGCCGCTGAAAGGACCACCTTGGGCCGTCGCCTGGCGCGGCTGCTGCCAGGCGGGCGGCGGCGGCGGGCCTTGGAACCGGGTCTGGCGCCAGGCGTCGAAGCGGGCGTCGGCAATCAGCCGCTGGGCGTGTTCCTGGCGCCAATAGGCCTCTTCCTGCGCCTGATGCTCGTCGTGATAGGCGCGCCACTCGGCCTCACGCTCCTGCTGGGCGGCCCACTGCGCCTGCTGGGCCTGGATCTGGGCGCGGCGGGCGGCCCAGTTGGCGGCGATCACCGCGTGGCGCTGGCCGTTCAACGACGCCTCGTAGAGCGCCATGGCGCGGTAGAGATAGCGGCCGGCGTCATCCGCCCGCCGGTCGATCTCATCGGGGGCAAGCAGCCGCCCGCCGGGGCCATAGACCATCGCCAGCTGGTCGCCGTCGTAGGCGTAGGCGTACTCAGGATCCTGGACCAGGTAGGGGGCGTCCGCGCCTGGACGATAGTAGTAGTAGCGGTAACCGCCCTCCACCGGCTCGGCCACGCGATAGGACCGGTCGGCGCTGCGCCAGACCCAGGGCCGGACGCCGTCGTATTCGAAGCCATAGTCCGGCGGCGCGCCCGCCAGGGCGTCGCTCATGCCGTAGGCCTGGTCGAGATAGGCATAGGATTGCCGCCGGTCCGCCAAGCGGGTCACCCGGGGGCGGGGCGCCGGGGGCAGGGCGCTGGCGAGCGGGGCCGGGGCGATGGCGGTCTCCGTGCCGGTGGTCAGAGGCAGGGCCAGGGGCTCCACGGCGGCGGCGGATGTCGCCGTCGCCCCGCCCTTCTGGCACCCCGCCAGGGGCAGGGCGATCAGCATCAGGCCCGTAAGGACGAGGGCCGAGACGCCAGCTGTCCTCGGGGCCGAGTTGGGGGTCGACCTGGGGGCTGACGCGCGCGTGATGGTTCTGGTCATGAGTTGTGCTCCTGGCCCTCCAATCCGCAAGGGCGGGAAGGCGTTCCGTGTCTGACAAACTGACCGCCCGTTGCTGAACGCCGGCGGACCGGGCTGTTCATCTGGGGTTGGGTGCGGTTGGCGTCGGCGGCTCCGGTGGCCATCAGGGGGCTCCGTGGGCCTCGAGGGCGAGGCGGCGGCGGGTCATCCAGATCACCCCCGCGCCCAGGGCAGCCAAGGCGGCGACCCACCACAGCCAAAGACGCCACAGGCTGGGGGCGCCGACGTCCAGCCCGCAGCCTGGAAACACCGCCTCCGGCCCGGTCGGCCCTTTGCAGCGCAGCTGAAACGCCAGGCGTTCGCGCGGGCCATGGAAATACTGCGCCTCAAGCCTGTGCGGGCCGGGGCCCAGATCGGCTTCCCCCGTGGCGGTCGCGGCGTCGTGCACGCCGTAATCGTCGACCACCACCTTGCCGTCGATGATCAGCCGCGAGCCGTCGTTACCGATCGGAATAAAACGGTATCGGCCAGGGGTCTTGGCTGTGAACGTCCCATTGTAGTCGAGGGCGAACCATTCGGCGCGGCTGGTGATGCCGGGCAGGCCGGTGCGCCAATCCTGGTCTGGCATGTTCAGGGCTCGGACGTAGACGGCGCCTACCGGCCTGAGGGTCCGAAAGTCGGGCGGGTGGTCGCCGCCGCCGGGCAGGAGATAAATGTCGCCGCGCAGGGAACGCGTCATGCGCGCGGGCGCGCCAAAACTCTCCGCCGCCGGCTGCGCCTGGGCCGGATCGCCGACAGGGGGGTGATCCGGCGCCCGCAGGCATCCGGTCAGGCATAACAGCCCAAGAAGCAGGACGGGCCAAGGCCGCATCCGACGCACCCCTCAACCTTCCTTGGGCAACGCTAGCAAGGCCTTGGGCGCAGGTCGAGACGCATGGCCTGGCGGCGGCGCTGCGCGCATCCGCCGGATTGCGGCTGGCGAGCGGCGGCCATAGTGTCGGCCCTTGCCTTGCCCGGTATCAGGATTAGGCCTCACCCCTGGTTTGTGTTGATGCCAAAGACGCCTGACGCTGACGCACACGCCTTGGAACCAGCTCTCGGCGCCCGCTTCGGCCGGCGCGATGGCCAGCCTCGCGCCCCGGCTCCGCCCCCGAGGCCGCCCTCAGGGCCGCCCCCTAAGGCCGTCCGCGGCGGACGGCCGCCGCGCCGCCCCCGCGCTTCCCGCTGGCTGACGGTCCTGGCCGTGCTGGTGCTGGTGCTGGCGGGGATCGGCGCCCTGGGGTTCGCCTGGTTCGAACAGGCCTGCCTGAAGGACATGCCACAAATCCCGTCGCAAGAGGCCCTATGGGCGATCCGCCGGTCGCCCGGCATGACCTTCCTTGACCATAATGGAGGGCTGATAGCCACGCGGGGCGCCAAGTATGGACAGCGGGTGACCTTGGCCGCGCTGCCCGCGTACGCTCCAAAGGCCTTCCTGGCGGCCGAGGACCGGCGCTTCTATCAGCACGGCGCGGTGGACTTCTACGCCATTGCCCGCGCCGCCCGGCGCGACCTGAAGGAGCATCGCGCGGCGGAGGGAGCCTCGACCCTCACCCAGCAACTGGCCCGCACCCTGTTCCTGAAGACCGAGCACACGCTGAAACGGAAGATTCAGGAGGCGGTCCTGGCCGGCCGGCTGGAGGACATGCTGGGCAAGGACCAGGTTCTGGAGCTGTACCTCAACCGCACCTTCTTCGGCGCCGGCGCCTATGGCCTGGACGCGGCTTCGCAGACCTATTTCGGCCATCCCGCCAGCCAGCTCACCCTCACCGAGGCGGCCCTGTTGGCGGCGGTGCCCAACGCCCCCTCGCGCCTGGCCCTGACCAACGACTTGGCCGGCGCCATGACCCGGGCGCGCAAGATCCTGGGGGTGATGCGCGAAGAGGGCTGGATCACGCCGGCGCAGGAGCAGCAGGCCCTGGCCACGCCCCCGGCCCTGGCGCCCCCGCGCGCGGGGGAGGGGGGGTACAGCTATATCCTCGATCAGGCCGCGGCCGAGGCCAGCACCCTCAGCGGCGGCGCCTCGCCGGACCTGGTGGTGCGCCTGACCATCGATCCGAAGCTGCAGGCGGCGGGACTGGAGGCGGTGCGCTATGGCGTCGAGACCCTGGGAAAGGGGCGCCGCGTGTCCCAGGGCGCCCTGGTGGCCCTGGCGCCGGACGGGGCGATCCGCACCATGGTGGGCGGGCTGGACCACGACAAGAGCGCCTTCAACCGCGTCACCCAGGCCCATCGCCAGCCCGGCTCGTCCTTCAAGGTCTTCGTCTACGGCTCGGCGGTGGAGCACGGGGTCGGTCCCGACGACGTCCGCCAGGACGCCCCTATCGCCCTGAAAGGCTGGACGCCAGAGAACTACGGCGGCCACTATGCCGGCGCGGTCACGGTCCGCGCCGCCCTGGCGCGGTCGATCAACACCGTCTCGGTCCGCTTGGCGCAGGAGGTTGGGCCCGAGGTGGTCGGCGAGTTCGCCCGCCGCTGCGGGGTCAGCGACATCCCCCCGCGCCCGGGTCTCTCCATCGCACTCGGCGCCTACGAGGTGACTCTTCTGCAGATGGCGGGCGGCTATCAGGTGTTCCAGACCGGCGGCGGCAAGACCACGCCCTACCTGATCGAGGAGGTGCGTTCGACCCGCGGCGATATCCTCTATTCCAAGGCCCCATCGGCTCCGACGCCGGTCTACGACCCGCTGTTCGCCACGCGGATGGTGGAGATGATGGAAGGGGTGATCACCGGCGGCACCGGCACGGGGGCGAACCTTGGACGGCCGCAGGCCGGCAAGACCGGCACCAGCCAGAACTGGCGCGACGCCTGGTTCATCGGCTTCACCCCGGACATGCTGGCCGGGGTGTGGGTCGGCAATGACGACAACACCCCCATGGCCAAGGTGACCGGGGGCGAGATTCCCGCGGCCATCTGGAAGCGGTTCATGACCGTCGCCCTCAAAGACATCCCGCCCTCCGACTTCCTCTGGCTATCCAAGGCGCCTGAGGCGACGACCCAGGCCGAACCGCTGGGCGAGAGCAGCGGCGGCCCCTACCTGGACGAGCCCCCTGCCGGCGACGTGGGTGGGGCGCCTACCGACCAGCCGCCAGACTATGGGGGCGCGGCGCCGGGCGCCCCAGGCGACGCC
>DASVMY010000024.1:0-5374 GCA_036384135.1 Caulobacteraceae bacterium | reverse complement strand
CAGGACGCGGTGCGGGCCGAGCGGGCCGTGGCCGCCGCCGGCCTGCCGGCGCGCCTGGCGAACCTCAGCGCCCATCCGTTCAACGCCGACGCCCTGATCGGCCACATGGCCCAGGACAAGAAAGCCGAGGGCGGCGCCCTGACCTTCATCCTGGCCCGCCGCATCGGCGACGCCTTCGTGGCCAAGGGCGTGGCCCCCGCGCCCCTGCGGGACTTCCTGATCGCCGAAGGAGCCAAACCATGATCGCCGCCCTGTTTGCCGGGCTCGTGCCGATCATCATCGTCATGCTCGTCGTCTCGGCCATCCTGTCGGCGGCGGAGACGGCGCTGACCCGCGCCAGCCGCGGGCGGATGCACCAGCTGGAACGCGAAGGCGACCAGGGCGCCAAACGGGTCAATGAGCTCACCGCCGACCAGGAGACCATGATCGGCGCCCTGCTGGTGGCCTACAACGCCTTCAACATCGCCGCCTCGGTGATGGCGACGGAGGTGATCACCCACGCCATCCCCGGCATCCTGGGCACCTTCCTGGCCACGGTGGTGATGACCGTGCTGGTGGTGGTGTTCGTCGAGGTCCTGCCCAAGACCCTGGCCATCGTCCGCGCCGACGACGTGGCGCGCAGCCTGTCGGGCCCGATCCTGGTGCTGGTGCGCCTGCTGGGACCGGTGATGTACGCCATCCAGTGGATCGTGCGCCGCACGCTGGGCCTGTTCGGCGTCAACCTGGACATGGAGACCGACGTCCTGGCCGCGCACGAGGAGATCCGCGGCGCGGTGGAGTACCACCACTCCGAAGGCGCCGTGGAAAGCCGCGACCGCCGGATGCTGGGCGGGGTGCTGGACCTGTCCGACATGGACGTCTCGGAGATCATGGTCCACCGCAAGTCGATCTCGATGATCGACGCCGACTTGGCCACCCGCGACCTGGTGGCCAAGGCGCTGGAGAGCCCCTTCACCCGCCTGCCGCTCTACAAGGACGATTCGGAGAATATCGTCGGGGTGCTGCACGCCAAGGACCTGGCCCGGGCCATGGCCGAGGCCGGCGGCGATGTGGAAGCCATCGACATCGCCGCTATCACCCGCGAACCCTGGTTCATCCCCGAGACCACCAACCTCAAGGACCAGCTCAACGCCTTCCTCAAGCGCAAGACCCACTTCGCCCTGGTGGTGGACGAGTACGGCGCCCTGCAGGGGCTGGTGACGCTCGAGGACATCCTGGAGGAAATCGTCGGCGAGATCGACGACGAGCACGACACCTCCGTCCAGGGCGTGCGACGCCAGCCGGACGGCTGGGTCAACGTCGATGGCGAAGTCACCGTGCGCGACCTCAACCGGGCGCTCGACTGGGACCTGCCGGACGACCACGCGGTGACCGTAGCCGGCCTGGTCATTCACGAAAGCCAGACCATTCCGGAGCCCGGCCAGACCTTCCTGTTCCACCACCACCGCTTTCAGGTGCTGCGCCGCCAGCGCAACCAGATCACCGCCCTGCGCATCAGCCCGCCGCTGAAACAGGACGAGGAACAGCAAGCCTGAGCATCTTTTGCGCAAACTGAAGAACCGAGCCTGTTCTTCCTGTTTTGATGAGCCCATCAAAACAAGACAGGCTCTGGGCGGATCGCTTGCGCCCCGCTGGCGTTGGACTAGTCTTGCGACAGACAGACGCAGCCCGGAGTGCCAAGCTTTGACGGACGGTGGAAAGTTGCAGGGCCGCCGCGTGCTTGTCGTCGAAGACGAGCTGATGATCGCCATGTTGGTGGAAGACATGCTGACGGACCTGGGCTGCACCGTGGTCGGGCCCGCCCATACCGTGGATGCGGCCCTCAAGGTGATCGAGGCCGAGGGCGTCATCGACGCCGCTTTGCTGGACGTGAACCTGGCCGGACAGTCGGTGTTTCCGGTGGCCGACGCCTTGCGGGCCAGGCATGTGCCGCCCATCTTCTCCACCGGTTACGGAGAGGCGGGCCTGCGCGAGGTGGACGCCGGCGCCCAGGTGCTGCAAAAGCCCTTCCGGGCCGGCGACCTGGCCAGGGCGCTGCAAAGCGCCCTAGGGATTGATGCTTAAGACTGCGCGCTGCAAAGCGCCCTAGGGATTGATGCTTAAGACTGCGCGCTGCATAGCGCCCTAGGGATTGATGCCTGAGTTATCTATTGTTTTCCGCTCATCCCCGCGCACGCGGGGGTGAGCGGGTGGTAGGGGGCGCCCCGGATTACGCCGTTTCCCCCGGCGCCAAGGCCTTCAGGGACAGGGCATGGATCGGGCCGGCCAGTTCTTCGGCCAGGGCGCCGTAGACCATGCGCTGGCGCTGGACGCGGCCGACGCCGGTGAAGGCGGCGGACTCCAGGGTGACGGTGAAATGGCTCTCTCCGCCCTCGCGGGCGCCGGAGTGGCCCTTGTGCCGGTCGGAGTCATCGACCACGTCCAGGCGGCTGGGCGAGAAGGCCACGTCCAGCTTGTGACGGATGGTCTCGGTGACAGCGCCCATATTCGGCCCTCCAAATGGTTTGGTGTCAATTCTTGAACGGTAAAAGTTCGGGTTCATACTTCGTCTCATGAGAACCGCGTTTCAATACAAGCCGAAGTTCGTGGATATCCGCGTGCGCCCCCCTAAGGCCGGGGAGAAGGCGCAGGCCGAGGACGTCTACGCCCTGAAGCCCGGGGAGCGCCCCTGCGACCATCCGGAGTGCCGGCTGGCGGCGACGGCGCGCGCGCCCAAGTCCCGCGACCTTTTGAGCGAGCACTACTGGTTCTGCCAGGCCCACGCGGCGGAATATAACCGCCACTGGAACTTCTTCGCCGGCATGAGCGAGGGCGAGGTCCGCGCCCGCCAGACCGAGGACCAGATGGGCGGCGGCCGCCCCACCTGGGCCTTCAAGGCCGGCGCCGGCAACCGCGAACAGGCCGCGGCGCGGGGCGGCTACGTGGACCCCTTCGGCTTCTTCAACGCCGCCAAGGCCAGGGAAGCCGACACCCGGGCGGCCAACGCCCGCCACCTGGGCAAGATGGAACGCAACGCCCTGGCCGACCTCGACCTGGACGCCTCGGCCGAGGCGGCGGTGATTCGCGCCCGCTACACCGAGTTGGTCAAACGCTGCCACCCCGACACCAACGGCGGCGACCGCTCCGCCGAGCACAAGCTGCAGCGCGTGGTGAAGGCCTACAAGACCCTGCAGAAAGCAAAGCTGGTTTAAAAACCCGCTCCACATCCCCAATACCGCTCATCCCGGCGAAGGCCGGGACCCAGGCAAAAGCTTCAGATTCAACGCGCGCCCTCGTCCCGATGCCCAGGATGCGGAGGGTTGTGACTGGTTCCCGGCCTTCGCCGGGATGAGCGGGGTGAGGGGAACGTGTTCGTCTGGCGCGCATCCTCCGCCCCCCGCCCCCCTCAAAAATTCCCCGCCGCATTTCTAAACGCCGGTTTGCGTCCGCCACGTCACCGCGTTAGTGAACCCGCGCCATGACAGAGATCACCCAACCGAACGACGAAGCGTTGCAGACCCTGGTCCCGACCAAGATGGTCTCGGTGCGCGACACTTTTGGCGTCGATTCCGACATGATGGTGCCGGCTTTCACCGAGCGTGACAGCCACGTGCCGGACTTCGACGACGCCTACCGCTTTGACCCGCAGACGACGCTGGCCATCTGCGCCGGCTTCGCCCACGACCGCCGCGTGATGGTCCAGGGCTACCATGGCACCGGCAAGTCGACGCACATCGAACAGGTGGCGGCGCGGCTGAACTGGCCGCTGATCCGCGTCAACCTCGACAGCCACGTCAGCCGCATCGACCTGGTGGGCAAGGACGCCATCGTGTTGAAGGACGGCAAGCAGATCACCGAGTTCCGGGAAGGCATGCTGCCCTGGTGCCTGCAACGGCCCATGGCCCTGGTGTTCGACGAATACGACGCCGGCCGTCCGGACGTGATGTTCGTCATCCAGCGCGTGCTGGAGGCCCAGGGCAAGCTGACCCTGCTGGATCAGAACCGCGTCATCCGGCCCAACAAGTTCTTCCGCCTGTTCTCGACCACCAACACCATCGGCCTGGGCGACACCACGGGCCTGTACCACGGCACCCAGCAGATCAACCAAGGCCAGATGGACCGCTGGTCGATCGTCACCACGCTGAACTACCTGGCCCATGACGTCGAAGCCGAGATCGTGCTGGCCAAGGCGCCCAACTACGCCAAGACCCCCGAGGGCAAGCGCCAGATCGCCGCCATGGTCCGCGTCGCCGACATGACCCGCAACGCCTTCATCAACGGCGACATCTCCACCGTGATGAGCCCGCGGACGGTGATCACCTGGGCCCAGAACGCCGAGATCTTCGCCGGCGACCTGGCCCTGGCCTTCCGCCTGACCTTCCTGAACAAGTGCGACGAACTGGAACGGCCTACCGTGGCCGAATTCTTCCAGCGCGCCTTCGGGACGGATCTTCCGGAAAGCGCGGCGCGCGTGAAGGTGACGTGAGGGGGAACCCACACACCGCTGATCCTCGCGCGAGTAGGGCCTAGGTCCCGCCCCCGAACATCCCCGTCGGCAGCCCATCCAGGCTCACCGCATTCTTCTCCCGCCGGTATTCCTCCATCCCCTCTTCCCCCCGCGACTCCGCCCAGCGGACCAGGTTCGGCCGCTCCTCGACATAGTCGAACAGCGGCACGCCGTAGCCGCACGACGTCTGCACCAGGTCGATGTCCAGCAGGATGATCTGGCGCGCGCCCGGCGGCTCCTCGCCGGCGAACCAGTCGGCCAGCAGGCGCTGGTACTCGGCGCCTCCCCGCAAGATCACCCGCCCCCGTCCATACAGCCGCAGGATCAGCGGCTGGCCCTCGAAGGCGCAGAACATGAAGGTCAGGCGGCCGTCGGCCTTGAGGTGGGCCGAGGTCTCGTTGCCGCTGCCGGTCTGGTCCAGATAGGCGGCCTGGTTCGGGCCCAGCACGCGCAGGGACCGGGCGTCCTTGGGCGAGAGGTTGACCCGGCCGCTCTGGGCCGCCGAGGCGACGAAGAACACGTGCTGGCGGCAGATGAAGCCGCCGGTCGCCTTGTCGATGGCGGGGAACTGCTTGGCCATACGGTCGTCCTCCTGCGAGGACTACCGGATTTAGAGCCGGGCCCGCCGCGCGGCAACCGATCGGGCGCTTGACTGATCCCGTTCCATCACCTGGGGCCGCATTTTCTGCTTGGCCGGGATGCGAATCTGGCTTAGATGTTCTCATTATGTTCCATTCGCCTCCACCGCCAGAAACGGCTGAACCCCTCGCCCCGCCAGATCCCGCCGAGGACCTGGCGCAGCGGCGCCTGCGCCAGCTTGGCCGGTTCATCGAGATGGACGTGGAATACGCCGAGATCCTGCACGCGCGCCGCACGCGGGACGCCGAA
>DASVMY010000023.1:0-1748 GCA_036384135.1 Caulobacteraceae bacterium | reverse complement strand
CAGGCCCTGATCGGCGTCCACAGCCGCGCCGAAATCCAGGCCGCCCTGGCCCAGGCCAAGGCCGCCGAATACCGCGCCCGCACCGGCCTGGACGCCGCCAGACAGGAAAGGGCCAACACCACCGTCGTCGCCCCGGTGGACGGCGTCGTCGGCGACCTGCAGGCGGCTGTCGGCGCCCTGGTGCAGCCGGGCGTCACCCTGATGACCGTGGTCCGCCCCGCGACCCTCTATGTGACGGCCAATTTCAAGGAGACCCAGACCGGGCGGATGCTGCCCGGCCAGGCGGCGGAGGTGCGCATCGACGCCCTGCCCGGCCACGTCTTCACCGGCAAGGTCGCCAGCCTGGCCCCCGGCACCGGCTCCGAATTCGCCCTGCTGCCCTTCGAGCCAGGCGCCGGCAACTTCACCAAGATCGTCCAGCGCGTGCCGGTGCGCATTGCGCTGGACCCCGGCCAGCCGGGGCTGGAACGCCTGCGCTCGGGGCTCAGCGCCGTGGTCAAGGTGAAGCTGGCGCCCTGACGTGGCGCGGCGGCGGCCATCCCTACCCCAACCCCGCCAGCACCTTGTCCGGCGTCAGCGGATAGTCCCGCAGGCGCACGCCGCAGGCGTTGTAGACCGCGTTGGCCACCGCCGCGCCGACGCCACAGATGCCGACTTCGCCGACGCCCTTGATCCCCAGCGGGTTCGCCTTGTCGTCCACCTCCGGCAGGAAATAGGCGTCGATGTCGACGATGTCGGCGTGGGCGGGCACCAGATAGCCGCCCAGGTCCTGGCCGATGAAGCTGCCGTAGCGCTCGTCGATGCGGTTGGACTCGTGCAGGGCCGTGCCGACGCCCCAGATCATGCCGCCGGTGATCTGGCTGCGCGCGGTCTTGGCGTTGAGGATGCGGCCGCAGGCGAAGGCGCCCAGCATCCGCCGGACGCGGACCTCGCCGGTAACGCTGCTCACCGCCACCTCGGCGAAGGTGGCGCCATAGGCGTGCTGGGCCCAGTTGCGGGCGTCGGCGGCCGGGGTGGAGGCGCCTTCGACATTGACGCCGGCCGGGGCCAGGCGGCCCACCAGGGAGGCCAGGGTCTCCGAGCGGTTCTCCACCGTGATCAGCCCGTCACGGAAGTCCACCGCCGCCACCTCGGCCCCGAACAGGGGCGAGGCCGGATCGGCCACCGCCATCTCCGCCAGGGTCTTGCGCAGCACCATGCCGGTGGCCAGCGCCGCCGAACCGGCGCTGGCGGCGCCGAATTGGCCGCCGGAGCCGGGGGCCGGGGCAAAGCCGGAATCGCCGATCTCCACATATACCTTGTCCAGGGGAACCCCCATGGTCTCGGCGGTGATCTGGGCCAGGATGGTGTAGGTGCCGGTGCCGATGTCGGTCATGCCCTGGCGGATGGTCACGCTGCCGTCGGCCTCGATCTTCATGCTGGCCTTGGCCGGCAGCAGGAAGTTGCCGCGGATCGCCGCCGCCATGCCCATGCCGACATACCATTCGCCGTCCATCACCTGGGCGGGCTTCGGACTACGCTTGGACCAGCCGAAGCGCTCCGCCCCATCGGTCATGCACTCTACCAGCTGGCGGGCGGAGAACGGCGCGCCGGTTTCCGGGTGGCTTTCCGGCTCGTTGCGGATGCGCAGTTCGATGGGGTCCAGCCCCACCGCCTCGGCCAGTTCGTCCATGGCCCCTTCCAGGGACAGCATGCCCACCGCCTCGCCCGGCGCCCGCATCGGGCCGGCCACGGGGATGTCCAGCCGC
>DASVMY010000022.1:0-1562 GCA_036384135.1 Caulobacteraceae bacterium | reverse complement strand
GCCGCGGTGGGCGGCTTCGACGAGGCGCTCGCCACCCACGAAGACTGGGACCTCTGGCTCCGGCTCTTCATTCACGGCGCCCGCTTCCTGCGCGTCGACCGCCCCCTGGCCCGATACTGGAACAGTCCAGGTTCGCGCACCAAAGACGCGCGGGCGATGGTCCAGGACGCCGCCGTGGTCCGGTCCCGGGCGCGGGCCGCCGGGCTGGCGCTCACGGATACACGCCTTTTTCTGACCGGCCTGTTCTGGAACGCCGGCGTGGCGCTCGCCTGCGGGGACGCGGCGGACGGCCTCTTCGACACAGCCAGGGTAGAGGCTCGCGACGCCGACGCCTGCGCCCAGGCCCTGTTTTCCGGTCTCGCCTACGGCCTGGGCGGCCAGGAACAGGAGGTCGGCGCGGCCTGGCAGCGGCTGGAGCCGCGCCTGCTGGAGGCGCTGGATGGCCGCCGGCAGTCGGCGATGACGCCGCCGGTCGCCCGCCAGGTCCTGCTGGCCCTGGAGCGGCATGTGGTCAGGACGGCGCGCTTCGAGGGCTGCCTGCGCCTGTCATCCTCCCTCGGCGTCATGATCGGGCCCGGGCTTGGGCGGCGCCTGCGCCAGGAGGCCGGCGGCTTCAGCCGGGTGGTCTTCAAGGCGCCCTGGCTTCGCCCACGCGGCCTCTTCATGCATTCAACCGATCGCTTCAGCCGTCCCGCCGCGCCCCAAACCGACCTGCCCCAAACCAACCCACAATGAAACGGCATCCCCTCGTCTCGGTGATCATCCCGGCCTTCAACGCCCAGGACACCATCGCGCGGACCCTGGCCAGCGTCCACGCCCAGACCTATCCGGCCTTCGAGGTGATCGTTATCGACGACGGGTCCACCGACGCGACCGCGGCGATCGTCGCCGGCGCCGGTCACGGCGCCATCCCCACCCGCCTGATCAGGACGGGCAACGCCGGCGCCGCGGCGGCCAGGAACACCGGCATCGCCGCCTCGAACGGCGCGCTTATCGCCCCCCTCGACAGCGACGACCTGTGGCGTCCGGACTATCTCTGGTCCCAGGTCAAAGCCCTGGCCGCCGCGCCGGCGGAGACCGGCTTCGTCTACGTCCTGCACCAGGTCATTGATTTCCAGGGGCGAATCCTGCGGTCCTTTCCCGACTTCAATTGCCACGGCTACGTTTTCCACCAGCACCTGCTGGTCAATTTTGTCGGCAACGGCAGCGCCGCCGTCTTCCGCCGCGAAGCGGTCAGCGAGGCCGGCGGATACGATGTCGACAGCCGGCTGTGGGGCGGCGGCGAGGATTATCTGCTGCAGCTGCTCATCGCCGCCCGGCGGCCGGTGGCGTTCAACAGCGCCGTCCTGGTGGGGTACAGGAAACGGCCCGGCAGCCTGTCGTCGGACCCGGCGTGTGCGCTGCGCTCACGTTTGGCGGTCGTCGAACGGGCCTTGACCGGGCGCACCGCGCCCGCCTGCCTGCGCCGGTGGATCGCCTGCGACGCGGCCCTGGCGGCGTCGGCGCAATACGCCCTGGCGCGCCGCTGGAGACGGGCGGCAAGGCTGGCGCTGCAGGCCCTC
>DASVMY010000021.1:0-5828 GCA_036384135.1 Caulobacteraceae bacterium | reverse complement strand
CGGCGGCGGCCAGACGCGGCACGCCTGGGGCGCGACGGCGCGGATGCTGGCGGCGCTCGGCTACCACGTGCTGTCTCTGGATCTGCGCGGCCACGGCGACAGTGGATGGGCGCCGCAAGGGGACTATGATTTCAGCGCCTTCCGCGACGATGTCAGGGCGGTGATGGACGGCTTCCATCGGCCGGTGATCCTGGTCGGCGCTTCCCTGGGCGGGATCGCCGCCCTGCTGGCGGCGGGGGAGGGATCCCGGGAAAAAGTGCGCGCCCTGGTGCTCGTCGACATCACCCCCAAGGTTGCGGGGCCGGGATCTGAGCGGATCATGGCCTTCATGACCGCCAATCCCGAAGGTTTCGCCGACGTTCACGAGGCCGCCGACGCGGTGGCCGGCTACCTGCCGCACCGGCCCCGGCCCAAGGATCCCGCCGGTCTGATGAAGAATTTGCGTTCCCGTGACGGTCGGCTGCATTGGCACTGGGATCCATCGTTCATCGCGCGCGCCGCAAGCAATCGCTTCGACGTCGACGACCGCTTGCCGAAAGCTGCCCGGAACGTCATCGCGCCGACCCTGCTAGTGCGCGGCGACGAGAGTGAGATCGTCCTGCCTGAAGACGCCGAAGCCTTTACGACGCTCATTCCCCAGGCCGAAGTCGTCGTGGTGCGCGGCGCGGGCCACATGGTCGCCGGCGACCAGAACACGGTGTTCGGCGACGCGGTGTCGGCCTACTTGAACCGGGTCGCCCCGCCCGATCTTTGAGCCTTCTCAAGGCGGCGCGACAGGCGAAGCCGCGCAACGCCGGCGCGCCTAAGCTGGTTCTTCCAGGATCATGTGACCCACCGCCGTGTTCGAAGCGGGCACGTGGTAGAAGCGGTGGATCTCCTGGACCTGGGCCGTCAAGGCCCCGCGCATCACCAGCCACATGACCAGTTCGACCCCTTCGGAGCCCGCTTCCCGCAGGTACTCGATGTGCGGCTTGCGCGCCAGGCCCTCGGGGTCTCGGGTCAGGTCGTCGAGGAAGCGGGTGTCGAAGTCCCGATTGATCAGTCCGGCGCGGGGTCCCTGAAGTTGGTGGCTCATGCCCCCGGTGCCCGCGATCACCACCTTGAGGTCCTGGTCGAAGGACTCCACCGCCCTGCGGATCGCTTCGCCAAGCTTGAAGCAGCGGTGGCCGGTGGGGGGCGGGTATTGCACGACATTCACGGCTACCGGGATCACCCGGCACGGCCAGGCGTCGGGTTGGCCGAACATCAGCGACAGGGGCACGGTGAGGCCGTGATCCACATCCATCTTGTTGACGATGGTGAGGTCGAACTCGTCGAGGATGCAGGACTGGGCGATGTGCCAGGCCAGCTCGGGGTGGCCGATCACCTTGGGGGTCGGCCGCGGCCCCCACCCCTCGTCGGCGATGGCGAATTCGTCGGCGCAGCCGATGGCGAAGGTGGGGATCAGCTCCAGGGAGAAGGCCGAGGCGTGGTCGTTGTAGACCACGATCACCACGTCGGGTTTCTGCTCCGCGATCCACGCCTTGCAGCGCTCGTAGCCGGCGAACACCGGCTTCCAGTAGTCGTCGCCGGCCTTGCCGTTGTCGAGGGCGGCGCCGATGGCGGGGACGTGGGACGTTGCGACGCCGGCGATGATCCTAGCCACGGGCATTTTCCTTCTTGGAGCGGTTGCCTTCGATCGAGCGGCCACCGGCCAGCATCATGGCGGCGTATTCCGGCTGGGTGGTGCCGCTCATCATCGCGGCGATCTGCTGGAACGACAGTCCGTCGGTCGCCGCGAGCTTGGCGGTGAAATAGATGTTGCCGCCGAGCTGGAGCATGCCGTTCCAGTCGCGCCGCAGGATCGCGTCCTTCTGTTCGGCGGTCATGGGAAAGCGGTTCAGATAGGCCTTCTCGTCGGCCTTGAACGCGGCCCGGCTGTCGGCCTTCATCAACGACATGCAGAACATGTTGAGATGGTAGCCAAGGCGCGACTGATCGGCGTCGAAGACGATCGTGCCAGGGATGTCTTCGTAGTCCTTGGGGCCGGACATGTTCACCTCGCCCAATAGAGCCGCTGCGGATTGTCCACGAGCAGGCGTTGTTGAAGATCGGCGGTCACCGCGATCTTTGGAATGAAATCCACCAGCCTGCCGTCGTCGGGCACATGGGTGGTCATGTTCGGATGCGGCCAGTCCGTGCCCCACAGGACCCGGTCGGGAAAGCGCTCCACCACCGTGCGGGCATAGGGGATGACGTCGTCATAGGGCGGGCCGGTCAGGGACAGGCGTTCGGGGCAGCTGACCTTCGACCAGACATCCTCATCTTCGGCCATCCATTGCAGGAAGGCCTGGAACTGCGGATGCTTGAGACCGAGGGCTACGTCGGGCCGGCCCATGTGGTCGACCACCACGGTGGTGGGCAGCGAGGTGAACAGCGGCTGGAGTTCGGCCAGGTCCGGGGCCTCGAAATAGACCACCACATGCCAGCCAAAGGCGGCGACCTTGTCGGCGATGCGGCGCAGGGTCTCGTGCGGGGTGAAGTCGGCCAGGCGCCTCAAGAAGTTGAACCGCACGCCGCGGACGCCGGCGGCGTCCAGCGCGGCCAGTTCCGCCTCGGTAATCGTCTCATCGACGGTGGCGACACCCCGGGCGCGGTTCCCGGCGGCGTTCAGGGCGTCCACGAGGGCGCGGTTGTCCTTGCCGTGGCAGGTGGCCTGGACGATCACATTCCTCTCGAAACCCAGGAAGTCGCGCAGGGCGAAGAGCTGGTCGCGGGAGGCGTCGCAGGGGGTGTACTTGCGCTCGGGCGCATAGGGGAAGCGCGCCGCGGGGCCGAACACGTGGCAGTGGGCATCCACTGACCCGGGCGGCGGCCGGAACGCCGGCTTGGACGGGTTGGGGGCGAAGGGTTTGTAATTCGGGTCCATGCGTTCCTGGCTCATGAGGGCAGGGCCGCCGCGGTGGGGGCCCTGAGGCGTCGCGCGCCGACGCGATCGAAGAGAATGTCGAGGTCGACGGCCTGCTCCCAGCGCGCGACGACGATGGCGGCCAGGGTGTTGCCCACCAGGTTCACGAAGGTCATCGCCTCGGCCATCAGCCGATGGACGCCCAGCAGGATCGCCACGCTGACCACGGGCAGGATGCCGGTCGAGGCCACGGTGGCCGCCAGCACCACGAAGGCCGCCCCCGGTACGCCGGCCGCCCCCTTCGAAGTGAACAGCATCACCGCCAGCAAGCCGAGCTGCTGGCCGAGGTTCAGACTCACCCCGGTAGCCTGGGCCAGGAACAGCACGGCCGTTCCCAGATAGAGGCAGGCGCCGTCGAGGTTGAAGGCATAGCCCGCCGGAACGACCAGCCCGACCACGGATTCCTCACAGCCCAGGGCGGTGAGCTTTTCGATCAGGCGAGGCAGGACGGTCTCGGTGGAGGTGGTGGCCGCCACCACCAGGATCTCGTCGCGGATGTAGGCCAACAGGCGGATCAAGGAGACGCCGACGGCCATGGCGATGGCGCCGAACACAAGCGTCACGAAGGCCAGGCTCAAACCGTAGAATTCCAGGATCAGGCCGCCGAGGCTGGCCAGGGCGCCGGGGCCGAACTTGCCGACGGTGAAGGCCATGGCGCCGAACGCGCCCAGCGGCGCGGCCCACATCGCCAGGGCGACGATGGCAAACACTACCTTCGACAGCCGTCCGATCCCCTCGGCGAGCGGCCTGGCCACGGGACCGGCGGCGACGACACCGCAGGCGAACAGCACTGAGACTAGCAGCACCTGCAACACATTGGCCTGGGTGAAGGCGCCGACGAAGGTGTTGGGGATGATGTCGAGCAGGAAGTCCTGGATCGTCTGATGCCTGGCCTGGGCGACGTAGGCCGCCACGGAAGCGGGATCCAGGGCGGCGGCGTTCACATGCATGCCCGCGCCGGGCCTTGCCAGGTTGGCGGCCATCAGCCCCGCCGCCAGGGCCAGGGTGGTGACCGCCTCGAAGTAGACCAGGGCTTTGGCCGCCACGCGGCCGGCCCGCCGCAGGTCGCCCATGGCTGACAGGCCGTGGACCACGGTGCAGAAGATCACCGGCGCCACGAGCAGCTTGATCAGCGCGATGAAGCCGTCGCCCAGGGGCTTCATGGCGACGCCGAGCGACGGGTCAGCCAGGCCCAGGGCCGCCCCCATGGCCGTCGCGGCGAGCACCAGGAACCAGAGTTGGCGGAACAGCTTCATCGCTGGCCTCAGGCGGCCAGACCAAGCCGGGCGGCGAGGCGGGGGAAGACGTGCAGGGCGTTGCCATTGAAGACCTGGGCTTTGGCCTCGTCCGAAAGGGCGGAGTTTTCGATGTAGCGCTTGGTGTCGTCGAAGAACTGCCCGGACTCCGGGTCAACACCGCGCACCGCCCCCACCATCTCCGAGCCGAACAGGATGTTCCGGGTCGGGATCACCTTCAGCAACAGGTCGATGCCCGGCTGGTGGTAGACGCAGGTGTCGAAGAAGACGTTGTTGAGCAGGTCGCTCAAGGGCGGGCGCTTCATGTCCTGGGCCAGGCCCCGGTAGCGGCCCCAGTGATAAGGAACAGCGCCGCCGCCGTGCGGGATGATGAACTTCAGGGTCGGGAAGTCCTTGAACAGGTCGCCCTGGATGAACTGCATGAAGGCGGTGGTGTCGGCGTTGATGTAGTGGGCGCCGGTGGCGTGGAAGGCCGGATTGCACGAGGCGGAGACATGCACCATCGCCGGCACGTCCAACTCCGCCATCTTCTCGTAGATCGGGTACCAGTGCCGGTCAGTGAGCGGCGGCGCCGTCCAGTGGCCACCGGACGGGTCGGGATTGAGGTTGCAGCCGATGAAGCCCAGTTCGGTGACGCAGCGTTCCAGCTCGGCCACGCTGTGCGCGGCGGGTACGCCGGGGGATTGCGGCAACTGGCAGACGCCGACGAAGTTGGCTGGGTAGAGGTCGACCACGCGGGCGATCAGGTCGTTGCAGACCTGGCTCCACTGCAAGGAGGTGGCTTCGTCGCCGATGTGGTGCGCCATGGCCGAGGCGCGCGGGCTGAACACGGTCAGGTCGGTGCCGCGTTCGCGCTGGAGCTTGAGTTGCGCTCCTTCAAGGCTGTCGCGGATCTCGTCGTCGCTGATCGCCGGCCGGGTCAGCCGAGCCAGCTGGTGGGCGTCGCAGTTGCAGGCGATCTGCCGCTCGCGGAAGTCCTGCAGGCTGGCTGGCGCGGTGGTGTAGTGGCCGTGGCAGTCGATGATCATGAGGCGTTCCTGAGGTCTTAGGCGGGGGGCTTGGCGCGGTCGATGTCGACGATGATGGCGTCCAGCATGGCGCCGAGGTCGGACTGGGCCAGCGCGGCCACGTGTTCCGCCGCCCAGTCCTGCCGCTGTGCGATCGCGGCGCTCATCAGCGGTTCGACGGCGGCTTCCGCCACGGTCCGAGCGGCCTCGCGCATTTCCTCCGCCCGGCGGGTTCCATGCTCCAGCGAGCGGGAGATCATGTAGCGGGCCAGGGCGGGCCAGTCGCCCACCGGCAGCAGGTCCGACAGGGACGCCAGCACGGTCGCCTCCACGCCGTAGCGGCGGGCGGAGAGCATCGATTCCATCAGCAGGGCCTCGACGCCCTTGATCATCACGCTGCGGCACATCTTCACCGCCGACGCCTGGCCAACCTGGTCGGAGAACACCTGGGCTTCGAGGCCCAGGCCCGAAGCCGCCGCCAGGAAGCTTGCCGCGTGGGGGCCGCCCAGCAGCATGGCCGAGGCGATCCGCCTGGGCGGGAACGGCGTCATCACTGCGGCCTCGACATAGCGCCCGCCGGCGGCCTCGACCGCCCGCGCCGAGGCGCGCTTGGCGTCG
>DASVMY010000020.1:0-2791 GCA_036384135.1 Caulobacteraceae bacterium | reverse complement strand
CGGCTGGGCCTCGGCCAGCCTGGCAGGCGGACTCTCCGGCGAGGCTGGTGCGTCACCCCCACCCCCGGCCCCTCCCCGCAAGGGGGAGGGGGGTGGCGAGGCTCCAGCCCCTGCCCCCTCGCCTTTCAGCCGGGCAATGGGGGTGTTGACCTTGACCTCCTCGGTCCCTTCCGGGACCAGGATCTCGTCCACCACGCCTACATCGACCGCCTCGACCTCCATGGTCGCCTTGTCGGTCTCGATTTCGGCGATCACGTCGCCGCTTTTCACTGTGTCGCCGGCCTTGACGTGCCACTTGGCGAGCGTCCCCTCCTCCATGGTGGGCGACAGGGCCGGCATCAATACGTCGGTCACGCCGCGCTCTCCGTGTAGACGTCCGTATAGAGCTCGGACGCGTCCGGCTCGGGCGTGGTGCGGGCGAATTCGGCGGCGTCAGCGACGATGGCCTTGACCTCCGAGTCGATGGCCTTCAGCGACGTTTCATCGGCCCAGCCGGCCTGTTCGAGGCGGTCCTGCAGGTGGTCGATAGGGTCACGGTTCTTGCGCACCTCGTCGATCTCCTCGCGGGTGCGGTACTTGCCGGGGTCGCTCATGGAGTGGCCGCGATAGCGGTAGGTTTTCATCTCCAGGATGAAGGGACCCTTGCCGGAGCGGGCGTGCTCGGCGGCGGCCAGGCCAGCCTCGCGCACCGCCGAAACATCCATGCCATCAACCTCTTGGCCGGGAATATTGAAGCTGACGCCGCGCTTATAGAGGTGGGTCTCGGACGAAGATCGCTCGATGGCGGTGCCCATGGCGTACTGGTTGTTCTCAACCACATAGACCACCGGCAGGCTCCAGAGCTCGGCCATGTTGAAGCTCTCGTAGACCTGACCCTGGTTGGCGGCCCCGTCGCCGAAATAGACGAAGGCGACATTGCCGTTGTCGCGGTAGTGGTTGGCCAGGCCCAGGCCCGTGCCCAGGCTGACCTGGGCGCCGACGATGCCGTGGCCGCCGTAGAAGTCCTCGGCGGTCGAGAACATGTGCATCGAACCGCCCTTGCCCTTGGAGGCGCCGGCGGCGCGGCCGGTGAGCTCGGACATGACCGACTTGGGGTCCATACCGGCGGCCAGCATATGGCCGTGATCGCGATAGCCGGTGATCACCTGGTCGCCGGGCCGCTTCACCGACTGCATGCCCACCGCGATGGCTTCCTGGCCGATGTAGAGGTGGCAGAAGCCGCCGATCAGGCCCATGCCGTACAGCTGCCCGGCCCGCTCCTCGAAGCGGCGGATCAGCAGCATGCTGCGGTAAAACTCCAGAAGCTGAGCCTTGTCGGCGCTCTCGCCGTGAGACTTCAGACTTGGGGCCTTCACGCCCGTGGCCTTCGATGCGCCCGCGGCCGTTCCGGATGGTTTTCCGGCGGTCGTCTTGGCGGCGCTAGCTCGCGCCATGGCATTCTCCCGAATCGTCGCGATGAACGCGCCTTCAGGAGCGGGTGAGGAGCCTCAGCCGCGATCCTTGGGCGTGCGGATCACATAGTCCCTCGGATCGGTGAAGCCTAGAAGGACATGCGCCCTTTCCTCCAGCAAATCGGCGGAAAGGCTCTCATCGCGCAGGAATCGGGCGCGGGCCTCCAAGTCCAGGCGCTCGGCGTGCAAGGCCTTCAGCTCCGCCTGCTTCTCCGCTAGGGCGGCTTCACGCTGATGCGACAGCAGAAGCCCCCGATCGCCGGTCAAGGCGTGGAAGGCGAAGTAGAAGATCAGGATCGCCAGGGCGGCGGTCGGAATATAGGTCTGAAGACGAGAGAGCACAGAAGACTCAAGTGTTTGAAGGCGACGCCCTCTCTTCGCCCCGGGAGCCTTAACGGCGCGCTAACCCTGCCCCCCTGGACGGGCCAGTTTCCTTTGGATTCAATCGCCTGGGCGGGTTTGTCGCGCCGGCGCCGGGGCCGATTCGCCCTGGCGGTGATTCCCGGTTGCAACGCGCCGCGCTTAAGGTGAATAGGCCAGAAGGACTATCAGGGCGCCCAGGCGCTTCGGAACCCGGATTTGGAAGCCAACGACCCTTCGCCTCTGCTGAAGCACTATCTGGCCAAGCGGGAAGACCTGAAGCGATACTTCACGCTGCGGCTCCGCTCGCCCGAGGCCGCCGAGGATCTGGTCCAGGACATCTACCTGAAGATCAGCGGCGCCCCCCCGGCCGAGATCGGCAACCCCGGCGCCTTCCTCTATCGCCTGGGCTCCAACCTGATGCTGGATCGGCTGAAAGCGCAGCGGCGCGCCACGGCGCGGGAAACCGGTTGGCGCGTGGTGGCCGTGAGCAGCGTGGGCGGCCAGGACGTGGCGGACGAACCGGCGGCGGACGCCGCCGCCGAAGCGCGGCAGCGGCTGTCCCTGATCGTCCAGGCGCTGAACGATCTGCCCGAATCAGTGCGGCGCGCCTTCCGCCTGCACAAGTTCGAGGGACTGAGCCACGCCGAGACCGCCACGCTCATGGGCGTCTCCAAAAGCTCAGTGGAGAAGCACATCAGCGCCGCCCTGAAGCATTTGCTCAACACCGTGGGTCCATGACGGCGGCGCTCGCGTATTGGGGGAGAAACGCCTTGGCGTCGTCTCTATATCGGGCGTTGTCGGTTTCGACGCGTCGATCGGTGGGCATTCGATGACGGCGGCTAGCGGCGAGCAGCGGACCTTGGACGGGCAGGCCATCGCTTGGCTCGTGCAGCTGCACGCCGGCGCCGAGGCGCAGACCGATGCCGATTGGGCCGATCTGGAAGCCTGGCTCTCCGAAAACCCCGCCCATCTGGACG
>DASVMY010000019.1:0-41083 GCA_036384135.1 Caulobacteraceae bacterium | reverse complement strand
GCCCCCGTCGCCGAGGCAATCGCCCTGCAGGCTTCTGTCGCCCGCTCCGGCGTGCGCGCCCTGCGCCTGGACCGCGCCTGGCCCGCCGCCAGCTTCGCCCTGGAGATCCCCGAACCGGCCGCCGAACGCCCCGCCCGCCCCGCGCCGCAAGAGGAACCACCGGTCGAACGCGTCGTCGAGGTCGACCGCACCCGCCGCAAGCTGCCCGATCGCCGCAAGGGCTATATCCAGAAGGCCGCCGTTGGGGGCCACAAGGTCTACCTGCACACCGGCGAATACGACGACGGAGAGCTGGGCGAGATCTTCATCGACATGCACAAGGAAGGCGCCGCCTTCCGCTCGCTAATGAACAACTTCGCCGTCTCGATCTCCATCGGCCTGCAGTACGGCGTGCCGTTGGACGAGTTCGTCGACGCCTTCGTCTTCACCCGCTTCGAGCCGGCCGGACCGGTGACCGGCAACGACTCCATTCGCTCCACCACCTCCATCCTGGACTACATCTTCCGCGAGCTGGGGGTGTCGTACCTGGACCGCCGCGACCTGGCCAACGGCGATCCGGACGAGCTCAACGCCGATGGCCTGGGCCGGGGCAAGGCGGACGAGGCGGGCGAAATCGCCGAACCGGTCCCCCAGCCCGCCTCGCGCTTCATCTCCAAGGGCTTCTCCCGCGGCGCGGCGCCCGACAACCTGGTCTTCCTGCCCTTCGCCTCCAAGGGCGGGGCGAACGGCTCGCTCCTGGCCACCGCCGACGTCTGTCCCGCCTGCGGCGACCTGGCCCTGGTCCACAAGGGCCAGAGCCTGATCTGCGAAACCTGCGGCGTTCGCCAGCCCCGCACCGGCGAAGCGGAGGGCTAGGAGCGGTTGGCGGGCCCCTTCGCCCTCGCCGCTGCGACGAAGCGCCCCCACTCAAACCGGGCTATTACAAGGATTTAAGTGGCGCCGGCGGCGGGATGGCAGCAGTAAGAAGCAACAGGGACCCTACTTCCAGCGGGACAGCTGCCTTTGTCGCCTTCCTCGTTCATCTCGCGCCTGACCCTCGCGCTTAGTCTGTCCAGCCTGATGGCCCTGATGGTCGTCGGCCGGGCCTACGCCCTGGAGGAAGACCGCGACGTGCCGCGCATGGTGTCGTTCGGCGGCATGTGCGCCAACTGCGAGCTCTCCGGCCGCAAGCTGACCGGGGCTCGGTTCATGGGCGCCAATTTCGCCGGCGCCGCCCTGGTGGGCTCCGACCTGCGCGGCGCCTCCTTCTTCGGCTCTAACTTCTCCGGCGCCGACCTCACCCGCGCCGACCTGCGCGGCGCCTCGATGATGGGCGCCACCTTCCTCACCGCCAACTTCACCGAGGCCACCCTCGACGGCCTGCAGGCCACCGGCGCAACCTTCGCCCACGCCACCCTGTCGCGCGCCCGGTTCGAGGCCAGCGATCTGAAGGGCTCGAATTTCGTTGGGGTAAGCGCCCGGGGCGCATCCTTCACCAGCGCCTCGCTGGTGGGAGTGAACCTCAGCGGCGCCGACCTTGACCACGCCTCGTTCAAGGACGCCAACCTGATCGGCGCCAACTTCACCGGCGCCATCGTGGCCGGCGCCGACTTCCGCGGCGCCACCCTGACCCGCACCTATTTCGCCGGCGTCGACCTCACCGGCGTGCGGGGCCTGACCCAGGACCAGCTCGACCAGGCCTGCACCGACGCCGGCACACGCCTGCCCTCGGGCCTAACCGGCCATGCCTGCAAGAGCGGCCGCGTGGTGATCATGCGCGCGCCGCCGCACCTGCCCGCGCCTCCGGCTCCGCCGCGCTAGGCCTTAATCGGCGGCGCCAGGCGGATGTGCAGTTCCTTGAGCTGCTTGTCCGACACCTCGGACGGCGCGTTCATCATCAGGTCCTGCGCCTGCTGGTTCAGCGGGAAGGCAATGACCTCGCGGATGTTCTGCTGGCCTGCCAGCAGCATCACGATCCGGTCCACCCCCGGCGCCATGCCCGCGTGCGGCGGGGCGCCATAGCGGAAGGCGTTGAGCATGCCGCCGAATTGACGTTCAACCTCGCTGGCCGAATAGCCGGCAATCTCGAAGGCCTTCAGCATCACGTCGGGTCGATGGTTCCGCACTGCGCCAGAGCACAGCTCCACCCCGTTGACGACGATGTCGTACTGAAACGCCAGGATATCCAGCGGATCCTTGCTGTTCAGCGCCTCCAGCTCACCCTGCGGCATGGAGAAGGGGTTGTGCGAGAAGTCGACGTGGTTGGTCTCGTCGTTGAACTCGAACATCGGGAAGTCGACGATCCAGCAGAAGTCGAACCGCCCCTCGGCCACCAGGCCAAGCTCGGTCCCGACCTTGGTCCGCGCCAGGCCGGCGAATTTGTAGAAGCTCGCCGGATCGCCGCCGACGAAGAAGGCCGCGTCGCCGACCTTCAGGCCCAGCTGCTGGCGGATGGCCTCGGTGCGCTCGGGACCCAGGTTCCGCGCGATCGGCCCAGCGGCCTCTTCCGCCTGGCCCTCTTCCTGGCGCCAGAACACATAGCCAAGGCCAGGCTGGCCCTCACCCTGCGCCCAGGCGTTCATCCGGTCGCAGAAGGCCCGCGAACCGCCCGCCGGCGCCGGCAGGGCCCAGATGGCGTTCTTCGGCGTTTCCAGCATCCGGGCGAAGACACCAAAGCCGCCGCCGCGGAAGTGCTCGGAGACATCCTGCATCTCCAGGGGGTTTCGTAGGTCCGGCTTGTCGGTGCCGTACTTGGCGATCGCGTCGCGATAGGGGATGCGCGGGAACGGATAGGGCGTCACCGACTTGCCGTCGGCGAACTCCTCGAACAGCCCATGCAGCACCGGCTCCATGGTCGAGAACACGTCTTCCTGGGTGGCGAAGCTCATCTCCAGATCCAGCTGGTAGAACTCGCCCGGCGAGCGGTCGGCGCGGGCGTCCTCGTCGCGAAAGCAGGGAGCGATCTGGAAGTAGCGGTCGAAGCCGGCCACCATCAGCAGCTGCTTGAACTGCTGGGGCGCCTGCGGCAGGGCGTAGAACTTGCCCGGATGGATGCGCGAGGGCACCAGATAGTCGCGCGCGCCCTCGGGGCTGGAGGCGGTCAGGATCGGCGTCTGGAACTCGGTGAAGCTGGCCGCCACCATCCGCTTGCGGATCGAGTCGATGATCTTCGAGCGCAGCACCACATTGCGGTGCAAGGTCTCGCGGCGCAGGTCCAGGAAACGGTATTTCAGGCGGATGTCTTCGGGATAGTCCGGCTCGCCGAACACCGGCAACGGTAGCTCCGCGGCTTCCGACAGCACCACCACCTCGCGCACGCGCACCTCGATCTCGCCGGTGGGCAGGTTCGGGTTCACGGTCTCGGCGGTGCGCGCCACCACCTCGCCGTCGATGCGGATCACGCTCTCGGCGCGCAGGCGCTCCACCAGCGCGAAGCCGGGCGTCTCGGGGCTGAGCACCAGCTGGGTCAGGCCATAGTGGTCGCGCAGGTCGACGAACATCAGCCCGCCGTGGTCGCGCTTACGGTGGATCCAGCCGGACACGCGCACGTTCGCGCCCTTGTCCGCGAGCCGGAGGGCGCCGCAGGTATGGGAGCGATAGGCGTGCATCGGTTCTGTCTCTGAAATGATGGGGATTTTGGAGGCGCGGAAGGGCGCATGACCCCTGCCTATTGTCAAGGCAAAGGCGGTTTATCCACCGCTTGTACTGTTGCGCCATTTGCGACTCTCGCAAATGCGGCCCATATTGGAGGTCCTGTTCAACAGCTGAAAGGAGGTGACCCAGTGTCTCATTGTCTCCAACCGAGGTCCGTCGCGACCTGGAGCCTCAAGACCGAGGTTTTCGCCTGACAGCGTTTGACGCTCGAAGGTTTTAAGGTCGCGGTCCGCCGGCACGCCGGTCGGACCTGCGGTACGACGATGGAGGGCCGCCCGGGAGACCGGGCGGCCCTTTTCATTGCGGGCCTGATCCCGGCATGGCCGGCGCCAGGCCCGGGCCGCTGGCGAAGCTGCGTTGGACCACCTTGGCCTTGTCGCCCTTCAGCACCTCCCAGTTGGTTGTCTCGCCCTCGCGCCAGAACCTCAGGTCGAAGGTCTGGCGGCCGAGCCGGAGGTCCCGCAGGGTCAGGTCCGGCAGCCAGCCCGGCAGCGCCGGATCGATGTAGAGCCGATGGCCGGGCGCGTCCGGCTGGAAACCGATCAGCATCTGCAGCATGGAGAAACACGATCCCGCCGCCCAGGCCTGGGGCACGTTGGCGCCCTTGTACTGCACCGGGAAATTGGTCGGGGACTTCTGCAGTCCGGCATAGAGTTCCGGCGCCTGGTGCCGCAGGAAATAGGAGGCGGCCTCGCTGACGTCGCGCGCAATCCGGTTGGCCTCCGCCACGAACCCATAGCGCCGGAAGCCGAGCGCGATCAGGCCGTTGTCGTGCGGCCAGACCGAGCCGTTCTGATAGGCGTGCGGGTTGAAGGCCGGATGATCGGACGACAGGGTCCGGATCCCCCACCCGCTCCACATGTCCGGCGCCATCAGCCGCGCCACCACCCGCGCGGCGCGGTCAGGCGGCACGATCCCCGACCACAGCAGGTGCCCTGGATTGGAGGCCACGCTCAGCACCGGCGCCTTCCCGCCGTCCAGGCAGACGGCGTAGAAGCCCGACGCCTCATCCCAGAACACGTTGTTGAACCGCTCGAACAGCTGGGCCGCCTTGGCGCGCAGGGCCCGCGCGCGGCCTGGCCGGTCCAGGACGTCATAGATCTCCGCCATCCGCCGCCAAGCGTCATAAACATAGCCCTGCAGTTCGCAGAGCGCCTTGGGGCCCTTTACCAGGGCGCCGTCCGGATAAACCAGGGCCTCGCCGGAGTCCTTCCAGCCCTGGTTCTCGTAGCCCTCGGATGAGCGGGTCTGGTACTCTTGGAACCCGTCGCCATCGCGGTCGCCGTAGCGGTCGATCCACCCCAGGCATTTCTCCGCCGCCGGCAGATGCCGCTCCAGCAGGGCTTGGTCGCCGGTGCAGCGCCAGGCGTTGTGCAGGACAATCAGGTACAGCGGCGTGGCGTCGGCGGTGCCGTAGTAGGGCGTGTGCGGGATGAGCTTGAAGTGCGCCAGCTCGCCGGTGCGCAGCTCATGCATGATCTTGCCGGGCTCGGCGTCACGGAAGTCGTCCCTCCGCGTGGCCTGGTGGCGCGCCAGCACGTCCAGCGACCCGCGCGCGAAGTCCGGATAGACCATGGCGTTCTGCAGCGACACGATCAGGCTGTCGCGCCCGAACAGGCCCACGAACCAGGGCACGCCCGCCGCCGGCACGAACTCCAGGTGGTCCGTTCCCTCGATCGGCAGGCGCAGGGCCGCCATGTCCTCCACTGCCTGGTGATAGAAGCGATAGAATTCCTCGTTGCTGGTGATGACCTTCAGCGCCCTGCGACGCCAGTCTTCCAGATCCTTGCTCAGCTTGGAATCCAGACAGTTTTCGGCGCAGTGCGGCGGCGCCCTATGCGTCGTCTCGCCATCGTCGAACTCGTACAGCAGGCAGGCATGCCAAGCCTCGCCCGGCTGCAACCGGATGTCGAAGGTGATGCGGCCGTTAGCGTAGACCACCTTGCTGTCGGCGTTGCGCGTCCGGATGATCAGGCCGCGATGGAAGTCCTGGTTGACGTAGGCGGTGCGGAGGCGCTGGGCCTTGGCGGACCATTCCGTGCTGATCCGTCCGCGCCGAACGATGCGGCCGGACTTGACCTCGAACAGGTCGGCGAAGTCGGCGCGAATGGCGATCTCCAGATTGAACCGCACAGGCGCCGCGCCATGGTTCGTCAGGTCGAGATCCTCGTGCAGTCCCCCACCCAATGTGCGGCTCAGCACCAGCCCCAGGGTCCCCGCCTGGATGTCGCCGCTCTCGGTGGCGAGCTTGCGATTGGCCAGGAACACGCGGGTCGCGTAGTAGGCCACATTGGCCGCGCTCAGCAGGTCCCAGGGCTCGCCGTTGGCGAACAACCGCCAGCTGGAAATCAGCCGCGTGTCGCGATGATAGAGGCCCTTTTCCGTGGGCCAGCGGATCTGCCCGTCCTCGTCGGTGACCATGACGCAGTGGCCCTGGTTGAGGGCCAAGCGCGGCGGGCCGACACTCATTTCCAACGGCACGTCTCAGCCCCTCCGATGGCGACGCGGCTGCGGGACCACCTCCCTCATCCCCTGCCCGCCTGTTCCACATGGCCGCCAAAGCCGAACCGCATGGCCGACAGCAGCTTCTCGCCGAAGGTATGGTCCTCCCGTGAGCGGAACCGTGCGAACAGGGCCGCCGACAGCACGTCCACCGGCACCGCCTCCTCCAGCGCCGCCTCGATGGTCCAGCGGCCCTCGCCGCTGTCGGCCACCGCGCCGGTGAACTGCGCCAGGTCCCCGTCCCGCGCCAGCGCCTCGGCGGTCAGGTCCAGCAGCCAGGAGGACACCACGCTGCCGCGTCGCCAGACCTCGGCGATGTCAGGCAGGTTCAGCTCGAACCGCTCGTCTTGCGGCAGGCTCTCCAAGGCCTTGTTCTTCAGAATGTCGAAGCCCTCGGCGTAGGCCTGCATCAGGCCGTACTCGATGCCGTTGTGGATCATCTTCACGAAGTGGCCGGCGCCCACCGGCCCGGCGTGGATGTAGCCCTCCACCGCCCGCGGATCGGCGCCTTCGGGCCGAGGCGTCAGCGGGATGCTGCCCGCCCCCGGCGCCAGGGCCTTGAAGATCGGGTCCAGCCGATCGACCACCGCCCTGTCGCCGCCCAGCATCAGGCAATAGCCCCGCTCCAGGCCCCAGACCCCGCCGGAGGTGCCGGCGTCCACATAGGACACGCCCTTGGCCCTCAGCGCCTTGGCGCGCCGGATATCGTCCTTGTAGAAGCTGTTGCCGCCGTCGATGACCGCGTCGCCGGCCGTCATCAGATCGCCCAGCCTTGCGACGGTTTCCTCGGTCGGCCCGCCCGCCGGCAGCATCACCCACACCGCCCGCGGCGGCTCCAGCTGCCGGACCAAGTCGGCCAGGTCCCTTGCCGGCGCCGCGCCGTCCCTAGCCAGCCGGTCCACCGCCGCGGCATCGCGGTCGTAGACTACGCAGCCATGCCCCGCCTTCATCAGCCGCCGCGCGATGTCGCCGCCCATGCGGCCAAGTCCGATCAGCCCCAGTTGCATCCCGTCTTCCCTTGCCCGCCGCCGATGTCCCAGGCCGATAGCCTAGGCCCAACCGATGGGGGACGCAGCCTCCCCAAGGGCGCCGCGCCCGTGTTCGCAAGCCACTAGAACCCCGGCCACGGGCCGTTGTTCCGCTTGGAGAGGCCGCGGCGATTGGGAAGGTGAGAGGTTACGGCGCCTTGGGGTTCAGCCGCGTGGGCGTCGCCTCAAAACGCCACGCAGGCCGGAGTTTCGAACAGCATCACCCGGTCGCCGCGATAGAGCTCGCGGTAGGCGTCACGGATAGCGTGCACCTTGTCGCGCTCGCGCTCGGCGCCGGTGAGCACCAGCAACACAGCCTTGGCCGGTTGGCGCGCGAACGGCCCCTGGCCGCCTTGGCCGTAGACGTCGGAGACCGCCAGGCTGTCGGGGAACCGGGGCGTCACTTCGCGGCTGACGAAGGCGCGCCAGTCGGCCTCGTTGACGGGGGTCTTTGGGCCGTCCGCGCCCGCGAAGACCAGCTCGGCGCTGGTGGCCGGGCGGAGGTTGGCGGGACAGGCGATGGCCGGCGCCTTGGCGGCGACCGGGCCGGCGAGCAGAACGATGGCCAGGGCTAGCTTGAAGGGGGTCATGCCGGAATGCTCCGAATCGCGACGTATGACATCAGCCTAGCAAAGGACGGGCCGGACGCTGCTGTAGCCTGAGCCGATCCGGCGACCCGGTCAAACCGGCGCTGTTCGGCCGCAACCTAGCCGGCCCCGATCAACTCCCGCCCGATCAGGAACCGCCGGATCTCGTTGGTGCCGGCGCCGATGTCGTAGAGCTTGGCGTCGCGCAGGAACCGCTCCACCGGGAAGTCCTTGGTGTAGCCGGCGCCGCCCAGGGCCTGGATCGCCTCCAGGGACACTTGCACCGCGTTCTCCGAAGCCATCAGGATCGCGCCGGCGGCGTCGAACCGGGTCGTGCGCCCCGCATCGCAGGCCTTGGCCACCGCGTAGACGTAGGCCCGCGCCGAATTGAGCGCCACATACATGTCGGCGATCTTGCCCTGCATCAGTTGGAAGGTCCCGATCGGCTTGCCGAACTGCTTGCGCTCGCGCACGTACGGCAACACCACGTCCAGGCACGCCTGCATGATCCCCAGCGGCCCCGCCGCCAGCACCGTGCGCTCGTAGTCCAGGCCGCTCATCAGCACCCCGGCGCCGCCGTTCTCGGGGCCTAGAACGTTCTCTTCCGGGATTTCGCAGTCCTCGAACACCAGCTCGCCGGTGTCGGAGCCGCGCATGCCGATCTTGTCCAGCTTGCGGCTGACGCTGAAGCCCTTGAAGCCCTTCTCCACCAGGAAGGCGGTGACGCCGCGGCTGGCGTTTTCCGGGTCGGTCTTGGCGTAGACCACCAGGGTGTCGGCGTGCGGCGCGTTGGTGATCCAGAACTTGGTCCCATTCAGCACATAGCGGTCGCCGCGACGGTCTGCGCGCAGCTTCATGCCGATCACGTCCGAGCCGGCCCCCGCCTCGCTCATGGCCAGGGCGCCCACGTGCTCGCCGCTGATCAGGGCCGGCAGGTAGCGGCGCTTCTGCTCTTCGGAGCCCCACCGCCGGATCTGGTTCACGCACAGGTTCGAATGGGCGCCGTAGCTGAGGCCCACCGAGGCGGACGCTCGCGACACCTCCTCCATGGCCACCACATGCTCGAGATAGCCCAGGCCCAGGCCGCCGAACTCCTCCTCCACGGTGATCCCGTGCAGGCCCAGCTCCCCCATCTGCGGCCACAGTTGGCGCGGGAAGTCGTTGGAGGCATCGATCTCCGCCGCCAGGGGCGCGATGCGGTCGGCGGCGAAGCGGGCGGTGGTGTCGCGGATGGCGTCGGCGGTCTCACCGAGGCCGAAATCCATCAGGGGGCCATGGTTCGGGATCATGCCGGAGGACTAGCACGGGGTTTGGCGGGCCGCGAGAGCGCCCTACCCCGTCGTCCTCTACCCCTTTGAAGGCGTCGTAGGTCCGGCCAGGCGCATCAGCAGCTGATAGACCGCCGCGGCGGTGCAGCCGATGCCGACAATCCCCAGGCCCAGCCCCGTCACCAAGGGGTCCAGGCCGCCAAGGCTGTCGGCGAGCAGAGTCCTGAAGCCGAACTTCACCGCTGAGACGAACAGGGCCAGGCCCAGCAAGCCCAGGGCCACCCAGACCAGGATGCTCACCGGCTGGCGCCTGGCGGCGGTCCTCTGGGCGGCGGTCTTGGCGGCGGCGGTCCTGGGGGTGAAGAGCGGTTCAGCCGGGCGCGGCGCGGCGACCTCGTCGGTGACCACCGGCTTGGGATCGGTGGAGACCACGTCGATGTCGCGCGGGACCTCCTGTCCCTCCGCTTCAATAAGCATGTCCCAACGAGCCAACTCAGTTGGGGCCTTCGCAGTTGGGGCAATTTCCGCGGAGGCGGCTTCGGCCATCTCTTCGGGGGCCGGTTCGTCCTCGGGCAGCGGCTGGCCCGCCGCCTCGGCCTGAGTTTCCGTCGCCGGCGCCTGGGCCGCGTCTTCGACAGGCGGCGCAGGGACCTTCGGCTGGTCCTCCGATTCCCGCAGCAGGGCGCCCAGGCGGGCGCTGACGGCGGCCGCGGCGGCCTCGCTGGCGGTGGGGCCGCTGTCTTCCAATGGGACGAACGGCGCCGGCGCGGCGCGATGCGCGATGGCCCGGGCGCCCTCCATATCCGCCCTTAGCACCGCCGGGGCGCCGGTCAGGGTGAAGGGCGCCACGTCGTAGTCGATTTTGGGGGGCAGCACCGGGCTGGGCGCCGGGGCCCAGGCGTCCACAGGCTTGAGGAACAGGCTCTTTTCGAACGCCCGCCGACGGACCAGGGCGTCGATGACGATCCGCTCGCCGTCGAAATCCGCCCGCCGCCACAGCTCCATGGCCATGGCCGCTTCCAATATCCGGCCTTCATTGATCCGGCGCAGGGTCGTGGAGCGGCGGAAGTTCTCCAGCCCGATGTTGAAGGCGAAGGAGACCAGGGCGTCGAACTGGTTCTGGTTCAGGGGGGCGTAGGTCCACTCGTTCACCGCGTGGGCCACATTGATCAGGTCATAGAGCAGCAGGGCTTCGGCGTCGGCCTCGGCGACCTCCGTCCCGGCCCTGGCGGTCCTGGTGTGGCCATAGCCGATCGTCCAGCGTCCATCGTCGAGCTCCGCCGCCTTGGCGCGGAAGCCCTCGAAGCGCTTGATCAGGAGGATCGCCGCGCGGGAGACCTGGTGCCTGGCTATCATCGCCCTTTTTTTGACCCGGAATGGAACACTGGGCCTACATGCCCACCCCTACCCGGCAAACTACAAGCCAAGCAGACCACAAAGGGGCCGCCTAAAGCAGAATCATGGCCGCGATGGCAAGCACCGCGAAGAATCCCATGAAATCGGTCAGGAAAGTCACGAAGATCGACGACGAGACCGCCGGATCGCGGCCGAACTTCTCCAGGCCCAAGGGGATCAGGATTCCCCCCACCGCCGCGATGAAGATGTTGGCCACCAGCGCCAGACCGACGGTCAGGGCCAGCTTCCAATTGTGATAGAAGAAGATCACCGCCGCACCCATGGCCATGGCGACGATGACGCCGTTGATGATCCCCGCCCCCAACTCACGCCAGACGATCCGCGCTGTGTTGGCCGCGTTCAGTTCGCGCCCCGCCAGGGCCCGCACCGCCACCGCCAGGGTCTGGGTGCCGGCGTTGCCGCCTACCGACGAGACGATGGGCATCAGCACGGCCAGGGCGACGATCTTGGCGATCTCGTCCTGGTAAAAGGCGATGGCGCCCACCGCCACGGTCTCGGTGACCAGGTTCAGCACCAGCCACAGCAGGCGTGAGCGCACGATGCCGAAGGTGGTGGCGTCGCGGGGCGCGTCCGACACACCGGCCAGGGCCAGCATGTCCTCTTCGCTCTCGTCCTGGATGACCCCGACCACGTCGTCGACGGTGATCTGGCCCACCAGCCGGCCGCCCGGCTCGACCACGGGGGCCGAGATCAGGTGATACTTGTCGAAGATGTAGGCGACCTCTTCCTGGTCCATGTCGACCGGAATCTCGGTCACCGTCTCCATGATGTCGGACAGCAGCGCCTCGCGCTTGGCGCGCAGCAGCCGGCTGACGGAGGCCGCGCCCAGAGGGCGGTTGGCCGGGTCGACCACATAGATATCGAAGAACAGCTCGGGCAGGTCGTCGCTGGTGGCGCCCACGTAGTCGATGGTCTGGCCGACGGTCCAGAACTGAGGCGCCGCCAGCACCTCGCGCTGCATCAGGCGCCCGGCGGTCTCTTCCTCATAGGCCAGGGTGGTCTCGATCGCCGTCCGCTCGATGGCGGGCATGGCGGCTAACACGGCGGCCTTCTTATCGTCCTCCAGGTCGTCGACCACATCGGCGGCGTCGTCGCTGTCCAGGTCGCCCAGGGCCTTGGCCAGGGTGGCCGGCGGGACGATCTCCAGCACCTCCTCACGGATCTTGCCGTCCAGTTCCGACAAGATGTCGGCTAGGGCCTCCGGCGCGATGTGCGGGACAATCTCCTCGCGGTAGTCCGACGACAGGAAGCCCATCAGGTCGGCGACGTCGGCCGGGTGCAGGGCCGCGATCAGTTCGCGCACGCGGGCGCCGTCACCGCGGTCGGCGGCGTCGATGACCATGTCAACGAACTCGGCGTTCAGGGCGTAGTCTTCGCCCAGGGCCAGGTCTTCAATATCCTCAGGGGGGACCTTGGGCTCCAGTTCGGCGGAATCGGCGGCGTCGTGGCTCATGGCCCCTCCTCCCGAACTGGCGCTTTAGCGGCGTGTTGCTACGACCTTGTCGTCCTTCAAATTCGCTCGTGCGGTCGAGTAGGTCGACCTGCGCCGAGCGAGCCGCCTCATAGCGGCACATATCGAACGGGCGCAAGCGCTTACCGCAGAGGCGGCATGCACAGCAAACACGAACGGCTCAAGTTTCCGATGGCCACAGACGTTTACGAGCGAAGGCGTGGCCCGAACCGGATTTCAAATAGGTCTCGAAAGATTCAGCCTGCTTCCGCTCGGAGAACGCGACGTAGGTAACCAGCTTCCAGGGCTGATGCTTCGAGGTGTGGGGCGACTTGCCACTATTGTGTTCGACAAGTCTCGCCCGAAGGTCGGATGTGACGCCGATATGGCGTTCTGAGGAGGCCCCAAGGCTAACAAGCAGGTAAACATAGTGCAGCGGGGCCACTCCACGCAGACAGCCCCGCTACGCCAAGGCTTCGCAGGGCATCCCGCTTCGCCTCATGGGCCTGCGTCAAATCCTGCGAAGCCCGTAGGGCGAAGCAGGATGGTGCGGTCGAGAAGACTCGAACTTCCACGGGTTACCCCACAGCGACCTCAACGCTGCGCGTCTACCAATTCCGCCACGACCGCATCGTGGTGAGGCGGGGGGGTTAGCAAACGCGGCGGCGCTTGTGAAGGGCGCGCGCTTCAATGGGGTGGCGAGTGAGTTAGTAAGCCGCGCCGGCCATGAAATCGTAGACGTCGGCGGCCCGGGTCACGGAGATGGAAATCTTGTCGTCGCTGATCAGGATTTCGCCGCGGGCGACGGGATGGTTGTTGGCCAGGATCCAGACCTCGTCGTTGGCCTTGGCGTCCAGGGGGATCACCGCCCCGCGGCCCATGCGCAGCAGTTGCTGCATGGGCAGGGTCGAACGGCCCAGCACCACGGAGATCTCGACATTGACGGCGTTGACCTGACTCACGAACGCACAAACCCCCGGACTGGCAGTCGGTCGTCCACGCGAGACTTTGCTTGGACGCCGCTTGACCCCACATTGAGGCCCTATGCTTGACCGCTCGTTAAATATTGGCCGTTCCTTCCAGCGACAGGATGACCTTGCCGTCGAATGGGCCGTGTCGCCCGGGCTGCTGGCCTATCCGGACGCCGTGGCCGCCATGGAGGCCCGCGCTGACGCTATCGCCGAGGGCCGCGCCGGCGAGCTGGTCTGGCTGCTGGAGCATCCGCCGCTCTACACAGCCGGCGTCTCGGCCAAGGCCGGGGACCTGCTGGTTCCAGACCGGTTCCCGGTTTTCCGCAGCGGCCGCGGCGGCCAGTACACCTACCACGGCCCGGGCCAGCGGGTGGCCTATGTGATGCTGGACCTGAGGGCCCGCCAGCGCGACGTGCGCGCCTTCGTCGCGTCGCTGGAAGCCTGGATCATCGGGGCGCTGGCTCACTTCAACGTCGAGGGTCAGGTCCGCCAGGACCGCGTCGGCGTCTGGGTGGAGCGCAAGGCGCCTGGCGTCCCGACCCGCGAAGACAAGATCGCCGCCATCGGCGTCAAGCTGCGCAAATGGGTCAGCTTCCATGGGATCAGCCTCAACGTCGAACCCGACCTTGGCCATTTCGACGGCATCGTCCCCTGCGGCGTCACCCAGCACGGCGTCACCAGCCTGGTAGACCTGGGCCTGCCTGTCACCCTCGACGAGGCCGACGCGGCCCTGAAATCGGCGTTCACGGAAATCTTCGGCCCGGTTCGGGACGGCCCGGCGCCATAGAGGTCGATCGGCCCCGGTCGAGGCCGCCGCCTCCAGTTGTCTCCGCCTCATCCGCGTGGTTACAACTGCACTGCCCGATCCGGGGCCTGCCGCGCGCCCGCCAAGCCCTCTTCCAGAGCTCACCCCCGCCAGATGCGCCTGATCGAACGCTACCTCTTTCGCCAACTGCTGGGTCCGGCCCTGCTGGCGAGCGCGGCGCTGTCAGGGGTGGCGATCCTGACCCAGACCCTGTCGGGCCTCGATATCCTGGTGAACGACCGCCAGAGTCCGCTGGTGTTTGCACAGATCACCCTGCTGGCCATGCCCCAACTGGTGGTGATGATCCTGCCCGTGGCCGTGCTGGTGGCGGCCCTGGTGGCTCTGAACCGACTGCATACCGAGCAGGAGATCGTTATCTGCTTCGCCGGCGGTATGAGCCGCTGGCGGGTGGCCTCCCCGGCCCTGCGCCTGGCGATCCTGGCGGCCCTGGCCTCCCTTGTCCTGTCGCTATGGATCCAGCCACTCAGCTACCGCGCCATGCGCGCCATCCTGCAGGACGTGCGCAGCGACCTGGCCGCCACCCTGGTCAAGCCGGGCCAGTTCACCCACCCTGCCCCGGGCCTGACCGTCTACGCCCAGTCGGTGGACGAGGACGGCCTGATCCACAACCTGTTCATCGACCAGAACAACGGCAAGGGCCGCGATGTCACCGTCATCGCCGAGGAGGGACGGTTCGAAACACGCGGGAACTTCCCGATCCTGATGATGCGCCACGGGGCCAACCAGGAGTTCTCCAAGACCGACGCCCTGAACTTCCTGGCCTTCGACGAATACGCCTTCGATCTGCGCGCCCTGACGCCATCGCGCCAGGGAGTGCACTACAAGCTCTCCGATCGCTATCTGCACGAGCTGTTCTTCCCCGACCTGCGGCAGTCCTGGGAACAGGCCAACCGCAAGAAGCTACTGGCCGAGGGCCACGCGCGTCTAGCCAGCGCCCTCTACAACATCGCCTTCATGGCCATGGCCCTGGCCGGGGTGTTGGGCGGCTCGTTCAGCCGCCTGGGTTATGGCCAGCGGATCGCCACCACCGGCGTCAGCGCCCTGGTGCTGCGGACCCTGGGCTTCGCCGCCCAGGCCGCGGCGGGTGGCGCGCCGGTGTTCAACGTCCTGCAGTATCTACTGCCGCTCGGCGCGACAGCCCTGTCTGCGGTGATCCTGTTCGCGCCCCTGCGCCGCCCCGCCGCCCGGCATGAACCCGCCGCCCCCGCCTTGCACGGCCAGCCCGCGTGAGCGCCGCCGTCGGCCGCATCCAGCGCTATGTCCTGACCCGCACCCTGATCGGGGTCGCCGCCGCCCTGGCGGTGATCGCCGCGGTGATCATGCTGGTGGATTTCGTGGAGCTGTCGCGGACCCTGGGCGGCGTCGTGGAACTGAATTTCGTCCAGCTGATCGGCCTGACCCTGCTGAAGTCGCCGTCGGTGATCCTCAAGCTGCTACCCTTCATCTTCCTGTTCGGGGTGATGGGCGCCTTCGTGACCCTTAACCGGCGCAGCGAGCTGGTGGCCATGCGGGCGGCCGGGATGTCGGCCTGGCGGTTCGTCCTGCCCGCGGCGGGCGCCGCCTTTCTGCTCGGCATACTGACGATCGGCGCCCTCAACCCCGCCGCCGCCTGGCTCAGCGCCCGCTTCGAGGACCGACGGTCCGACCTCGCCCAGGGCCGAACCGGCGGCGCGCGCGAGATGTGGCTGCGCCAGGGGGACGAGCGCAACCAGATGGTCATCCACGCCGCCTCGCACGATCTGGTGAACGAGACCATCCGGCTGAAGGACGTTTCGATCTACATCCAGACCGTCGGCGCAGGCGGCGGCTTTGTCTTTTCCCGCCGGATCGAGGCAGCGCAGGCCGAGCTGATCCCTGGCGCCTGGCGGCTGACCAACGCGCAGGAGGCCCTGCCCGGCGCGGATTCCGTACGCTCCGAACGCCTGGACCTGCCCTCCAGCCTGGACTTGCGCACGGCGCTGGAGAAGTTCGCCTCGCCCGACTCCATCGCCTTCTGGCGCCTGCCCACCACCATCGCGCGTGCGCGCCAGGCGGGATACGCCGTGGCCGGGTATCAGCTGCGCCTGCACCAACTCCTGGCGACACCGTTGCTTTTTTCCGCCATGTCAGTGCTTGCAGCGGCCTTCTCCATGAGGCTGATGCGGCTTGGCGGCCTTGCGGGTCTGGCGATGATGGGTTTGGCGGTGGGCTTCGCGGTCTTTTTCTTCAATCAGATCTGCGGGGCGCTCGGCTCCGCCGGCGTGATTCCCCCCGCGGTTGCGGCCTGGACCCCGCCGGTGCTGGCCTTCCTGTCGGGGGTGACGGTGCTTTGCTATACCGAGGACGGCTGACTCGCGATGGCGGTAAACGAGTGGCGAGGAAGCGTATGAAGGTCGGTTTCGAATGAATGGCAGCCAGTGGGCGGACAGGCGTGCGAGGAAGGCCCTCCTGGCCGGGGCGGCGCTGGCCGTGCTCGCGGCCGCCTCGGCCAAGGCCGCCCCCTCGCCGGACCCGCGGATCCCCTCGGACCAGGCCGCGCCGCCGCCGACCCTGGTCACCCCGCCGCCGCCCGATGACGGCCTGAGCGGCGACGGCTTCTATCTTGAGGCCGACCAGCTCACTCAGGACAACGCCAGCCACCACTACACCGCCACCGGCAGCGTCGAGGCGCGCTACAACGGCCGCACCCTGCGCGCCCACAGCCTGGACTACGACAGCAACACCGGCGTGGTCACCGCCCGCGGCGACGTCCAGATCCTCAATGCCGACGGCACGGCCGAGTTCTCCGAGGCCATCACCCTGGACAAGGACTTTAGCAACGGGGTCGCGCTGGGCTTCTCCACCCGCCTGCAGGGCGGGGTGAAGATCGCCGCCGCCAGCGCCGAACGCCGGGACGACCAGATCACCGAGCTGCACGACGCCGTCTACACCCCCTGCAAGGTCTGCGCTGACGACGGCAACCACACGCAACCCACCTGGTCGATCCGCGCCAGCAAGATCGTCGAGGATAAGAAGAAGCAGATCGTCTACTACCAACACGCCGTCATCCAGGTGCTGGGCGTCGGCGTTTTCTACCTGCCGGCCATGTGGACCGCCGACCCGTCCGCCGACCGCAAGTCCGGCTTCCTGACCCCCTCCGCCACCTATTCCCAGAAGCGCGGCGCCTCCTATTCCCAGAGCTGGTACCAGGTGATCAGTCCCTCGCAGGACATCACCGTTACCCCGCAGATCAACACCAAGGTGAATCCGTTCCTGAGCGTCGACTGGCGCCGGCGATTCTACTCCGGCTCCATCGACGTGCGCGCCGGCTACACCTACGAAAAGGATTTCGACTCCCACGGCCACCTGTTCGGCGACCTGACCTCGCGCAGCTACATCCTCGCCAAGGGCGCCTTCGACATCAACCAGTACTGGCGCTGGGGCTTCACCGCCGAGCGGGCTTCCGAGCCCCTGATCTTCGACAAGTACGACATCTCCAACGTCTTCATCGAGCGGGGCCTCTACGCCGCCGACGACCGGCGCCTGATCTCTCAGCTCTATGTCACCCGCCAAGATCCGTTGTCCTATTTCTCGGCCGCGGCGATCAGCGTCCAGGGCCTGCGCCAGGACGACATCAACAGCACCTTCCCCACTATCGCCCCGATCATCGAGGCCCGCTGGGAAGCACCGAGGTCCATCCTGGGCGGACGCCTGCGCGTCGACGGCAGCGCCGTGGTGCTGGACCGCAACCGCTCGCCCAGCGATCCTCTGGAGACCGGCATCGACAGCCGCCGCGCCAGCCTCCAGGCCGACTGGCGCGGATCGTTCACCTTCGCCAACGGCCTTCGCGTCGAGCCCTTCCTCCAGGCCCGCGGCGACGTCTATGGCGTGAGCGGCCTGCAAGCGCCCTACGCCCCCTCGGCCACCATAGCGCGCGGCTTCGTGACCGGCGGCGCGGACATCAGCTATCCGCTGATCAAACAGTCCGGTGACATCACCTGGGTCCTGGAGCCCCTGGCCCAGGTCGCCATCTCGCCCAACGCCACCCTCGACCCGCGCATCCCCAACGAGGACAGCCAGGTGTGGGAGCTGGACGAGACCAACCTCTTCCAGGTCAACCGCTCGCCCGGCTATGACCTCTACGAGAGCGGCCAGCGCCTGACCGTCGGCGGCCGCGCCACCGCCTTCCTGACCGGCGGCCGCAGCGCCAGCGTCATGCTGGGCCGCAGTTTCCGCGCCAACGCCGATCCGGCCCTTCCAGCCAGCACCAGCCTCGACACCCAGTCCTCCGACTACGTCCTGGCGGCCGAAGTGACGCCGGTCCAGGGCGTGCACCTGTTCTCGCGCTGGCGCCTGGGCGCCGACGATTTCGCCATCCACCGGCTGGAAGTGGGCGGCGATTTCGCCACCAAGCGGGTCAGCGGCTACATCCGCTACCTGGACGAGGTCCAGGCCCCCACCGGCGGCAACTTCCGCGGCCTCGATTTCCGGGGCAATCTCTGGGCCACCGAGCACTGGGGCCTGTCGCTTTATGGCATCCGCAACTTCGACACCGACCAGTGGCTGCGCCGCGACGTCGGCGTCGTCTACCGCGACGATTGCCTGCGGGTGGAGGTGATCTACCGCAACGACCAGACGACCAATGGGACACTTGGTCCCTCCAAGTCGGTGGTGCTTCGCCTAACGCTCGCCACATTAGGCAATTCAGGCTACAGGCCGTGATCAATCGCCTCGCCCATCCCCCGGAGGGGCGAGCCTAGTCGTATGAGGACACTCAATATCTATGCGCTGGCTTGGTAAGATCGCGGGCGCGGGCGGCGCTGTTCTCGGCTTGATGATCGCCGCCTCCCCCATCGGGGTCCAAGAGGCCGTCTCCCAGGACGCCCCGACCGCCGCGCCGCAACAGCCCCAGGGCCTGACCGAGGCGGTGGTCGCCTCGGTCAACGACGACATCATCTCCACCTACGACGTCGTCCAGCGCATGCGGCTGTTGATCGTCACCTCGGGCATCCAGGTCACCAACGACAATCTGCCCGAACTCCAGTCCGAAGCCCTGCGTTCCCTCATCGACGAGCGTCTTGAACTCCAGGAGCTGCGCCGCGAGGGCAAGGAGCAGAAGTTCGACCTGATCGCCTCCGACGACGAGGTGAACGACGAAATCAACGACATCGCCCGCAGCAACAACACCAGCGCCGACGCCCTGCTGGGCCAGCTCTCCGCCCAGGGCGTGCAGCCAGACACGTTCAAGGCCCAGCTCCGCGCCGAGATCAGCTGGCGCGGCTGGATTCGCGGCCGCTACGGCTCGCGGGTGAAGATCGGCGAAGACCAGATCAAGGCCTACCAGGCCCGCATCCAGGCCGAGTCCGGCCGTCCCCAATACCAGCTCAGCGAAATCGTCATCGACAACGCCCGCGCCGGCGGCTCTCCGCAGGCCATGGCCGGCGCCAGCCAACTCATCGACCAGCTGCAGAAAGGCGCGCCCTTCGCCGCCGTCGCCCGTCAGTTCTCCACCGCCCCCACGGCCGCCAACGGCGGTGACGTGGGCTGGGTCTCTCCGGGCGAAATGCCGCGGGAGGTCGACCAGACCCTGGACCAGATGCGGGCCGGCCAGCTTTCGGCCCCCATCGCCACCAAGGACAGCGTCTACGTCGTGTTGCTGCGCGACAAGCGCGCCGGCGGCGCCGCTACCCTGGTCAGTCTCAAGCAGGCCGCTGTCGCCCTGGCGGCCACCGCCACCGAGGACCAGGTCGCCGCGGCCCAGGCCAAGCTCGAGGCCCTGCGTGGCCGCGTCAACGGCTGCGACACCCTGCAGGTCCAGGCCGGCAAGATCGATGGCGTCATCTACGGCGACCTCGGCGAAGCCGAGATCAAGGATCTGGCCCCCGCCTTCCGCGAGGCGGCCCAGGCGCTGAACATCGGCCAGGTTTCCGAACCCCTGCGCACCGATGCCGGCCTGCACATCATCGCCATCTGCAACAAGCGCCAGTCCGGCGCCGACCTCATGAACCACGACGAGATCGAGAACCGCCTCCAGGGCATGCAGCTGTCGATGATCTCCAAGCGGTACCTGCGCGATCTGCGCAACTCCGCCACCATCGAGACGCGGTGACGACGGCTCCCCTCGCTGTCACGCTTGGCGACCCCGCCGGCATAGGCCCTGAGATCATCGTCAAGGCGTGGAGCGCCCTGCGCCACGCCGGCATCCCCTTCGTGGTGCTGGGCGATGCGCGCATCCTGGGGTCCGCCTCCGCCGCCGGCGCGGCGATTATCCGCCCCATCGGCCTGCCGGGCGAGGCGGCGCAGGTGTTCGAGGACGGCCTGCCGGTGCTGGACCTGCCGCTCAACACGCCGGTGGTCTCGGGCCGTCCCTCCGCCGGCGCCGCCCCCGCCATCATCCGCTGGATCGAGACCGGCGTCGGCCTGGCCCTGTCGGGTGTGGTCTCGGGCCTGGTCACCGCCCCCATCGCCAAGGCGCCGCTGTACGAGGCCGGGTTCGGCTTCCCCGGCCACACCGAGTTCCTCGGCGAGCTCACCGCTTCGGTCGGCCTTCCCGGCGCGCGCGGCCCGATCATGATGCTCGCCGCCGCCGACCTGCGCGTGACCCTGGTGACCATCCACGAGCCCCTGGCCAAGGTCCCCGGCCTCCTGACCATCGAGCGGATCGTCAACGCTGGCCTGGTCACCGCCCAGGCCCTGTCGCGGGACTTCGGCATCCGCAACCCGCGCATCGCCGTCACGGGTCTGAACCCCCACGCTGGAGAGTCCGGCGCCATCGGGACGGAGGAGACCAGGATCATCGAGCCGGCCGTCCGCGCCCTGCGCGATCTGGGCGTCGCCGCCACCGGACCGCACCCGTCTGACTCCCTGTTCCACACCGACGCTCGCGCTCGCTTCGACGCGGCCCTTTGCATGTACCATGACCAGGCCCTGATCCCGGTGAAGATGCTCGACTTCTGGGGCGGGGTGAACGTCACCCTGGGCCTGCCGATCATCCGCACCTCGCCCGACCACGGCGTGGGCTTCGACATCGCCGGCCGGGGCCTGGCGAGGCCGGACAGCCTGATGGCCGCCATCCGCCTGGCCGCCGCCATGGCCGCCCGCCGCAACGGCGGATGACCGCCGCGCCGAACCCCCTGGAGGCTTTGCCGCCCTTGCGCGACGTCCTGTCAGGCGCGGGCCTAGCCGCCGACAAGCGCTTCGGCCAGCACTTCCTGCTGGACCTCAACGTCACCCGCAAGATCGCCCGCCTGGCTGGCGCGCTGCAGGACCAGACGGTGATCGAGGTCGGCCCCGGCCCCGGCGGCCTGACCCGCGCCCTGCTCGAGGCCGGCGCCCAGGTGATCGCCGTGGAAAAGGACCCTCGCTTCATCCCGGTGCTCGAGGACCTGGCGGCCGCGGCGCCCGGACGCCTGAGCATCGTCGAAGCGGACGCCCTGGCCGTGGACGAAACCGCCCTGGCCGGCGGGCGCCCGGCCTTCGTGATCGCCAACCTGCCCTACAACGTCGGCACGCCGCTGTTGGTGAAATGGCTCACAGGCCGCTTCCGCCCGGTTTCCATGACCCTGATGTTCCAGAAGGAAGTCGCCGACCGCATCGTCGCCCCGCCCGGCGGGCGCGACTATGGCCGGCTCGGCGTCCTGGCCCAGGCCCTGTGCTTCGCCGAAAAGGTCATGGACCTGCCCGCCCGCGCCTTCACCCCGCCGCCCAAGGTGGCCTCGGCCGTCGTGCGCCTCACGCCCCTGCCCCACCGCCCGTCCGACGCCCTCGTCGAAGCCCTCCAGCACGTCACCCAGGCCGCCTTCGGCCAGCGCCGCAAGATGCTCCGCTCAAGCCTGAGGGCGGTCGGCGGCGAGGCGCTGTGCGAGGCGGCGGGGCTCAACCCCAACGTCCGCGCCGAAACCGTGCCTGTGGCGGGGTTCCTGGAACTGGCAAGGGTGCTGCTGGCCCGCTGATGCGGCTCAGATCGCCTCCGCCGTGAGCTTGTCCACGAACGGCTGGATCCAGATGTTGCGGTCCCGCTTCAACCGCTCGGCGTGGTAGATGTGGGCCAGCTCGGCGTAGGCCTTGTCGAAATCGTCGTTCAGGATCAGGTAGTCGAACATCCGCCAGTTGGCGATTTCCGACTTGGCGCGGGCCAGCCGCTGGGCGATCACCGCTTCAGAGTCCTGCGAGCGGGCGTGCAGGCGCCGGCTCATCTCGGCCAGGGACGGGGGCAGGATGTAGACCTTCACAGCATCGGCCGGCGAAAAGTCGCGGATCTTCATCGCCCCCTGGAAGTCGATATCGAACAGCACGCTCTCGCCCCGCGCCAGCGAGGCCATGATCGGCGCCTTGGGGCTGCCGTAACAGTGGCCATAGACCTCGGCCCATTCCAGGAACTCCCCGGCCCCCACGAGGCGGTCGAACTCGGCGCGGTCGACGAAGTGGTAGTCCCGCCCCTCGTGCTCGCCTGGCCTGGGCTCACGTGTGGTGGCTGAAATCGACAGGTGCAGGTCAGAGTGGTCCGCCACCAGCCGCCGGGTCAGGGAGGTCTTACCGACCCCGGAGGGGCTGACCACCATCAGCATCAGGCCCCGGCGCTCGGGGCTCGCTTCATTCGACATTCTGGGCTTGCTCGCGGAATTGATCGATCGCCGCTTTCAACGCCAAACCCACGCTGGTCAAGGCGTTGGTGGCCGATTTCGAGCACAGCGTATTGGCTTCGCGCATGAATTCCTGGGTCAGGAAGTCCATACGCCGTCCCTGGGCGGTGGTTTCATCCATCAGGGCGCGGGCAGAGGCGACGTGGGTCTTCAGCCGGTCCAGCTCTTCGCGCACGTCGGCCTTCAGCGCCAGGGTGGCCGCTTCCTGCAGAATGCGCTCCTGCGTCGCCGCCTCGCCGGCCAACTCGGTCAGCCTGCGCGCGACGCGGTCGTGAATCGTACGCACCTGCGTCGCGGCCTCAGCGTCGGCCGCATCGGCCAAGCCGGCGATCTGCTCCACCAGGCCGGCCAGCACCTTCTGCAGGGCCGCGCCCTCGTCCTGACGCGCGGTTTTCAGGGCGTCCAGGGCAGCGCCGATATCGGCGGTGATGGCCGCCTCGATCGCGGCGCGGGTTTCCGGGTCGTCGTCGTCGTCGCCGGCCTCGATGACGCCCTTTAGTCCCAGGATGCCGTCCATGCGCGGCTGGCTGGCCATGCCCGACAGGACATATTCCTCGCTGATCTTCAGATAGCGCTCCAGCACCTCGCGGTTCACCCGCCCCTGGCCCAAAGTTTCCAACCGTTTGGCCTGCACATTGACGCTCAGCTGGCCGCGCTGGAACCGGGCCTGGGCCAGCTCCCGTGATGCGCGCTCCAGGGCGTCGAAGCCCGGCGGTCCGCGGAAGCGCATCTCCAGGCTGCGGCCGTTGACGCTGCGGGCCTCCACCGCCCAGGTCCAGTCGCCATGGGCGCCTTCCTGGCGGGCGAAGCCGGTCATTCCTGAAAGGGCCATGGCTACTTCCCCGCGGCGGCCTTGGCCGCCTGCTCCACCGCGCGCCAGTGGGCGACGTTCTTTTGATGCTGGGCGAAGCTCGATGCGAAGACGTGGCCGCCCGTGCCGTCCGCCACGAAGAACAGTTCGTCCGTGCGCGGCGGATCCAGCACCGCCGCCAGGGCGGCGCGCCCCGGGTTGCCGATCGGCGTCGGCGGCAGGCCCTGGATCAGATAGGTGTTGTAAGGCGTTTGGGAGACGAGCTCGGAGGCTTTGATCCCATGCCCCAGGGGCCGGCCGCGGGTCAGGCCATAGATCACCGTCGGGTCGCTCTCTAAGCGCATGTTGTGTTGCAGGCGGTTGACGAACACCGCCGCGATCCGGGGCCGCTCATCAGACTTGGCCGTTTCCTTCTCGACGATCGAGGCCAAAGTCACCGCCTGATCCGGCGACTGATAAGGCAGGTCCGGGCGACGATGATCCCACAGGGTCGCCAGCAGCTTGTCCCGGTCGTCCATCATCCGCTGCAGCACCGCCGCCCGGTCTTCCCCGCGCCGCACCTCATAGGTCTCGGGCAGGACCGCCCCTTCCGGGGGGGCCGGCGCGCTGCCGGTCAGGAAGTCGGCCGACTGCAGGATGTCCATCACCATTTCGGAGGTTACCCCCTCGGGAACGGTCACCAGATGCCGCACCACCTTGCCGTCGCGGATCAGACCCATGACGTGCGCCATTGAAGCGTGGCTGGGCACGTCGTACTCGCCGGCCTTCATGTGCTTGGCGGCGCCGGTCATCTCGGCGGCGGCGATGAAGATCGCCTCCGAGCTGATGACGCGCGCGCGCTTTAGGCTGGAGGCGATCTCCGGCAGGCTGGCGCCCTGGCGCAGGACCAGGTCGGTGGAGGCGCCCACGCGGGCCTTCGGCCCCGGCCCGGCATAGGTCCAAAGGGCCCACAGCACCACCAGCAGCACCGCCGCGCCCAGCACCGACAGCGCACTGCCGCCCATCACCAGGAACCGGCGCGCGGGGGTGACCTTCCCCGCCCCGCGATAGCGAGGTCTCCGGCTCACGGCGCCTTCTTGAAGATGACCGAGGCGTTGGTGCCGCCGAAGCCGAAGCTGTTGGACAACGCTATATCGATCTTCATCGGCTTGGACGTGTTGGGCACAAGGTCGATGGGCGTGTCCACCGAGGGGTTGTCCAGGTTGATGGTCGGCGGCGCGATCTGGTCACGCAGGGCCAGCAGGCTGAAGATCGCCTCGATGGCGCCCGCCGCGCCCAGCAGGTGGCCGGTGGACGATTTGGTGGACGACATCGCCGTCTTGCCAGCCGCCTGGCCCAGCAGCCGCTCGACGGCCCCAAGCTCAATCTCGTCGCCAACAGGCGTCGAGGTGCCGTGAGCGTTGATGTAGTCGATGTCGGCGGGCTCAAGGCCGGCGTGGCCAAGCGCGCCCTGCATGGCGCGGAAGCCGCCGTCGCCGTCGTCGGCCGGCGAGGTGATGTGGTAGGCGTCGCCGGCCAGGCCGTAGCCGATCACCTCGCCATAGATCTTGGCCCCGCGCTTGCGGGCGTGCTCCAGCTCCTCCAGCATCAGGGCGCCGGCGCCCTCGCCCATGACGAAGCCGTCGCGGTCCTTGTCGTAAGGCCGCGAGGCGCGTTGCGGCGTGTCGTTGAAATTGGTCGACATGGCCCGGCAGGCGATGAAGCCGGCGATGCCGATCGGGCACACCGAGGCCTCGGCCCCGCCCGCGAGCATCACGTCGGCGTCGCCATACTGGATCAACCGCATGGCGTCGCCCACCGCGTGGGCGCCGGTGGCGCAGGCGGTCACCACCGAGTGGTTGGGCCCCTTGAAGCCATAGCGGATCGACACCTGGCCGGACGCCAAGTTGATCAGGGCCGAGGTGATGAAGAACGGGCTGACCCGGCGGGGGCCCTTCTCGTGTAGCTCGATGGCCGTCTCGGCGATGGTCGCCAGGCCGCCGATGCCTGAGCCGATGATCACCCCCGTGCGCCGGCGCTCGTCCTCGTCGGTCGGCATCCAGTCGGCGTCACGCACGCACTCGTCGGCCGCGGCCATGGCGTACAAGATGAAGTCATCCACCCGCCGCTGATCGCGCAGGCTCATGGTCTGATCGGGATCGTAGGAGCCCGGGATATCCGGTCCGCCGCCGCCGCGCCCGTCGATGCGTGGCACCTCGCAGGCAACCTTGCAGGCGTAGTCGGTGGGATCGAACGCGCTGATTCGGCCCGCGCCGGACTTGCCGGCCAGGATGCCCTTCCACGTCGGATCCACGCCCCATCCCAGGGGCGTGACCATGCCTATTCCCGTAACGACAACGCGACGCTTGGATATGGGGCACTCTCCCTTTAGCCGGCCCGCGGGACCCGCGAAGGTCCGGACCGCTCCTCAACCGTGAAGGCTAGATCATTTCCGTCGGTGGGCCAGCATCCCTTTTCACGGGGCCTATCCTTGCCCCCAAGCCCATCGGCCTTAGAATCACGAACGCCGCGCGCATCAGTTTGGCTGATACGGCGCGGCGCGGTGAAGAGGTCGTCTGGGGCCTTAAGATTGGGGGCCTTTAGGTCAGGCGCCCAGACGCTCTCCGATGAACTTCACGGCGTCGCCCACCGTCTGGATGTGTTCGGCCGCGTCATCGGGAATCTCGATGTCGAATTCCTCTTCGAAGGCCATGACGAGTTCGACGTTGTCCAGGCTGTCGGCGCCCAGGTCGTCGATGAAGCTCGCCTTTTCGGTCACCTTTTCCGGATCGGCGTCCAGGTGCTCGATGACGATCTTACGCACTCGCTCAAGGATGTCGGACATTCAGCTCAAGTCCCTCGTTATGGTTGGCGCCCGGCGGCGGGGTTTCCCAACGCTCCGCGGCACGGATTGTACTCAAATCTAGGGGCGCGCTTGGCGCCCCGGAAGTCCCGTCTCGATTTCGGCTCCCGCCTAGCATGTTCCTTTTGGCGAGACTAGCGCGACGCACGGCGCCGAGGTCGGCGGCGCACGCCTCCACCTCGGTTCATTTCAGATCATCGCCATGCCGCCGTTGACGTGCAAGGTCTGGCCGGTGACGTACGCCCCCTCCGCGCTGGCCAGGTAGACACAGGCGGCCGCCACGTCTTCGCCCGAGCCCAGACGGCCCAGCGGGATTGTCCCCATGATCTGCGCCTTCTGGGCGTCGGTCAGTGCGTTGGTCATCGGGCTCTCGATGAACCCCGGCGCCACGCAGTTGACGGTGACGTTGCGGCTGGCCACTTCCTGGGCCAAGGCCTTGGAAAACCCGATCATTCCGGCTTTCGAGGCGGCATAGTTGGTCTGGCCGCCATTGCCCATCACCCCCACCACCGAGGTGATGCCGATGATCCGCCCGCTGCGCCGCTTCATGAACCCGCGCAGAGCCGAGCGGGCCAGGCGGAAATAGCTTTCCAGGTTCACCTTCAGGACCGTGTCCCAGTCCTCGTCCTTCATCCGCATCAGCAGGCCGTCCCTGGTGACGCCGGCGTTGGAGACCAGGATATCCAGGTCTTGGCCCGAGGCGGCTTCGGAAGCCGCCACCAGTCCGTTCACGGACTCCGCGTCGGCCAGGTTGGCGGCCACGACGCTGGTCCGCTCACCCAATTGCCCGGCCAGGTCCGCCAAGGCCGATTCGCGGGTGCCGGACAGCACCACGTGTGCGCCCTGGGCGTGCAGCGCCCTGGCGATGGCTCCGCCGATGCCGCCCGAGGCGCCGGTGATCAGGGCGGTCTTGCCGGTCAGATCAAACATCTTGCCGCATTCCTATCAGAGCGAAGCCGCGAAGGCTTCGAGGTCGGCCGGTCCATTCAGGGCCAGGCCTTCGGAGTCCGGGGCGATCCGCTTGACCATGCCGGTCAGCACCTTGCCGGCTCCGGCCTCGGCGAAGCGAGTGACGGCGCCCCCGTCCTCGCCCGCCAGCCACTCCATGCTCTCGCGCCAGCGCACCCGGCCGGTGACCTGTTCCACCAGCATCCGGCGGATGGCTTCCGGGTCCAGGGTCGGGCGGGCGGTGACGTTGGCCACCAGCGGCGCGCGCGGCGCCAGGATCGTCGCCCCGGCCAGGGCCTCGGCCATCTCGTCGGCGGCCGGCTGCATCAGGGGGCAATGGAAGGGCGCCGAGACGTTCAGCAGGATCGCCCGCGCGCCCATCTCCTTGGCCGCCTCGATGGCCCTGTCCACCCCCGCCTTCGACCCCGAAATCACGACATTGCCGGCGTTGTTGTCGTTGGCGACGACACAGACGCCCACTTCAGACCCCACCTTGGCCGCCGCTTCGGCCAGGGCCACGTCGCTCTTGGGCCCGATCAGGGACGCCATCGCCCCCTCGCCCACCGGCACGGCCCGCTGCATCGCCTGGCCCCGCAGCTTCAGCAGCCGGGCGGTGTCGGCCAGCCCGATCGCCCCCGCCGCCGCCAGGGCCGAATATTCGCCCAGGGAGTGGCCGGCCACGAACGCCGCCCTTTCGATGGTGACGCCGAATTCCTTCTCCAGGGTCCGCATCACCGCCAGGCTGACCGCCATCAGCGCCGGCTGGGTATTCTCCGTCAGGGTAAGGTCCTCGATCGGCCCCTCCCGCATCAGCTTGCTCAGCTTCTGCCCCAGGGCGTCATCCACCTCCTGGAACACCTCCCGCGCGCTGGCGAAGGCCTCTGCCAAGTCGGCGCCCATGCCGACGGCCTGGCTGCCCTGGCCCGGAAAGATGAAGGCGAGGCTCATGCGCGCTCCTTGGGAATGGTTTCCTCTGGTGGCCGGGAGGGTTAGGCGATCGTCCCGACTTGGGCAACCCGCGCGCCGATTTGCGCTTGGGCCGCCTCGGCGCGCGGCGCATACTCCAACCTCTGAGGGCAGCGTCCAGGAGAATACCCCCATGAAGAAGCTGATCGCCGCCGCGTGCGCCGCCACCGCGCTCATCGCCGGCCCGGCCATGGCGCACCTGGCCGTCGGCGCGAACGCTCCCGCCTTCTCCGCCCCCGGCTACCTGGCTGGCAAGCCTTTGACTTTCGACATGAACGCCGCGCTCAAGAAGGGGCCCGTGGTGCTCTATTTCTTCCCGGCGGCGCACACCAGCGGCTGCAATGCCGAGGCGCACCTGTTCGCCGAGGCGGTCGACCAGTTCAAGGCCCAGGGCGCCACTGTCATCGGCGTCACCGCCGGCAAGATCGAGGAACTGGCCGCTTTCTCGAGCGAGACGGAGCATTGCTCGGGCAAATTCCCGGTGGCGGCCGACCCCAACGCCGCCATCGCCAAATCCTATGACTCGGCCCTGATGCTGCGGCCGGGATGGTCGGACCGGACGTCCTATGTCATCGCACCGGACGGCAAGATCCTGTTCGTCTATTCGGATATGAATCCTAACCAGCACGTCGCCCTGACCCTGGACGCCGTGAAGAAGTGGCGCACCGATCATCCCAAGTGAGGATCCGGTCAACAGTGAGAATCCGATGACATCCTCCCTCCAGGCGCTGCTCGGCGTCGCCGGCGGCGCGCTCGGTCCCGGCTTTACCGGCGCCTTGCCCGATCTGGGCGGGGCCGAACGCACGCGCGAGCTGGATGCCCTGCTGGGCGCGCGGGACGGCTTCTTCGCCTTCGACGACGCCCTGGTGGTGTTCCCAGTGAGCGCGCCCGCGCGCCGGCTCGACCTGGCCCGGCTCAACAATGGCGACTGGACCGCGACTTACTGGCACCGCTGCGAGGACCTGCTGTTCTTCGCCGCCGACGCCCTGGGCGACCTCTTCGCCCTGCACGGCGACAAGGTGGTCCGCTTCGCCACCGAAAGCGGCGTGATCGAACCCATGGCCGACACCCTGGAAGACTGGGCGGCCAAGCTGCTGGCCGATCCGGCGGGAGAGGCCGGCTGGCCCTTCGTCAAGACCTGGGCCGCCGCCCACGGCGCGCTGGAAGAAGGCTGGCGCCTCACCGGCCGCCACCCCTTCGTCCTGGACGGCGCCTTCGACCTCGACAATCTCGAGCAGCGGGCCCTCACGGAGATCCTGGCCTTCCGCGGCCCCCTGGCCACCCGCATCCACGAGTTGCCGCCCGGCGCCGTGCTGATGATGCCGACGCTGAGCTGAGCCCCCTACCCCTCTCGCCTCTGAACAGCTGAACGCGCCGTCTGGGCGTCATCCGAGCCAAGGACGCGTCAACCGGCGCCGCGCCGACCGCCGCCCGCTATTTCCGCACGAAGGCGCACAGCTTGTTGCCGTCCGGGTCGCGCACATAGGCGGCGTAGAACACCGGGTTCATGCCCTCGCGCACCCCCGGCGGCCCTTCGTCGGTCCCGCCTTCCTTCAGCGCCGCGGCGTGGAAGGCGTCGATGGCCGCCCGATCCTGCGCCAGGAACGCCAGCATGGTCCCGTTGCCATGCGTCGCCCGCGCCTTGTCGAAAGGCCGGGTCAGGAAGAACTTGCCCCGCTCGCCGGCCCGCGAATAGCCGGTCCAGGTGGCGCTGGTCGCATCCCGCACCGCCCCCAGCGGCGCGAACACCGCATCGTAGAAGCGGATCGCGCGATCCATGTCGTTCACGCCAAGCGTGGAATAGGCGATCATCCCGGTCCCTCCCGTTTTTCGTCAGTCTGACCAAGGCCTGAGCCGTGGCAAGGGTAAACCCCGGACATACCGGCCCAGGTTGCGTTACCTGGGCAGGTCGATTGACGTTCGCCGCGCCAGGGTCTTGGCTCGCCTCCAGACATCCTGGAGGGCCGATCATGAAGGCCGACGACAGTGTCCTCAGCGTGCGCCGGTCAATCCACATTCACGCGCCGGCCGCCCGCGTCTGGGAGGCCTTCACATCCATCGACAGCATGGGACGCTGGTGGGGCGCCGTGATCGGCGTGCCGACAGCCGGGACGCCCAGCGGCCAGTGGCTGATGGAGTACCAGCCCGCCGTTGGAGGGCGGTGCGAGATGGAGGTCCTGATCGATGGCCAGCGCACGCGGTACGGCGGCAAGATTCTGGTGTTCGATCCAGCCCGTGAGTTGAGCTTCGACAGCGACTGGATGCCGAACCAGGGCTGGGAACAGCCGACGACGATCACGATCCGTCTGCGGCCAGCCCTCGGCGGCACGCTCGTCGAGCTGTTCCACCATGGCTTCGAGCACACCGGCGGAGACGTGAGTTCCGAGCATGCGGGCTATGAACAGGGCTGGGGGATGACCCAGCTCCTGGCGCTCAAGACCATGATCGAGACCTGATAGGATTCGGGGACGTCCGCTGCATAGCCCAGGCGGCGCCCATCGGTGGATCGTTCGCCCCTTTGCTTGATTTGTCCGCCGTTTGCGGGTACTAGCGCGCCCTTCTCAAGGAAGGCGGTCTCTTCGTGGAGCGTGAAAGGATCTGAGGGCTCTCCCCAGATCGCCACGGAACAGATCCATCGCCAGCGGGGCCTCTTCCGGGCCCCGTCAGCGCCGCCTTCCACAACGGAAGAAGGAAAACATGGCTTTCTACGAGCACGTGCTCATTGCGCGTCAGGACATCTCGCCCCAACAGGCGGAAGCCCTGAACGAAGAGCTCAAGGCCCTCATCGAAGCTCAAGGCGGTCACATCGCCAAGATCGAGTACTGGGGCCTTCGCAACCTCACCTACCGCATCAAGAAGAACCGCAAGGGCCACTACTCCCTGCTCTCCCTCGACGCCCCGGCGCCGGCGGTGAAGGAGATGGAGCGCCAGCTGTCGATCAACGAAGACGTGCTGCGCTACCTGACCGTCCGCGTGGACGAACTTGATCTGGAACTGTCCCCGGTCCTCGCCCGCCGCGACCGTGACCGCGAGCGCCGCGACGACTTCACCCCCGGTGAAGGCCGTCCGTTCAACCCCGAAGGTGGCCGTCAATGACCGACGTTTCCGCTCCCGAAGCACCCGCCGCCTCCGGCGGTCCGCGCCGCGCCTTCATGCGCCGCCGCAAGGTGTGCCCGTTCTCCGGCGCCGGCGCGCCGAAGATCGACTACAAGGACGTCAAGCTGCTGCAGCGTTACATTTCCGAACGCGGCAAGATCGTGCCGTCGCGCATCACCGCGGTCTCGGCCAAGAAGCAACGCGAACTGGCCAAGGCCATCAAGCGCGCCCGCTTCCTGGCCCTGCTCCCCTACGTCGTGAAGTAGGAGGACGCACAGATGAAAGTCATTCTGCTCGAACGGGTCGAGCGCCTGGGCGCCCTGGGCGACGTGGTCAATGTGAAGGACGGCTTCGCCCGTAACTTCCTGTTGCCGCGCTCCAAGGCCCTGCGCGCCACATCGGCCAACATGAAGGTCTTCGAAGGCCAGCGCGCCGACATCGAAGCGCGCAACGCCAAGGCGCGTGAAGCGGCCTCGAAGTCCGGCGAAGGCCTGGACGGCACGTCCTACATCATGATCCGTCAGGCGGGCGAGAGCGGTCAGCTCTACGGCTCGGTCTCCGGACGCGACGTGGCCGACGCGGTCAATGCCGAAGGCGGCAAAGTCGACCGCTCGATGGTGGTCCTCGACAAGCCGATCAAGACGCTGGGCGTCCACTCGGTGAAGGTGAAGCTGCACGCAGAAGTCACCGTCACGGTGAACATCAACATCGCACGCAGCCAGGACGAGGCCGAACGCCAGGCTCGCGGCGAAAATGTCATCACCTCCCAGTTTGAGGAAGACAAGGCCTTCGAAGCCGAGTCCGCGGCCGACCTCCTCGAAGGCGGCGCCGGGTCGCACGAATATTCCGTGGAAGCCTGATTTTTTCAGGGTTCTGCGTGATTTCAGGGCGCGGCTTCGGCCGCGCCCTTTTTCTTTGCCAAAAGCGTCCGGCGTGATGGCGAGGTCAGGGTTCCCTGCCCCAAACGTTCGACCGTCGACGCCGGTACAGCCGATTGGACTGTCGCCGAAGCCCGCGCCGCGCGCGCTATGCTGACGTGTCGTGGCCCAGCTTGGCCATACCATCCACAGGCGAGCGAAATACCTGTGAGAAGGCGATATGACGCGATGCGCAAAGGCCCCTCGTTAGTCTATCCGTAACGCCCATGGCACTCGTTCCCGCGCTCGATCTGCGCCCCAGTCTCCAGCCCGTCGAGATCTCCCACGCCCCGGCCAACGTCGAGGCTGAGCAAGCCCTTCTGGGCGTTCTGCTGTACGACAACGCCGCCTATGAGCGCCTGTCGGACCAGCTCCAGGCCCGCCACTTCTTCGAGCCCTTCCACGGTCGCCTGTTCGCCGCCATGGAGAGCCACATCCGCCGCGGCCAGTTGGCCGAGCCGATCCTGCTGGCCGAACAGTTCCAGCGCGATCCCGCCTTCGAGGAGCTAGGCGGCGTGCGCTACCTGGCCGATATGGTCGACCGCGCGCCGACGGCCGCCAACGCCGGCGACTACGCCCGGGTCATCTACGACCTGGCCCTGCGCCGCGACCTGATCCGCATCGGCGGCGAGATCGCCCAGGCGGCCCAGGTCGGGGACCCCGAAAAGAACGCCCGCGAACAGATCGAGTCGGCCGAACAGCAGTTGTTCACCCTGGCCGAGACCGGCGCATCGACCACCGGCTTCCACAGCTTCGAAAAGGCCCTCACCGGCGCCGTCACCATGGCGGCGGAGGCCTACAACCGGGACGGCGGGCTGTCGGGCATTTCCACGGGCCTGACCGACCTGGACCGGATGCTGGGCGGGCTGCACCCCTCCGACCTGATCATCCTGGCGGCGCGCCCTTCCATGGGCAAGACGGCGCTGGGCGCCAACATCGCCTTCAACGTCGCGCGCCGCTACGCCTGGGAGCCGCAGCCCGACGGCACGCGCAAGACCGTCAGCGGTGGGGTCGTCGCCTTCTTCTCGCTGGAAATGTCGGCCGAACAGCTGGCTATGCGCCTGCTGGCCGATGTCACCGGGGTGCCCTCCGATCTGATGCGCAAGGGCGAGATCAACGCTTCGGAATTCGGCCGCGTGCGCGACGCCGCCATCGAGATCCAGGAAGCGCCCCTGTTCATCGATGACACCGGTGGCATCTCAATCTCCAAGCTGGCCGCCCGCTCCCGGCGCCTGAAGCGCACCTCGGGCCTGGACCTGATCGTCATCGACTACGTCCAGCTGGTCACCGGCAGCGACACCAGCCGCACCGAGAACCGCGTCCAGGAGGTGACCATGATCACCCAGGCGCTGAAATCCCTGGCCAAGGAACTATCGGTGCCGATCATCGCCCTGGCCCAGCTCTCCCGCCAGGTGGAGAACCGCGAGGACAAGAAGCCTCAGCTGTCCGACCTGCGCGAGTCCGGCTCCATCGAACAGGACGCCGACGTGGTGATGTTCATCTACCGCGAGGCCTACTACCTTGGCCGCACCGAGCCGCGGGACGGCACGCCCGAACACCTGACCTGGGTGGAAGAGATGGAAAAGATCCGCCACCACGCCGATGTGATCATCGGCAAGCAGCGCCACGGGCCCATCGGCACCATCAAGCTGCACTTCAACGACAACCTGACCAAGTTCAGCGACCTCGCCCGCGAAGGCCGGTTCGACCCCCATTGAGCGCCGCGCGCCTGACCATCGACCTGGATGCCCTGGCCAGGAACCACGCCGTGCTGTGCGCCGCCGCTCCGGGCGCGACCACGGCGCCCGTGGTCAAGGCGGACGGCTATGGCTTGGGCGCCGGGCCAGTGGCCAGCCGGTTGTGGGACGAGGGCGCTCGCGACTTCTTCGTAGCCCGGCTCTCCGAGGGCCTGGTCCTGCGCGCCGCCCTGACTGCGGCGCGACCCGCCCGCATCTTCGTGCTCGACGGCTTGGCTGGAAGCGCGGCGAATATGTTCCTGGACGCCGGCCTGACCCCGGTGCTGAATACCGCTGACGACGCCCAGCGCTGGCGCGGCGCCGGCCAGCCCTGCGCCGTTCACGTGGACACCGGCATGAACCGGATCGGCCTGGCCCTGGAGGAAGCCGACGCCGCCCGTGGCCTTCCCGCCTGCCTGGTCATGAGCCACCTGGCCTGCGCCGCCGACCCGCTAAGCCCGCGCAACGCCCACCAGCTCGCACGCTTCGACGAAGCCCGCTCCCTCTTCCCCAACGCCGCCGCCAGTCTGTCGGCGTCAGCGGGGATCTATCTGGGGCCCGACTACCATTTCGACATGGTCCGGCCTGGGATCAGCCTTTACGGCGGCGGCCCGCGGGAGGTTCCGGACGACCGCTTCGCCGCCGTCGCCCGCCTCGACGCGCCGATCCTGCAGGTCCGCGATCTGAAACCAGGAGACGCCGTGGGCTACGGCGACGGCTTTGTCGCGGACCGGCCGATGCGCATCGCCCTGCTGGCGGCTGGTTACGCGGACGGAATCTTGCGCGGCGCCCTGGGCAAGGCCAGCGCCTGGATCGCCGGCGTCCGTGCGCCGATCCTCACCGTCTCGATGGATCTGATGGCCGTCGACCTAACCGCAGCGCCGCAGGCCCAGATGGGCGATCTGGTGGAGCTTCTGGGGTCACGGGCCCTTCTGGACGACCTGGCCACCGCCTCCGGGACGGTCGCGCACGAGTGCTTGGTCAGGCTTTCATCCAGGGCGGAACGTCTCTACCTCGGCTGACCCGCGTCAGCCGAGGTCAACGCTCTCAGAGTTAGTGCAGCATGGCGCCAGCCGTGATCGCGGCGCTGGCCACCACCATGGCGACGACCGCCGCCGTGATCCAGAATGCAACGCCGAACAGCACAATGTAGGCGATGATCGAGACGGCGGTGTAGCCCACCGACTTGTCCGCCGGCGCCTTCATCACCACGCCCAGCCCGAGATAGAGCAGGTAGCAACTGTAGGCGAAGCCGGCGAGCGCCACGAGGCCGCCCAGGATCGGGATAACGCCCGCGACACCGGCCACCCACGCGGCGGTGTTGGCATAGACTGCCGCCTTCAGGGCCTGGGTCGGGTTGGCGGTCGCGTCGAAGCTGCTGGCCAGGGCGTTGATGATGATCGACTCAACGAACACCGCGGCGAGAGACAGGACATAGCCGAGGACCGCGAAGATCAGACCGCCGACCAGGCTGTGGGTGAAAAGGAACTGGCCCAGAAAACCGGCGACGGCCGGAATGGCGGCGAGGATGCAGGCGTACCCCACCATCAGGCTTTGGGGTGTCGCCGCCTCACCATCGATCACGACCCACTCGTCCTTGGGCTTGAGCAGGATATTTTGAATACGCTGGATCATGTTGGTGGCAGTGGGGCCACCTTCGACGACGCTCATACCATCCCTCCGACTTGCGACCAGGAAATCTAGAGAACGACGCTAGCTGAAACCTGCCACGCTGGCGAGATCACAGTTATGCGAACGATTTACGGCGTTCCGGCCTTCGGCGCGGTAGACTGCGGCCTCATCGAATCGGGAGCGCCATGGCCCGCGACGGCGCCGCCTACACCTGCCAGTCCTGCGGCGCCGTTCACTCCAAGTGGTCCGGCCAATGCACCGCGTGCGGGGCGTGGAACACCCTGGTCGAGGAGGGCACGGCCCGCCCGCCTGGCGCGCTTGCGCCGTCACGCGGGGCCAAGTCACGGGGCCTGGCCTTCGAGGGCTTGCAGTCCGAAACCCCAAGCCCCAAACGGATCACCACCGGGGTTGGCGAGTTCGACCGGGTCTGCGGCGGCGGCGTGGTGCCGGGCTCAGCCATCCTTCTGGGCGGCGATCCCGGGGTCGGAAAATCCACCCTCTTGTTGCAGGTCTGCGTCGAGGCCGCCCGCCGCGGCGCCCGCTGCGCCTACATCTCCGGCGAGGAGGCGGTGGAGCAGATCCGCTCGCGCGCCCACCGCATGGGTCTGGCCGACGCGCCGATCCACCTGGCCGCCGAGACCGCCCTTCGCGACATCCTCGACGGACTCAAGCGCGAATCCTTCGATCTGGTGGTGGTCGATTCGATCCAGACCATGTGGAGCGACGCCCACGAGGCGAGCCCCGGCTCCGTCACCCAGGTGCGCGCCTGCGCCGGCGAGCTGATCCGCCTGGCCAAGAAGCGGGGCGTGGCGGTGGTGCTGGTGGGCCACGTCACCAAGGACGGCCAGATCGCCGGCCCGCGGGTGGTCGAGCACATGGTCGACGCCGTGCTCTCCTTCGAGGGCGAGCGCGGCTATCCCTTCCGCATCCTGCGCGCGGCCAAGAACCGCTTTGGCGCCACCGACGAGATCGGCGTGTTCGAAATGGGCGACGCCGGCCTGGCGGAGGTGAAGAACCCCTCGGCCCTGTTCCTCAACGAGGGCGGACAGCGCGCCGCCGGCGCGGCGGTGTTCGCCGGTATTGAGGGCTCGAGACCCGTCCTGGTGGAATTCCAGGCATTAGTCGCGCCATCCGCGTACGGAACCCCCCGCCGCGCCGTGGTCGGCTGGGATTCGGGACGCCTGGCCATGGTCTTGGCGGTGCTTGAATCCCGCTGCGGGCTTGGATTCGGCACGCGCGACGTTTACTTGAACGTCGCCGGCGGCCTGCGCATCAGTGAGCCGGCGGCGGACCTGGCGGCGGCCGCGGCCCTGGCCTCCTCGGCCCTTGACGTCGCCCTGCCCCAGGACTGCGTGGTCTTCGGCGAGGTCAGCCTGTCCGGAGACGTGCGGCCCGTGTCGAGAATGGAGTCCCGGCTGAAGGAAGCGGCGAAATTAGGCTTTGCCCGCGCGCTCGCGCCAGGCTCCGCGGCCGACAATGGCGGCGGCGCGGTGATCGGCGTCTCACGCCTCATGGATGCGGTCGACCGTATCCGGGAAGAGCGCTGGACCTAAGGCCATGACCCTCTTCGATATCGTCGCCGGTCTCGTGCTTCTCGCTTCGGGGCTCATGGCGTTCATTCGCGGCGCGACCCGGGAAGTCACCACCGTCCTGGCGTTCATTGCCGCCATCGTCATCGCCGTCTTCGGCCTGCGCTTCACCGGCCCTATCGCCCGCCACGCCATCCACACCGCCTGGATCGCCAACACCGCCGCGGTGCTGATCTTGTTCGTGTTCGCCTACATCGTGCTTCGCTTGGTCGGCGGCGCATTGACGCACCAAGTGCGCCAGACCGCCCTTTCCGGCCTGGATCGCCTATTGGGCCTGGGAATCGGGCTCGTGCGCGGGGCCGTCGTCGTGGGCGCCTTCACCTTGTTGATCAACGCCGCCACCCCACCTGAGCGGATGCCCGCCTGGATATCCAAGGCCAAGCTCTATCCCGCCGCCAGCGGCGTGGCCGCCCTGTTGCGCGCCTTCGCTCCGGAGGGCCTGCGCATGGCCCACACCGTGGAGCCGGCCATGCGCGACGCTGTGAAGGCCGGCGTCGCCGACACCAGCGGCGACACATCCTCCGCGGACGCACAGACCGACGCGCCCGCCAAACAAGACACCAAGCCGCAACCTCATCGCGGTAACAGCGCCGCACAGCGCAAGTCCCTCGATGACCTCGTGGAGAAATCCCGGTGATGTCCAGCACCTCCCGCCTCCCCGCCCGCGACCCTGACGACGACACCCTCAGGCTGGAATGCGGGGTGTTCGGGGTGTTCGACGTCCAGGATGCCTCCCAGGTGGTGGCGCTAGGCCTCCATGCGCTACAGCACCGCGGCCAGGAGGCCTGCGGCATCGCCGCCTTCGACGGCCAGGGCTTCCATACCGAGCGGCACATGGGCCTGGTGGCCGACGCCTTCTCCGGCCCCGACCTGATGCAGCGCCTGCCCGGCTTCGCCAGCATCGGCCACACCCGCTATTCCACCGCGGGGGGCAGCTTCCTGCGCAACGTTCAACCGATGTTCGCGGATCTGGGCGGCGGCGGCGTCGCCATCGCCCACAACGGCAACCTCACCAACTTCCTGACCCTGCGCCAGGCCCTGGTGGCCGACGGCGCGATCTTCCAGTCCACCTCGGACAGCGAGGTCATCCTCCACCTCATCGCCCGCTCGCGAAAGGCCAAGATCGTCGACCGCTTCATCGACGCCATCAGCCAGATCGAGGGTGGTTACGCCCTGGTGGCGCTGACCAACAAGAAGCTGATCGGGGTGCGCGACCCCCTGGGCATCCGCCCGCTGGTCCTGGGCGAGTTGGCCGGCAAGTTCGTGCTGGCCTCCGAAACCAGCGCCCTGGAAGTCATCGGCGCCCGCTTCGTCCGCGACGTCGCCCACGGCGAGATGGTGGTGATCACCGACGAAGGCGTGGAATCCCTACGCCCCTTCCCCGCCAACCACGCCCGCCCCTGCGTGTTCGAATATGTCTACTTCGCCCGCCCCGACAGCGTCGTGAACGGCAAGTCGGTCTACGAGGTGCGCAAGCAGATGGGCCGCCGCCTGGCCCAGGAAAGCGGCGTCGAGGCCGACGTCGTCGTGCCGGTGCCGGACTCCGGCGTGCCCGCCGCCCTGGGCTACGCCGAGCAGAGCGGCCTGCCGTTTGACCTGGGCATCATCCGCAGCCACTACGCCGGCCGCACCTTCATCCAGCCCACCCAGGGCGTGCGCGAACTGGGCGTGCGCATGAAACACAGCCCCAACCGCGTCGTGCTGGAGGGCAAGCGCGTGGTGCTGATCGACGACTCCATCGTCCGCGGCACCACCTCCCTGAAGATCGTCCGCATGGTGCGCGAGGCCGGCGCGAGCGAAGTACACCTGCGCTCCGCCTCGCCCCAGATCCAGTGGCCAGACTTCTACGGCATCGACATGCCCGACCGCCACAACCTGCTGGCTGCCAATAAGACCCTGGCGGAAATGGTTGAATTCCTTGAGGTCGACAGCCTGGGCTTCCTGTCCGTCGACGGCCTCTACTGGTCCATGGGGGCCGGCGCCCGCGACCCCGACTGCCCGCAATTCACCGACCACTACTTCACCGGCGATTACCCCACCCGCCTGCTGGACCGCGAGAACGCCGAAGGCCGCAACGATACGGTGGAACGCCAGCTGTCCTTCCTGGTCGACGCGTGAGGCTTTCAATGGCCAGCGGCTACCCCTCCCGAGATCGGCGAGGGCCGCAGGAGCCTATCCGCTCCAAAGCCCCTCCCCCTCGCGGGGAGGGGTTGGGGTGGGGGCGCCAGCGCCTAACTCACCGTCTATCCTGTTCGAACCTCACCGGCAGGCATCCAGCGGACGCCCCCACCCCCTGCCCCCTCCCCGCGAGGGGGAGGGGGTTGAGCCTGGTTGGCGCGGTCGGCGAAACACCTTCTTCTGGAGCCACCCCATGAACTGGCTCAAACGCCTCAGGCCGGACACCTACGTCCTGCTCATCGTCGGCATGGTGATCCTGGCCAGCGTGCTGCCGGTCAGCGGCCAGGCAGCCAAGGGCTTCGACCTGCTCACCAAGGTTGTCATCGCCCTCCTCTTCTTCCTGCATGGCGCGCGGCTGTCGCGTGAAGCGGTGGTGGCGGGGCTGGTGAACTGGCGGCTGCACCTGGTGGTGCTGGGCGCCACCTTCGCCCTCTTCCCCGTCCTCGGCCTGGCCCTGCAGCAACTTCCGACCACCATCATGCCCACTACCCTGGCGGCCGGGGTGTTGTTCCTGTGCTGCCTGCCGTCGACCGTGCAGTCGTCAATCGCCTTTACCGCCGTGGCCAGGGGCGATGTGGCGGCCGCAGTCTGCGCCGCCTCGGCCTCGAACCTGTTCGGCATCTTCATCACCCCGGTGCTGGCGGGCTTCCTGCTCCAGGCCCACGGCGCCGGCTTCTCCCTGCCGGCGGTGGAGGCGGTGGTGGTGCAGCTGTTGATCCCCTTCCTGGCCGGCCAGCTTATGCGTCCGGTGATCGGCGAGACCCTCAAGCGCCACGGCAAGATGACCACCTACGTCGACCGCGGCTCGATCCTGTTCGTGGTCTACGGCGCCTTCAGCGAGGCGGTGACCCACGGCATCTGGCGCCAGGTCTCCGCCCTTCAGATCGTCATCCTGGCCCTAGTCTGCATGCTCCTGCTTGCCGCGGTCCTGGCCATCACCGCCTTTGGCGCCCGGGTGGCGGGCTTCTCCAAGCCCGAGGAGATCACCATCGTCTTCTGCGGCTCCAAGAAGAGCCTGGCGTCGGGCGTGCCCATGGCCGGCATCCTCTTCCCGCCCGCCACGGTGGGCTTGATCGTCCTGCCCCTGATGCTGTTTCACCAGATTCAGCTGATGGCCTGCGCCGTGATCGCCCAGCGCTACGCCGCCCGCCCCGCCGACACCGCCCTCGAGGACACCGCTCTTGCCAATGCCTGATACCGCCGCTCCCCTTGCCGGGAGGCACGCACTGGTCACCGGCGCCACGCGCGGCATCGGTCGCGAATGCGCCCTCGCCCTCGCCGGCGCCGGGGCGCATGTCATCGCCGTTGGCCGCACCCAGGGCGGGCTGGAAGCCCTGGACGACGAGATCCGCTCCTGGAACGGCCCACGCCCCACCCTGGTCCCCCTGGACCTGACCAACGGTGACGGCATCGACCAACTGGGCGGCACGATCTTCGAGCGGCACAAACGCCTCGACATCCTGGTCCACGCCGCCGGCATGCTGGGCGGCCTGCGCCCGGTCAGCCACATCGATCCCAAGCTCTGGGACAAGGTGGTCGCCACCAACCTGACGTCGGTCTATCGGCTGATCCGCTCGTTCGAACCGCTGCTGCGGGCCAGCGAGGCGGGGCGAGCCATCTTCTTCACCTCCGGCCGCGCGGTGCGGCCTAAGGCCTACTGGGGCTCCTACGCCGCCACCAAGGCGGGACTAGACGCCCTGGTCCGCTGCTGGGCCGACGAGGTGGAGAACACCAACATCCGGGCCATGATCCTGGACCCCAACGTCATGCGCACCAAGATGCGGGCCGAGGCCTTCCCGGGCGAAGACCCAGACAGCCTCACCGACCCGGCCGAGATCCGCCCGATGATCGTCGCCCTGGCCCAGGCGGCCGATCCCGGCCTGCCGGTCGAGAGCATCAAGTTCAGCGACTGGAAGGCTTCGGCCTCTGCCGGGCGTCCCGTTTCGTCCTGAGCGGCATGCGGCTCTTGGGGCCGGCCTTCAGACCCCGCTTTCCGGCCTGTACCTTCGGCTTGGAAGCCGCCTTGCCACTTGCCTTGACCGCCGGCCGAGCCTTGACGCCCGGCCGCCCCTTCGGTTCAGGCAGCG
>DASVMY010000018.1:0-1602 GCA_036384135.1 Caulobacteraceae bacterium | reverse complement strand
CCAGACTGCCGCCGCCCTGAGCGCCGCCCCATTGGCCGCGATGACGCCGTCCGCCGGCCGCCCCACCGGCGCCGCCCATGCGCGGCGTTTCGCCGGGCAAGGTCACCGTCCCACCGTCCCGCAGCCTGTCGCCGCCGTCGGTGATCACGGTTTCACCGGCGTTCAGGCCCGACGCGATGGAGAAGCTCTCGCCCGTGCCTGGGCCGACCTTGACGTTGCGCTGGTTGACCGTGTGGCCGGTCAGCACCCAGACGAAGTCGCCGGCGCTGCCGTGCCGCACGGCGGTGGCCGGGACCACGACCTGGTTGTGGAGGGTGGTGATCAGCAGGGTGATGTTGACGAACTGATTGGGGAACAAGGCCCCGTTGGAGTTGGCGAAGCGCGCCTTGGCCTTCACCGTGCCGGTGTTGACGTCGACCACATTGTCGATGGTCGACAGCGTTCCCTGGGCCAGGACCGAGCCGCCGGTGCGGTCATAGGTGGTCACCGGCAAGCCGCCGCCACTGGGGCCGGCGCTGGCGGTGATGGCGGGGATGTTGTCCTCGGGCACGGAGAAGACCACGTCGATGGGGTCCACCTGGGCCACCACGGTGATCGGGGTGGAGCTGTTGGCGACGATCTGGTTGCCGGCGTCCACCTGGCGCAGGCCTACCCGGCCCGACACCGGCGCGGTGATCCGGGCAAAGGAAAGGTTGAGCTGGGCCGCGCCGACGGCGCCGCGATCGCTGACCACGGCCGCCTCGTACTGCCGCACCAGCGAGGCCTGGGTGTCGACCTGCTGGCCGGAGATGGAATCCTGGGCCTTCAGGGTGGTGTAGCGTTGCAGGTCCAGCTTGGCGTTGGCCAGCAGGGCCTGGTCGCGCAGCATCTGGCCGCGGGCCTGGTCCAGGGCCACTTCGAAGGGGCGAGGGTCCACCTCGGCCAGCTGCTGGCCCTTGCGGACCATCTGGCCCTCCTTGAAGTTCACTTGCGTCAGCATGCCACCCACGCGCGGGGTGACGTTCACCGTCGCCGCCGGGGTCACGGTTCCGAGCGCATTGAGGGTGACGGGGATGTCGCCGAGGGTTGCCTTGGCCACGCCCACGGTCACTGTCGGGCGGCGACCGCCGCCGGGACCGCCGCCCGGTCCGCCCGGCTTGGCGGAACTGGCGGCGCACATCTTCAGGCCGAACCCGAGGGCGACCGCGATCAGGACCACGACGACGATGCCGATTATGGTGCGCCAGGGTGCGCGGCGGCGGGGCGGCGGCGCCGGGCGGCGTCCGTCCATCGTCGTCTGGCTCATCAGGTCTCCGTCGACGTCATGATCGGGACGGCCAGCCGTAACGTCCCGCGGCTGAACGTCCCACAACAGCCGATGTTCCTGACAAGCCCAAACTTCAGGGAGATTTCCCGGCCGCAATACGGCGGGGCATTCCGGTGTCGAAGTCTATCCAGGCATAGAAAGGCCGCCAGCCCTCTTGGATTCCTCTGCGAAACCGCGCCTGGACGCTGGCCCTGGTTTTTGAGGGGTGTTTTTGGCTGGGTGGTTGGCTGGTGTTTTGGGTTTTGGGGCGGGTTGCGGGCTCCTGGGCTTTGGAGGGGGTCAGGCGGCGGTCAGTC
>DASVMY010000017.1:0-3575 GCA_036384135.1 Caulobacteraceae bacterium | reverse complement strand
CCTACAGCGCCTTGACGATGCCCTCGACCATCTTCTTGGCGTCGGCGAACAGCATCATGGTGTTGTCGCGGAAGAACAGTTCGTTTTCGACGCCGGCGTAGCCCGCCGCCATGCCGCGCTTGATGAACAGCACGGTGCGGGCCTTTTCCACGTCCAGGATCGGCATGCCGTAGATGGCGGAGGTGGAGTCGGTCTTGGCGGCCGGGTTGGTGACGTCGTTGGCGCCGATGACGAAGGCGACGTCGGCGGTGGGGAACTCGGCGTTGATGTCTTCGAGCTCGAAGACCTCGTCATAGGGCACATTGGCTTCGGCCAGCAGCACGTTCATGTGCCCGGGCATGCGGCCGGCGACGGGGTGGATGGCGTACTTCACTTCCACGCCCTCTTCCTTCAGCGCGTCAGCCATCTCGCGCAGGGCGTGCTGGGCCTGGGCCACGGCCATGCCGTAGCCGGGGACGATGATCACCTTCGACGCGTTCTTCATGATGAAGGCGGCGTCCTCGGCGCTGCCCTGCTTGACCGGCCGGGTCTCGACCTTGCCGCCGCCGGCCGCGGCCGCATCGCCGCCGAAGCCGCCCAGGATCACCGAGATGAAGGAGCGGTTCATCCCCTTGCACATGATGTAGCTGAGGATGGCGCCGGACGAGCCCACCAGGGCGCCGGTGATCACCAGGGTGATGTTCTCCAGGGTGAAGCCCAGCGCCGCCGCCGCCCAGCCGGAATAGGAGTTCAGCATCGAGACCACGACGGGCATGTCGGCGCCGCCGATGGGGATGATCAGGGTGATCCCGGCTGCCAGGGCCAGGGCGAAGATGCCCCAGAAGGCCCACTTGGCCTCGCCGCCGCTCATCACCAGGACGATGATCAGGGCCACCACCGCCAGGCCGATGGCGATGTTGAGGGCATGGCGGGCGGGCAGCAGGATCGGGGCGCCGGACATGTTGCCGTTCAGCTTAGCAAACGCGATCACCGAACCGGTGAAGGTGATGGCGCCGATGGCCACGCCCAGGGAAAGCTCGATCAGGCTCTCCAGCTTGATGCCCTCGGCGGTGGCGATGCCATAGGCGGCGGGGGTGTAGATCGCCGCCACGGCCACCAGGCAGGCGGCCATGCCGACCAGGGAGTGGAAGGCCGCCACCAGCTGCGGCATGGAGGTCATCGGCACGCGCCGGGCGATCACCGCCCCGATGCTGCCGCCCACCGCCACCCCGCCCAGGATCAGGCCCATCGTCACCACGTCCAGCGCCCCGCCGGACCACAGGGTCAGCAGGGTCACGCCCACGGCGATGGCCATGCCCACCATGCCCAGGCTGTTGCCCCGCCGGCTGGTCTCCGGGCTGGACAGGCCCCGCAGGGCCAGGATGAACAGGACCCCCGAGATCAGGTAGGCGATCGACGCGATGTTGGCGTTCATTCTTTGGTTCCCGTCCCCTTCGGGTCAGACTCGGTCGAAGCGGCGCTGGCCGGATCGGTTTTTCGAAGCAGCATGCGCAGGCGCAATCCCCACAGGACCAGCAGGGCCATCGGTATGGCCGCCCAGATCCAGTTCTGACGCATAACCTCGTAAGTCAGCGCCGCCAGCAGCAGCAGCAGACCCGCCGGCATCAGCACCCAGCGCTCGGCCCAGGCGCGAGCCGCCGGCTTCAGGGCCGCGCCGATCAGGCCGCCGCCCACCAGGATCACGGCGGCGAGGGTCGGCAGGGCCGAGCCCACGAGACCTTCGCCCGGAGTCATGGAAGGTCGCCGCGGTCTGCATGGGCGCCGGTCACTTCAGCTCGGGGCCGGGCGCGCGGCGCTCGACCCCGTCCCAGGCCTTGCGGTTGCGCAACACTGCGTAGGCCTGGACGGCCGCGGCCAGGAGCAGACAGATCACGGCGACGTTGGCGTTGAACCAGCCGGGGCCCAGCCCCTGAGCGCGCGCAAGGATAGCGAGTTGAATCAGGGCCAGGCCGGTGAAGAACAGGGCCGAACCGTTCACCACGCGCGCCCACCTGGGCCGGACCGCCAGGGCCACGAAATAGGCGGCGATGGCCAGGAAGCCGCCGCAGACCCCGACCCAGTAGAGCGCCTGAGCGCTCACCTTGCCCCATCCTTAGCAGGCGCCCCGTCCTTGACGGGCGGCTTTTCCTTCTTTCGGTACATGGCCAGCATGCGGCGCACGACCAGGAAGCCGCCGAAGATGTTCACCGACGCCAGGCCGGCCGCCACGCCGCCGGCGCCCTTGGAGATCCAGGCGCTGCCGCCCCCGCCGCTGGCGGTCGCCGCCGCGGCCAGCAGGGCGCCGACGATGATCACCGAGGAGATGGCGTTGGTCACCGCCATCAGCGGCGTGTGCAGGGCCGGGGTGACGCTCCAGACCACATAGTAGCCGACGAAGATCGCCAGCACGAAGATCGCCAGGCGGAAGACGGTGGGATCGACGGATTCCATGGCTTGTCTCCTTAGGCCGTCTTGAGGGCGGGATGGACGATCTGGCCCCCCTGGGTGACCAGGGCGGCCTTGAGGATCTCGTCCTCCAGGTCCGGGGCGATCTGGCCGTCCTTGATCAGCAGGCCGGCGAAGGCGAACAGGTTGCGGGCGTACAGCGCCGAGGCGTCGGCGGCGATGCGGCCGGGCAGGTTGGGGATGCCCAGGATCCTCACCCCGCCGATGTCGGCGACCCGGCCCAGTTCCGCGCCCACCACATTGCCGCCCTGCTCCACCGCCAGGTCGACGATCACCGAACCGGGCTTCATCGAGGCCACCTGCTGCGCGCTGACCAGCTTGGGGGCCGGCCGGCCGGGGATCAGGGCGGTGGTGATGACGATGTCCTGCTTGGCGATGTGGCTGGAGACCAGCGCCGCCTGCTTGGCCTGGTACTCGGCGCTCATCTCCTTGGCGTAGCCGCCTTCGGTCTGGGCGTTCTTGAACTCCTCGTCCTCAACCGCCAGGAACTTGGCGCCCAGGCTCTCGACCTGTTCCTTGGTGGCCGGGCGCACGTCGGTGGCGGTGACCACCGCGCCCAGGCGGCGGGCGGTGGCGATGGCCTGCAGCCCCGCGACCCCGACGCCCATGATGAACACCTTGGCCGCGGCCACGGTGCCGGCGGCGGTCATCATCATCGGGAACACCCGGCCATAGGCCTCGGCCGCCTCGATCACGGCGCGGTAGCCGGCCAGGTTGGCCTGGCTGGAGAGCACGTCCATGACCTGGGCCCGGGTGATCCGGGGCACGAACTCCATGGCGAAGGCCGTAGCCCCGGCCTTGGCCAGGGCGTCCAGCGCTTCCTTGTTCTGATAGGGGTTGAGCATGGCGGCCACCAGCGCGCCGCCCTTCAGGGCCGCGGCCTGGTCGGCGTCCGGCCCGCGGACCATCAGCACCAGGTCGGCGTTCGCCAGCGTGGCCTTGGCGTCGGCGGCGATCGCCGCGCCGGCGGCCTGGTACTCGGCGTCGGAGATGGACGCAGAGACGCCGGCCCCGGACTCCACCGTCACCGAAACACCCAGCCCGATCAGCTTCTTGGCCGCATCGGGCGTCACCGCGACGCGGGTCTCGCCGGCCTGGCGTTCCTTGGTGACGGCGACGACAGCCATGAT
>DASVMY010000016.1:0-6904 GCA_036384135.1 Caulobacteraceae bacterium | reverse complement strand
CAGACCGGCCAGCGCCGGGGGCTCAAGGGCGGCGCGCCGGTCCTGGACAGCGCCCGCTCCGCCTACCTGGGCACGGAATGGTCCGGCCCCGCCGACCGCCGCGGCCCCAAGGGCAAGACCGCAAAGACGGAGATCTGAGGGTTGGGGGGGCGATCGACACCCAGCTTCGCCTACCCTCGCTCTCGCCCTCCTGTCCTCCGTCACCCCGGCCGAAGAGCCGGGGTCGGCGGTTCCGCGCCAAGACGATCTCCAGCGAGGAGCCGGCCCGGCCGGCCCCGGATCGGCGCCGCGGACGCGGCTTGTCCGGGGTGACGGATGTTTGCCTACCCCAAGCGCCGATGAGACAAGACGCCCTCCCAGGTTCTAGGATAGGGCGAAACCGACCGCCTTTCCGCCCATCCGAGGACGCCCATGACCTACACGCCTCCCGTTCGCGAGCATCTGTTCCTGCTGCGTGACGTTCTGGAGATCGACAAGCACGCCAACCTGCCAGGCTTCGCCGACGCCTCCATCGACGTGGTCGAACAGATCCTGGACGAGGCGGCCCGGTTTACCGGCGAGGTGCTCGCTCCCCTCAATGCCGTCGGCGACAAGGAAGGCTGCCACTGGTCGGCGGACAACACCGTGACCACCCCCAAGGGCTTCAAGGCGGCCTACAAGGCCCTGGTGGAGGGCGGCTGGCCGGCCCTGGGGGCGGAGCCGGAATTCGGCGGCCAGGGCCTGCCCTATGTGGTCAACCTGGCTTTCAGCGAGATGAGCTCCTCGGCCAACATGGCCTTTTCCATGTACCCGGGCCTGACCCATGGCGCCTATTCGGCCATCCTGGTGGGCGGCTCGCCGGAGCAGAAGGCCCTCTATCTGCCCAAGCTGGCCTCCGGCCAGTGGGGCGGCACCATGAACCTCACCGAGCCCCATTGCGGCACGGACCTGGGCCTGCTGCGCACCAAAGCCGTCCCCCAGGGCGACGGGACCTACAAGATCAGCGGCCAGAAGATCTGGATCAGCGGTGGCGAGCACGACCTGACCGAAAACATCGTCCACCTGGTCCTGGCCCGGATCGAAGGCGCGCCCGCGGGCACCCGGGGCATCAGCCTCTTCATCGTGCCCAAGTTCATTCCGAACCCGGACGGAACGCCGGGCGTGCGCAACACCGTCGCCTGCGCCGGCCTGGAAGAGAAGATGGGAATCCACGGTAACGCCACCTGCGTGATGATGCACGACGAGTCGGTGGGCTGGCTGGTGGGCGAGGAGAACCGCGGCCTGAACCTGATGTTCGTGATGATGAACGAGGCCCGCCTGGGGGTAGGGATGCAGGGCCTGGCCCAGGGCGAGGCCGCCTACCAGGCCGCCGCCGCCTTCGCCAAGGACCGCCTTCAAGGCCGGTCCCTCACCGGGCCGAAGAACCCCGACGGCCCCGCCGACCCGATCCTGGTCCACCCCGACGTGCGCCGCATGCTGATGGACAGCCGCGCCGTGCTGGAGGGGGGGCGCGCCTTCCTTTTCTGGACCGCCCTGCACGGCGACCTGGCCCACGCCGACCCTGACGAGGCTGTGCGCCAGAAGGCCCTGGACTACATGGGCCTGATGACCCCGGTGCTGAAGGGCTATCTGACGGACCGCGGCTTCGACATCTGTTCGGACGCCATGCAGATCCACGGCGGCTCGGGCTTCACCGAGCACTTCCCGGCCAGCCAGTACCTGCGCGACTGCCGCATCGCCCTGATCTACGAGGGGACCAACGGCGTCCAGGCTCTGGACCTGGTGGGCCGCAAGCTGGCGGCCAACGGCGGGCGCGCGGTGATGAGCTTCTTCACCGAGATCGACGCCTTCGTGGACGCCAACCAGGATGATGTATCGCTCAAGCCGTTCATCGACGGCCTAGCGGCGGTCAAGGCCCAGCTGCAGGACGGAACCTTCTGGCTGATGCAGAACGGCCTGGCCAATCCCGACAACGCCGGCGCCGCCTCCACCGACTACATGCACCTCTTCGGCCTGGCGGGCCTGGCCTATATGTGGGCCTTGATGGCCAAGGTCTCCCTGGCGAAGATTGGGGCTGGCGACACCGACCCCTTCTACGCCAACAAGCTGATCGTCGGCCGCTACTTCATCGAGCGCCTGCTGCCCGGCGCCGGCGCCCACCTGGCCAAGATGAAGACCGGCTCGGAAAGCATGATGGCCCTGCCGGCGGAGGCCTTCTGAGGGGCCTCTTCCCTGTCGCCGCGTCAGGGGCTTAAGGAGCGCGCGACACTCCGGAGAAGCGATCCATGCCCGTGCTCGACGTCCCGCGCCCCGACTTCCTGGACGAGGAAGACATTCGCATGTTCGAGGACTCGGCCCGCCGGTTCTTCGAGGAACACGCTCCGCCGGAGGTCACCGCCCGCTGGCGCGCCAACGGCATCGTCGACCGGGATATGTGGACCAAGGCCGGCGCGGCGGGCCTGCTCTGCCTGTCCATGCCCGAACAGTACGGCGGCATGGGCGGCGACTACCGCCACGAGGTGATCCTGATGGAGCGCCTGGGCCTGCAGGGCGTGGACGGCTTCGGCGCCTCGCTGCACAACGCCATCGTCGCCCCCTACATCCTGCACTGCGGGACCGAGGAACAGCGCCGCCGCTGGCTGCCGCGCCTGGCCACCGGCGAACTGGTGGCCGCCATCGCCATGACCGAGCCGGGCGCCGGGTCGGACCTGCAGGGGATCAAGACCACCGCTCGGCGCGACGGCGACCACTATGTGATCAATGGCTCGAAGACCTTCATCACCAACGGCCAGACCGCCAACCTGGTCTGTGTGGTCGCCAAGACCGATCCGGGCCAGGGCGCGCGGGGCACCTCCCTGATCATGGTCGAGACCGACCTCTCGCCGGGCTTCGAGCGCGGCCGCAACCTCGACAAGCTGGGCATGGAGGCGGCCGACACCTCCGAGCTGTTCTTCAACGACGTGCGGGTCCCGGTGGAGAACCTGCTGGGCGGCGACGAGGGCCAGGGCTTTTTCCAACTGATGAACCAGCTGCCGCAGGAGCGGCTGAACATCGCCGTCCAGGGCATGGCCAGCATCGAGCGGGCCCTGGAGCTGACCATCGCCTACGTCAAGGAGCGCGGCGCCTTCGGCAAGAAGGTGATCGATTTCCAGAACACCCAGTTCAAGCTGGCCGAATGCAAGACCGAGGCGACCGTGGCCCGCGTCTTCGTCAACTGGGCCATCGGCGAACACCTGCAAGGCAAGCTCGACGCCGCCAAGGCCTCCATGGCCAAGTACTGGGTCACCGACCTGGAGAACAAGATCATCGACGAGTGCCTGCAGCTGTTCGGCGGCTTCGGCTACATGGACGAATATCCGATCAGCCGCATGTACCGCGACAGCCGGGTGCAGCGGATCTACGGCGGCACGAACGAGATCATGAAGGTGCTGATCGCACGGACGCTGTAGGGGGGTCGCGCCGCCGCAACCCAGCCTGTCATCCCGGAAGGCCGCGAAGCGGCCTATCCGGGACCGCCGCGGGCGCTGGCGTTTGTGGCGGTCCCGGCTCTCCGCTTCGCTGCGGCCGGGATGACAGAAGAGTTTGAGGAGCGCCCATGAGCACCTACCGCGCCACCGTCGACTGGGCCTTCGCGGGCGAGGACTTCCTCAAGCACCGCTACAGCCGCGAGCATACCGTGACCTTCGAGCATGGCACGGTCGTGCCCGGTTCCGCCTCGCCGCACATCGTCCGCGCCCCCTGGTCCCGCGCCGACGCCATGGACCCCGAAGCGGCGTTCACAGCCTCGCTCAGCCAGTGCCACATGCTCTGGTTCCTGGACATCGCCGCCCGCGCCGGCTTCTCGGTGGCCAGCTACCGCGATGAGGCGGAGGGCACGCTGGCAAAGGGGCGCGAAGGCAAGCTGGTGATGACCCGCGTGGTGCTGCGCCCAGCCGTGGTGTTCTCTGGCAAGACGCCCACCACCGACGAACTGGCCAGCCTGCACCACGCCGCGCACGACGAATGCTTCCTGGCCAATTCGGTGAAAACCCAGGTGGTGGTCGAACCGGCCTGAAGTCTCACTTGGCCCGCCAGCGAATCCACGGCAGAGTCCGTTGGGCTGCCGCTGCGACGGTAGCGGGCCGGCGTCACCGTAAAATACGGTGATTTACGGCGCCCTCGGCGGTGAACGAGGCCCTCAGGCCTTGTTGACGGTGTTGGTCTTGATCTGGGCGGCCCCCCGCGCGTCCAGGTCCTGGCGCGTGGAGGCGAGGCTGATCGGGCCTTTGAGGCTGGCGTTGACCACATCCATTCCGGCCCACCTTCCGCCTGAAGATCGGGCGCCCGGCGCCTTGGCGTAGAGATAACGCAGGGACAGCCGCTCGTTGTCGGCGGCGTCGGGCTGGGTGCCGTGCAGGGTGCAGGCGTGCCACATGGCGGCATAGCCAGTGTCGCCCACCAGCAGCTTCTGGCTGGTCTGGACCTCGCCGCCGTCACGATCCCGATAGAGCCAGCCGGCGGGGTTCTTTTCCAGAGCGTGGGGGAAGACCGTGGCGCCCAGCTTGTGGCTGTCCTCCAGCAGGAACAGCGGCGCGTCGTGCGCCGTCACCGGGTGGATGTAGACGTAGAGGGTGATGAAGTCGGCTTCTCGGTCCTTGAAGTCGATCAGGTCCTGGTGGAAGTCGATGCCATAGAAATAGGTCACGTCGCGGTACTGCGGCCGGACATAGGCGCCTAGGTTGTTGACCGGATTGTCGGTGATCCGGGCCTTCAGCCAGGCCGGAACCGACTTGGCCGGCACGCCGCAGACCACCTTGCGGTTCATCAGCTCATAGCCCTCGCCCAGCACCTCGGTCAGGGCCGCCACGATCCCCGGGTCGCGCTCCACGAAGGCCAGGTCGTCGTCCAGCCCCTCCAGCAGGTTGCGGCCGGGCCTGGGATTGACGCCGATGTACTGCGGATCGTCGTCGAAGGCGGCCTCGGTCAAGAACAGGCTGGAATCCCAGGCGCGGGTGGCCTTCAGCTTGTCCAGCAGCCGCGTCGCGGCGGCCGGGTCAACGCCGTTCGGGAACACGTGGTAGCCGTGGTCGACGAAGTCTTGTGTCGGCGTCTTGGGGGCGGTCGGTTCGATCTTGCGGGCGGCGGCGGCCATGGCAGTCTCTACTGGGCGGTCTCTATAGTCAGGGGCCCCAGCCAACCGCGCTTCGGTTAAGGAAGCCCTCCACACGCCCCCGCAGCGCAGCCTCGTCCTTCAGTTCGCACTCCCATACCGTCTCCACCCGCCAGCCCTTCGTCTCCAGCGCCGTGCGACTGGCCATGTCCCGCGCCCGGTTGCGCCCCACCTTGGAGAGCCAGTAGTCGCGGTTGGCTTTGGGGACGCGGGCGCCGCGGGGGCAGTCGTGGCCGTGCCAGAAGCAGCCGTGGACGAAGATCGCCAGCTTGCGGCCGGGCATGACGATGTCCGGCTTTCCGGCCAGGTCGGCGCGGTGCAGGCGGTAGCGCGCGCCCAGGGACGTGAGCAGGCGGCGGACCTTCAGCTCCGGCGTGGTGTTCGTACTCTTCACCCGGCGCATCACCGCCGAGCGCTTCTCCGGCCCGTAAACATCTGTGCTGGGGCCGTCGGTCACAGGCCCTCGAACAGGGCCGTCGACAGATAGCGTTCGGCGAAGCTGGGGATGATGGCGACGATGGTCTTGCCGGCCATGTCCGGCCGCGCGGCCACGTCGAAGGCGGCGGTGAGCGCCGCGCCGGAGGAGATGCCCACCGGCACGCCCTCCACCCGGCCGCACTGGCGGGCCATCTCCAGGGAGTCCTCGTTGGACACCTGGATGATCTCGTCCATCACCCCGCGGTCCAGGATGGCGGGCACGAAGCCGGCGCCGATGCCCTGGATCTTGTGCGGCCCCGGCGCTCCGCCGGACAGCACCGGCGAGGCCGAGGGTTCGACGGCGATCATCTTCACCGACGGCTTGCGCGCCTTCAGCACCTGGCCGACGCCGGTGATGGTGCCGCCGGTGCCGACGCCGCTGACCACCACGTCCACGGCCCCGGCGGTGTCGTTCCAGATTTCCTCGGCGGTGGAGACCCGGTGGATCAGGGGATTGGCGGGGTTCTCGAACTGCTGGGGCATGACCGCGCCGGGGATCTCGGTGATCAGTTCCCGCGCCCGGGCCACGGCCCCGGCCATGCCGCGCTCGGCGGGGGTCAGCTCCAGCTTGGCGCCCAGCAGCACCAGCATCTTGCGCCGCTCGACGGACATGCTCTCGGGCATGACCAGGATCAGCTTCATGCCCTTGGCCGCCGCCACGAAGGCCAGGGCGATGCCGGTGTTGCCGCTGGTGGGCTCGACGATGGTGGAGCCTTCCTTGATCAGGCCCTTGGCCTCCAGGGCCTCGACCATCGCCACCCCGATACGGTCCTTCACCGAGCCGATGGGGTTGAAGAACTCCAGCTTGGCCAGGACGATCCCCTTGGGCTTCAGCAGGGCGGTGAGCCGCGGCAGCCGGATCAGCGGGGTGTCGCCGATGGTGTCGATGATGGAGTCGTAGATCTTGCCCCGGCCCGCGCGCTGGTGGCGGGCGGCGTCATAATCCTTGGCGGCGGAATCCATGGGAGGCTTCTCTTGAAGTGGGCGGGCCCGATGAGCCACAACCTTAGGCCAGCGTGGGATTTTTGGAAGCCGGCTTATTCCGCCGCCAGCACGCCGGGGACCGGGGAGAGCAGGGGTTCGAGCACGGTCTGAGCCAGCCAGCGCACGACCGGCACGGCCACCCCGTCGCCGGCCACCATCAGGGCGGCGGTGGTCTTCTGCGGCAGGTGGTAGGTTTCCGGCAGGCCCATCAGGCGGGCGGCCTCCCGCGGGCTGATCAGCCTCGACCGCACCGCGCCGTCCTGGACCACCAGCAGGGTCTGGCGCGAGGAGCCGCCGCGCGGCGTGCGCAGGCAG
>DASVMY010000015.1:0-6514 GCA_036384135.1 Caulobacteraceae bacterium | reverse complement strand
GGAAAACGCTCTTGGCCAGATCGATCCCAAATCTGATAGCTTGCATGGCGGACGGTCTCCTCTGCTGGGTCCACTCACGGCCAGCATGGCACATCGATGCCGTTCGGGGGCCGTCCACCCCATCATCCCGGAATGCGCGCCAGCGCATATCCGGGACCGCCACGAGCACAGGTCTCCCGCGGCCGCGGCCAGCATCGGCGCTTGCCGCGGTCCCGGATAAACCGCTGGCGCGGTTTTCCGGGATGACAAGGGAAGGGAAGAGGCGGACGCTCGGGTTGGAACAGGAGCGCCGCCATGCCCAACCTCAAGCACCTCGCCGCCGACGCCCCGGCCGAGGCCGTCGCGGCGATCCTGGACACCGACGGCGCCCTGATCCTCGACGACGTCATCACCCCGGCCCAGGTGGCGGCGGTGCGCGGCGAGCTGGACCCCTATGTCGAGGCCACCGCCGGCGGGCGCGACGCCTTCACCGGCTTTGCCACCACCCGCACCGGCGCCCTGGTGGCCCGCTCGCCGGCCTGCCGCGAGCTGGTCATGCACCCGGCCATATTGGCGGCCTGCGACGCCTTCCTGCTGCGGGCCTGCGATCGCTACCAGCTGCACCTGACCCAGGTGATCCGGATCAAGCCGGGCCAAGGCGCCCAGCCCCTGCACCGTGACCGCCTGGCCTGGGGCGGCTATCTCCAGGGGCTCGAACCGCAACTGAACACCATCTGGGCCATGACCGACTTCACGCGGCAAAACGGCGCCACCCAGGTGGTTCCCGGCAGCCCCCTGTGGCCCGAGGCGCGCAAGGCCCAGCCGCACGAGGTCGGCTATGCGGAGATGAAGGCCGGCTCGGTGCTGATCTACTCCGGCTCGGTGATCCATGCCGGCGGCCACAACCAGTCCGACGCCGACCGGGCGGGGATCAACATCACCTATGCCCTGGGCTGGCTGCGGCAGGAGGAGAACCAGTACCTCTCCTGCCCGCCGGCCATCGCCCGCACCTTGGATCCCAAGCTGCAGGCCCTGCTGGGCTACGCCATGGGCAGCTATGCGCTGGGCTATTTCACCCCGCCCCTGCCGCCGGGCGAAGGCCCCGAGGTCGTGCCGCCGCAGTACGCCCTGGGCGCCGATGTCGCCGGCTGGGGCGAGGACCTGCTGGCGGCGATCAACGAGCGCCAGCGGGCCAAGGCGGCGGGGTCTTAGGCCGGGGGCCGACGTTCGTAGTAGATATCCACATCCTCGCGGTGGGTCTCGATGAAGCCTAGCCGCTGGTAGAAGCGGTTGGCGGCGCTCTCCATCAGCACCGACAGGCGCACGGTGCGGCCCGCCGCGTCGGTGCGGCGGAGGATTTCCGCCATTGCCCGTCCCCCGACGCCGCGGCCCTGGACCTCGGGACGCAGGTAGAGGTTCTCCAACCAGGTTCCGGCCACTTCATCCCGCACCGTGACGCAACCGGCGAAGACGCCTTCATTGTGGATCAGCAGGGTGTGTTCCGGTGAGAAGCCGGCGCGGAATCGCTCGCGGCCGCGCTGCGGATTGAATCGCCCCACCCGCTCCAGGCTTTCGCGCAGGGCGGCCCCCCGCAGGGCCAACAGCGGCTCGAAGTCCTCCTCGCGGGCGGGAGTGAAGGTGATCGCCATGCGCAGCTCATAGCGTCGCCGCGCGGGCCTGTCGCGCCGCAACTCGCATTACAGCGTTTTAATGCATTGCAACAATTTAATATTGATAAACGATAAATCAGATTGATCGATAAGCGATGCGGGCGTATTGATAATCACACAAGGGCGGCGCTGAGACGCCCAAACGAGGTGGGATTGGCCCACTTTCATGTTGCACTGCACAATACGAGGGATACCAAAATGTCCGCTACCCAAATGACCCGTGTCGTCGACCGCGTGGCCCTGAGCCTGATGAACGTCCTGGTCGTCGTCGGCCTGCCCCTGGTGGCCGTCAGCGTGTTCATCCAAGCCCGCTGAAACGCTTTCATGCGTAATCCGTTCGGCGCATTCTCCGCGTCGCCCGAGGCCGCCCGCTTCGGGTGGCGCGGGCCCGCGATTCCGGCTTAAGCCTCGCGCGACAGATCTGGGGGCTTTGATCCATGCGCGCCTTGGGGCCGGGCTCGGTGTCGAGCTTCCTGAAAGTCATCCTGGACGTGTTCTATTACGTCCTGTGGACCACCGCCGGCGTCATTGCCCTGGCCGCCCTGGTGGTCATCCTCCTGAGCTTCAAGCCCGACCTGCTGGGCCACGAACTTTCCATCGACACCTGGCGCATCGCCGGCCCGCACATGGTGACCATCGCGGCGGTGACCCTGGTGGCGCTGGGTCTCTATGTGGGGGGCACCATCGTCATCGTCGGGCGGCTGCGGCGCATCTTCCGCACCCTGATCGTGGGCGACCCCTTCCACCCCGACAACGTCCGCCGCCTGCGGATCATCGCCGCCACCCTTGGGGTGCTGGAGATCGGCCGCAACGTCGCCTCGGCCCTGTCGCACATGTTCCTGCCCCCCGGCTCCCATATCGGCGGGGGGGTCAGCCTGACCACCTGGTTCGCCGTGCTGGTGATCCTGGTGCTGGCCGAGGTCTTCCGCGAGGGCGCCCGCCTTCGCCGCGAAGCCGAACTGACCATCTAGGCGTGGTGTAGATGGCCATCCGCGTACGCTTGGACCGATTGCTGCTGGAGCGGCGGATGTCGCTCACCGAACTGGCCGACCGCGTCGGCGTGACCATCGCCAACCTCTCGATCCTGAAGACCGGCAAGGCCCGCGCCATCCGCTTCTCCACCCTGGACGCCCTCTGCCGCGAACTGGCCTGCCAGCCCGGCGACCTGGTGATCTTCGAACCGGGGCCGCCGGAGGATCCGGACGGCGAGGAAGGGATGGAGGAATGACCGGGCGAAGCCTCGCCGCTCTGATCGGCGTCTACGCCTTGCTGTTGGCGAGCGTCGCCGACGCCGCGGCCGACTGCCGCCGGGTTCCGGTGGTCGCCGCGACCTGTTTCTCCAAGCGCGGACCCAGCGCCTGCCCGGCCGTTTCGCCGCCGCCGCCGTGCCGGACCGTCCGGGGCCGGCTCTACGGCAGCAACGGCACGCCGGGCATAAGGCTCATCCCGTCGGGCAGCCGCCGTATCCTGGGCGTCGTGGGCGGCGAGGGCGACCCGGAATCGCCCACCCTGCTGCCGCCAGCCGTCGCCGCGGCGATGCAGCCGCCCAGGCCCGGCGATCTGACGCCGATTTTCGGGGAATTCCGGGTCTGCCCCCTGGCGCTGGAGAAGCGGGGCTGGATGCAGCCGGTATGCCTCGCCGGCGGACGCGGCCTCGCCCCCCTGAAACGGGAGGACTAGGGCCGATCCAAGGGGGTAAAGCTCGGCGCCTCTGATCCTCCCCTCGTGAAGACGAGGGGAGGTGCGGCGCGCGGAGCCCGCGAAGCAGGCGACGGGCCGCGGAGGGGAGACACCCACCGGCTGTGGTGCGCGGGGACAGCGCTGACCTATGGGTTTGCCGGCGCACTTCTCCCCCTCGGCGGGTTTCGGTCGCTGGCGCGCCCTTACCCTCGCCGCTCCCCCTCATTTCATGAGGGGGAGATCGCCACCGCCGCCTTCTGCATCTGGATCAAGTCCGCGATCCCAGCCCGCGCCAGGCCGAACAGGGCCTCGAACTCGGCCTGGGAGAAGCCGCGCTTTTCGCCGGTGGCCTGAATCTCGACGATGTCGCCGGCGCCGGTGAGCACGAAGTTGGCGTCGGCCTCGGCGTTGGAGTCCTCCTCGTAGTCCAGGTCCAGCACCGGGACGTTGTCGAACACGCCGCAGGAGACGGCCGCCACATGGTCCAGGATCGGATCGCTCTTCAGCACGCCCTCGCGCAGCAGGCTGTCGGTGGCCAGCTTCAGGGCCACCCAGGCGCCGGTGATCGAGGCGGTGCGGGTGCCGCCGTCGGCCTGGACCACATCGCAGTCCAGGGTGATCTGGCGCTCGCCCAGGGCCTTCATGTCCACCACCGCGCGCAGGGAGCGGCCCACCAGGCGCTGGATTTCCTGGGTGCGGCCCGACTGCTTGCCCTGGGCGGCCTCGCGCCGGCCGCGGGTGTGGGTGGCGCGGGGCAGCATGCCGTACTCGGCCGTCACCCAGCCCTGGCCGCGGCCGCGCAGGAACGGCGGCACGCCTTCTTCCAGGCTGGCGGTGACCAGCACCTTGGTGTGCCCGAAGGACACCAGGCACGAGCCTTCTGCATAGCGATTGACCATGGTTTCCAGGGTCACCTTGCGCAGGGTTTCGGGCGTGCGTTCGGAGGGGCGCATGTGGCGTATTCCCGCAATGTCGGCGCGGCCTTGCGCCGCGAGAGGCCGCGCTTATCCTAGATCGGAACGGACCCGTCCATGACCAATGCTCTGATCGGCCACCCTGCCAACCGCGGCGCCAGCCTTGCCGAGCTGGACGCGCGGGCGCGCGACATTTTCCGCCGCATCGTCGAGGGCTATCTGGAAACCGGCGAGCCGGTGGGCTCGCGCACCCTCTCGCGCCTGGGCGTGCACCTCTCGCCCGCCTCGATCCGCAACACCATGCAGGACTTGACCGAGCTGGGCCTGCTGGGCGCGCCGCACGTCAGCGCCGGGCGCCTGCCCACCCACGCCGGCCTGCGCCTGTTCGTGGACGGCCTGCTGGAGGTCGGCGACCTGGCCGAGGAGGAACGCCGCAGCATCGAGGCGCGGCTCACCGCCCATGGCCGCAGCTATGACGACGCCCTGAACGAGGCCAGCTCGATCCTGTCGGGCCTGGCCGGCGGAGCCGGGGTGGTGGTGACCCCAGTGCGGGACGCCGGGGTCAAGCACGTGGAGTTCGTGGCGCTGGGCGCCGACCAGGCCCTGGCGATCATGGTCTTCGACGACGGCCAGATCGAGAACCGGCTGATGCGCCGCGCCGCCGGCGTCACCCCCTCGGCTCTCACCGAGGCGTCGAACTTCCTCAACGCGCGCCTGAAGGGCCGCACGCTGGTGGAAGCCAAGGTCGAGATCGGCGCCGAATTGGCCCGCGCCCGGCGTGAGCTGGACACCGCCGCCGCCCGCCTGGTGGAGGATGGCCTGGCCGCCTGGAGCGGCGGCGAGGACGCCCAGCGGGCCTTGATCGTGCGCGGCCGCGCCAACCTGCTGGGCGACGCCGAGGCGGTGGCCGACCTGGAGCGGGTGCGGATGCTGTTCGACGACCTCGAACAGAAGGAACAGCTGATCGGCCTGCTGGACGACGTCCGCGCGGCGGAAAGCGTGCGCATCTTCATCGGCGCCGAAACGCGCCTGTTTTCACTTTCGGGTTCCGCTGTCATCGCCGCGCCCTATATGTCCGGGCGACAGAAGGTGCTGGGCGCGATCGGGGTGATCGGTCCGGCGCGTTTGAACTATGCCCGGGTTATTCCGTTGGTGGACTACACCGCCAGGACGCTCGGGCGGATCATGGATGGATGACGAGACCGGTATGATTGACGACGACAATATGGTTGCGCCCGGCTTTGACCCCGAAGGCGATGCGGACGCCGCCGCCATCGAGGCGCTGCGGATCGAGAACGCGAGCTTGAAGGACCAGGCCCTGCGCTACGCCGCCGAGGCCGAGAACACCAAGCGCCGCGCCGAGCGCGAGATGAACGACGCCCGCGCCTATGCGATCCAGAAGTTCGCCCGCGACCTGCTGGGGGTGGCCGACAACCTGTCGCGCGCCATGCAGCACGCGCCCACGGACGCCTCCGACCCCCTGGTCAAGAACCTGGCCATCGGCCTGGAGATGACCGAGAAGGAGCTGACCGGGGCCTTCGAACGCAACGGCCTCAAGAAGGTCGAGCCGGTGAAGGGCGCCAAGTTCGACCCACACTTCCACCAGGCGATGATGGAGCAGCCCTCCGAGGAGGTGGCCGGCGGCGGCATCATCCAGGTGCTGCAGGCCGGCTATGAGCTGTTCGGCCGCATCGTCCGCCCGGCCATGGTCATCGTCGCGGCCAAGGGCTCAAAGGGGGAAGCGCCGCCCGAACCCCACGCCGCCAACCCCTACGCCGCCAACGAAGACGAAGCCGGCGGTGCGGTCGACACACGGGCTTAGGCTCGATCTCCCCCTCGCGGAGCGAGGGGGAGTGGCGTGGGTGAGGGAGCGCCAGCGACCGAAACCCGCCGAGGGGGAGAAGTGCGCCGGCAAACCCACAGGTCAGCGCTGTCCTCGGTCACCCCGGCCGGTGGGTGTCTCCCCTCCGCGGCGCATCGCCTGCTTCGCGGGCTCCGCGCGCCGCACCTCCCCTCGTCTTCACGAGGGGAGGATCAAGATCGCCAACACCACGCCCCTCGGCCCTTCCGCCGGTCGCGGTTTTCGTTAATGTCGCGAGTCCCTTTTCAACCGCCGTCTTCGGGGGAATTTGATCGTCGGCGGCGACGGAACCGGACCAGGACATGAAGCTTACCATCGAGCGGGCGGCGCTGTTGAAGGCGCTTGGACACGTGCAGAGCGTCGTCGAGCGGCGCAACACTATCCCGATCCTGTCCAATGTCCTGTTCTCG
>DASVMY010000014.1:0-7686 GCA_036384135.1 Caulobacteraceae bacterium | reverse complement strand
GAGCGCCTGCAGGCGGAGATCGACGGGCGCTCGCAGACGCCCTTCCCCCAGGCCGACCTGAGCCTCACCGGCGAGTGGGAGCGGCTGGCGCTTGAAGGCGCCGATTTCGCCGATCTGGAGGCCCGCCTGGCGCGCGCCCTGGCCGCCGCCAGGCCCCGTGACGCCGCCGCCGGACGCTCCCTCACCGGCCCCCACCGGGGCGATCTGGCGGTGGTCCACCGGCCGAAGGACCGCCCCGCCGCCGAATGTTCCACCGGAGAGCAGAAAGCGCTGATTTTGAACCTGGTTCTGGCCCAGGCGGCGCGACTTTCCCGTGCTAATTCGGCGCCGAATCCTATATTACTCCTGGACGAAGTGGCGGCGCATCTGGACGGGGTCCGGCGCGGCGCCCTCTTCGACGAGATCGAGGCGCTTTCGCTCCAGGCCTTTCTCACGGGTACGGACGAAGCGCTTTTTGAAACCCTGCAGGGTCGGGCCCTTGGCGTCCTCGTGGAGGGCGGGGCCTTGACCGTCCTGGACCGTGAATGACCGACCTGCCTCCCAATGACGAACCGCCGCGCGAACAGACCGCTGAAGAAGGCGCCGCCGACTATGGCGCGGACTCCATCAAGGTGCTCAAGGGCCTGGACGCGGTGCGCAAACGTCCGGGCATGTACATCGGCGACACCGACGACGGCTCGGGCCTGCACCACATGGTCTATGAGGTGGTGGACAACGCCATCGACGAGGCCCTGGCCGGCTGGGCCACCCGCGTCCAGGTGATCCTCAACGCCGACGGCAGCGCCACGGTCACCGACGACGGCCGCGGTATCCCCACCGACATCCACGAGGGCGAAGGCGTCTCGGCGGCCGAGGTCATCATGACCCAGCTGCACGCCGGCGGTAAGTTCGACCAGAATTCCTATAAGGTCTCCGGCGGCCTGCACGGGGTCGGCGTCTCGGTGGTCAATGCGCTCAGCGACTGGCTGATGCTGGTGATCTATCGCGACGGCAAGAAGCACGAGATGAAGTTCGCCCGCGGCGACGCGGTTTCGCCCCTGATCATCACCGGCGAGGCGCCCCGGCGGGAGAATGGCGAGTATCTGACGGGCACCGAGGTGACCTTCTTCCCCTCCACCGAAACCTTCTCGGCCATCGATTTCGACCGCAAGACCCTGGAGCACCGCCTGCGCGAGCTGGCATTCCTGAACTCCGGCGTCACCATCCGCTTCGCCGACCTGCGCGACGCCGAACCCTTCGAGGAGCTGCTGCACTACGACGGCGGGGTGGAAGCCTTCGTGCGCCATCTGGACAAGGCCAAGACCCCCCTGCTCAAGGCCCCCATCGTCATCCGCGGCGAACGGGAAAAGGTCCACATCGACATGTCGCTGTGGTGGAACGACGGCTACCACGAGAACGTGCTCTGCTTCACCAACAACATCCCGCAGAAGGACGGCGGCACCCACCTGTCGGCCTTCCGCAGCGCGCTGACGCGGATCATCACCAGCTATGCGGAGTCCTCGGGCTTCACCAAGCGCGAGAAAGTCTCGCTGTCGGGTGAGGACGCCCGCGAGGGCCTGACCTGCGTGCTGTCGGTCAAGGTGCCCGATCCCAAGTTCTCGTCTCAGACCAAGGACAAGCTGGTCTCCTCCGAGGTCCGCCCGGCCGTGGAAGGCCTGGTGGGCGAGGGCCTGGCGCAGTGGTTCGAGGAGCACCCCACCGAAGCGCGGATGATCGTCCAGAAGATCGCCGAGGCCGCCATGGCGCGGGAAGCGGCCCGCAAGGCCCGCGACCTCACCCGCCGCAAGACCGCGCTCGACATCAGCTCCCTGCCCGGCAAGCTGGCCGATTGCCAGGAGAAGGACCCTTCCAAGTCCGAGATCTTCCTGGTCGAGGGAGACAGCGCCGGCGGTTCCGCCAAACAGGCCCGCAACCGCGAGAACCAGGCCGTCCTGCCCCTGCGCGGCAAGATCCTCAACGTCGAGCGTGCCCGCTTCGACAAGATGCTGGCCTCCGACCAGGTGGGCACCCTGATCACCGCGCTGGGCGCCGGCATCGGCCGCGACGACTTCGATATCGAGAAGATCCGCTATCACCGCATCGTCATCATGACCGACGCCGACGTGGACGGGGCGCACATCCGCACCCTGCTCTTGACCTTCTTCTACCGGCAGATGCCGCAGGTGATCGAGCGCGGCTACCTCTATATCGCCCAGCCGCCGCTCTATAAGGCCAGCAAGGGCCGCTCCTCGCGCTATCTGAAAGACGACGGCGAGATGGAGATCTTCCTGATCGAGGAGGGCCTGGACGGCGCCGAACTGGACCTGGCCAGCGGCGAGCGGCGCACCGGCGCCGACCTGGCCGACCTGGCGCTCATCGCCCGCCAGGCCAAGGCCAATATCGACCGCCTGTCGGTCCGCGCTCCCGCCTTCGCCGTCGAGCAGGCGGCGCTGTCGGGCCTGCTGGGCGAGACCCGCGACCTGGCCGCGGCGGCCAAGCGGCTGGACCTCTACGCCGAGGAGGGCGACGGCCCCTGGAGCGGGGAACTGGGCGAGGCCGGCAGCATCGTCTTCTCGCGGGTCAAGCGCGGCGTTTCCGAGCGCATCGTGCTGGACGAACTGCTGCTGCACTCCGCCGACGCCCGGCGCCTGGCCGAACGCTCGATCAAGCTGGCCGAGACCTTCTCCGCCCCGGCCACCTTCCGCCGCCGCGAGCGCAGCCAGACCGTGCGCGGTCCCCTGGACCTGACCTCGGCGGTGTTCGACAGCGGCCGCCGGGGCCTGACCATCCAGCGCTACAAGGGCCTGGGCGAAATGAACCCCGACCAACTCTGGGAAACCACCCTCGACTCCGACGCCCGCACCCTGCTGCAGGTGAAAGTCGCCCACGCCGACGACGCCGACGACATGTTCACCCGCCTGATGGGCGATCTGGTCGAACCCCGCCGCGAATTCATCCAGGAAAACGCCCTCGACGCGGAAGTCGACGTTTAGAAACTGATCTCCTCCTCGCGGAGCGAGGGGGAGTGGCGTGCGCGGGGGAGCGCCAGCGACCAAGGCGCGCCGAGGGGGAGAAGTGCGCAGGCAAACCCATAGGTCAGCGCAATCCCTATCTCACCCCGGCCGGTGGGCGTCTCCCCTCCGCGGCCCGTCGCCTGCTTCGCGGGCTCCGCGCGCCGCACCTCCCCTCACCTGCGTGAGGGGAGGATCAAAGGCGACGAGGTCTGGAATCAGTCAAGGTTTCGAACGAAGGCGACGATGCCATCCGCGGTCTCGTTGACATCGCGCAGAACCTCGGCCGCGGGAATCCGCAGGACACGCACGCCTTCGGATACCAACCATTTGTCGCGTATTTCATCCCGCCGAGGCTGATCGCCCTGTAGGTGGGATTCACCGTCGATCTCGACGGCGACCTTCGCCTCGGCGCAGTAGAAGTCGAGGACGTAACGCCCCATCGGGTGCTGCCGGCGGAACTTCAGGCCGTCGGCGGCGCGACCGCGTAGGACGGTCCACAGCAACGCCTCTGGCACACTCAGGTTGCTGCGAAGGTTGCGGGCGCGTTCGACGATCGTGGGCGCTCCCGGACTTTCCCCGGCAATCAATCCCAGAACCGCCTCGCCATACCGGTCCAGTTTCACTTGGCCCACGCCACTGATCTGACCCAGACCGCCAAGCGTCCCCGGTTTCCGCGCCGATATCTCGGCTAACGTCCGGTCGGCAAAGATCACATAAGGCGGCACGTGCTGTCGGGCGGCTTCGGTGCGGCGCCAGGCGCGCAGGGCGTCGAACAGGCTCATGTCGTCGGGCTCGACGGCCATAGGTTCCGCCCCCGCCTTGCGCTTCCGCGGCCGCCCAGACCGCGTCGTCGGGTCGTGCGCTTCCGGTTCCTTCAGCAGGGTGACCTTGCGTTCCCGCCGGTATACCCCCTTCACCGCCTCGGCGTCGCCCAGCCCGATCAGGGGGCGGCCGTCGTTGGGGTCCTCGGACAGCAGGCCCTCGAACAGCAGCTGATCGATCAAGTCGCGCCAGCCGGCGGGGCTGAATTCGCGGCCGATGCCGTAGGTGGAGAGCGCCGCCTCGTGGTCGCTGACCTCCTTGGTCTTGCCCAGCAGGTGGTCCACCAACCGCCCGCGTCCGAACCGGCCGCCCAGGCGGTGCACGGCTGACAGGGCCTTCTGGGCGCCCTCGGTGGCGTCCACCCCCACCGGCGGCGAGACGCAGCGGTCGCACTGGCCACAGGGCTCCACCTCCTCCTCGCCGAAGTAGCGACGCACGGCGGCGGCGCGGCAGCCGACGCCGTTGAGCAGGCCGTAGAGCTGGCGAACCTTGCGCATCTGCACCTGGGCCACCGCCTCGGGCAGGCCCCGCTGGCCGATGCGGCGCATGGCCCAGGCCATGTCGGAGGGGCCGTACAGCACCACCCCCTCGGCCGGATCGCCGTCGCGCCCGGCCCGGCCCACCTCCTGCCAATAGGCCTCCACCGAGGCGGGCGGATCGGCGTGGATCACGAAGCGGACGTCGGGCTTGTCGATGCCCATGCCAAAGGCGATGGTCGCCACCATCACCGCCTCGTCCTCATTGATGAACCAGCCCAGGCGGTCGTGGCGGACGGTCTTGTCCAGGCCCGCGTGATAGGCCTTGGCCGCCACCCCCTCCGACGCCAGCTTGGCCGCCAGGGTCTCGGTCCCGTCGCGGGAGCCGGAATAGACGATCCCCGCCCGGCCCGGCCGCGCCTTGACCAGGGCCGAGACCCGGCCGGGCGTGGCGCCGTGCTTGTGCTCCGCCGCCAGGGCCAGCTCGGGCCGGGCGAAACTGGCCACGAACTCCGCCGCCCCCTCCAGGCGCAGTTCCTTGCGGATGTCGTCGCGGGTGCGGGCGTCGGCGGTGGCGGTCACCGCCAGGCGCGGCACGCCGGGGAAGAGCTCGGCCAGGCGGCCCAGGGTGCGGTATTCGGGACGGAAGTCGTGGCCCCATTGGCTGACGCAGTGCGCCTCGTCCACCGCCACCAGGGCTAGGTCCAGCCGCGCGATCCGGTCGATCACGTGCGGCGCCATCAGGCCCTCGGGCGACAGGTAAAGCAGCTTGATCTCGCCGCGCTCCAGCCGCCGCCAGACGTCATCGCGCTCGTTCAGGCTCAGCGCCGAGTCCAGCCGCGCCGCCGGCACCCCAGACTGCCGCAGGGCCTCCACCTGGTCCGACATCAGGGCGATCAGGGGCGAGACCACCAGGCCGACCCCCGGCCGCACCAGGGCCGGAATCTGGTAGCACATGCTCTTGCCGCCGCCGGTGGGCAACACCGCCACGGCGCTGCGCCCGGCCAGGATCTCGCCGATGACCTCCGCCTGCAGGCCCCGGAACTCGGCATGGCCAAACGTGCGGCGCAGGATGTCGCGGGCTTTGTCCAAATCAGCGGTCACCTGGGGGATATGGCAGAAGCCGGCTGTCACGGACAACGACCATCTGATCTTCCGGGCTGCGGCGGGTTCGCCCTTCGCGTTCCTTCTCCCGCAAGGGGAGAAGGGCAAAGTAAAGCCGCCCCCGAGGCCAAAGAGATTCCCGAGCCCGCGCGTCTTGGTAAGCGTCGTGGCGATTCACCCTTCATCAACCATCTCGCGCGTTTCGTCAGCTTCGGCTAGAGCACGATGACTTGTGTCGAAACCGACAAAAGTCTGAATCGTGCTCGCAAACTAAAGGCCGAGCCTGTTCATCCCGTTTTGATGGTTCCATCAAAACGGGACAGGCTCTATGAGCCCCTCACGGGGCGGGCCACGGCTCGAGGATAGGACTTCATGGCGAATGCCCAGGGCGGCGCGCAACGCCGTCGGCGCACCCCGCTGCAGGCGCTTCTGTATTGGAGCGTGGTGCTCGGCGTCTGGGGGCTGATCTTCGTCGCCGGCTTCCTGGCGGTGTTCGCCACCGACCTGCCCGACACCTCCAAGCTCTACGACGTCCAGCGCCAGCCCTCGATCACCTACCTGGACCGGTCCGGCGCGGTGGTGGCCGTGCGCGGCAGCCAGTACGCGCCGCCGGCCGACATCGACAAGCTGCCGGCCTATGTCCCGGCCGCCTTCGTGGCCATCGAGGACCGCCAGTTCTATCACCACTTCGGCTTCAACCCGTGGGGCATGGGCCGGTCCATGATCCACAACCTGACCCATCCGGGCGGGTCCCTGCAGGGCGGCTCGACCATCACCCAGCAGCTGGCCCGCAACCTCTTCCTCACCCCCGCCCAGACCTACCGCCGCAAGGCCCAGGAGCTGATCCTGTCGGTGTGGCTGGAGATGCATTTCTCCAAGAAGCAGATTCTGGCCCTGTACCTGAACCGGGTGAACTTCGGCGGCGGCGCCTATGGCATCGAGGCCGCCGCCCAGCGCTATTTCAACAAGCCGGCCAAGGACCTGACCCTGGGCGAGGCGGCCCTGCTGGCGGCGACCATGAAGGGGCCCTCGCGCTACAACCCCGCCGCCAATTCCGACCGCGCCGCCAAGCGCGCCACCGTGGTGCTCAACGAGATGGTCCGCCTGGGCGCGATCACGCCGGCCGAGCGCGACGCCGCCTTCTCCGCCCCGGTCAAGGTCTCCGCCACCCTGGCCAACCAGAGGGCGCAGTACTTCGTCGACTGGCTGGACGCCCAGGTCCGCTCCCAGGTGGGCGAGCCCACCGAAGACCTGGTGGTGGAGACCACGCTGGACCTGCCGCTGCAGGCCGACGCCGAGACCGCTGTGCGCGCCGGGGTCACCGCACACGCCGACCAGGGGGTGCAGCAGAGCGCCCTGATCGCGCTGGACGGCGAGGGCCGCATCCGCGCCTATGTCGGCGGGGCGGTCTATGCGGAGAGCCAGTTCGACCGCGCCACCGCTGCGCGCCGCCAGGCCGGATCGGCCTTCAAGCCCTTCGTCTACCTCACCGCCATGGAGGCCGGCCACACCCCCGCCGACCCGGTGGTCGACGAGCCGATCAAGATCGGCAACTGGGAGCCGCACAACTACACCAACAAGTACCTGGGCCCGATCACCCTGCAGACGGCCCTGGCGGAGTCGGTGAACACGGTCGCCGCGCGCCTGGCCAACGAGGTGGGCACGGGCAAGGTGGCCGACACCGCCCATCGCCTGGGCATCACCTCCAAGATCCAGACCGACCCCTCCATGGCGCTCGGCGCGGTGGAGGTCAGCCCCCTGGAGATGGCCCAGGCCTACGACGCCTTCGCCAACGGCGGCTTTCTGGCCCACGGCTACGGCATCGAGCGCATCCGCACCGCCGCGGGGCGCGAACTCTACAGCCACGGCGTCGGCCAGCCCGCCCGTCAGGCGGTGATCGGCTCGCCGGCGCTGCAGTACATGAACCAGATGCTGCGCGGGGTCCTGGGCCCCGGCGGCACCGGCGGGCGGGCCAAGGTCGCCGGCTACGACCTGGCCGGCAAGACCGGCACCACCAGCGACTACAAGGACGCCTGGTTCGTCGGCTACACCGGCGGCTTCGTCGCCGCCGTCTGGGTGGGCAAGGACGACAACACCCCCATGAAGCGGGTCACCGGCGGCGCCGCCCCGGCCGAGATCTGGCACGGCTTCATGGCCGCCGCCCTGCCCCGCCTCCAGGCCCAGCCCATCCCCGGCGGCGTCATCGAAACCCCGGCGGCCGGCGCCTCCGACGCCATCGGCGAGGTCCTGAACGGCGGCCCGGCGGTCCCGCCCGCGGATCCGGAGGCTCC
>DASVMY010000013.1:0-3388 GCA_036384135.1 Caulobacteraceae bacterium | reverse complement strand
ACTTGCCCGCGCCGGCCAGGGCCGTCACGCGCAGGACCGTCTCGGTCTGGCGGTGGCCACGGGTGCGGCGGTAGCCCTGCCGGCGGGTCTTCTTGAAGATCTTGATCTTCTCGCCGCGGCGGGTCTCCACCAGGGTGGCGGACACCGAAGCGCCTTCGACCACCGGCGCGCCGACGGTGACGGCGTCGCCCTCGCCGATCATCAGGACCTGGTCGAACGCGACCTTCGCGCCGGGCTCGCCGTCAAGCTTTTCGACGACCAGGAGGTCGCCGGCCTTGACCCGGTATTGCTTGCCGCCGGTTTTGATCACCGCGTACATCGGTATCGCCTTCGATAAAGAGACTGTTGTCGCAAAATGGAATGCGCCCGCGAGTGGACCCGCGGGCGAGGGAGCGGCTTTATAGCGAGGGTGCTCGCGAAGTCAACGTGAGTCCGCCGCCGCAATCCCCTGATATGGCCCCGCTCATATGGCGCGGCAGTCCTGGCCAAGCTATTCTGTCCGCCAGTTCCAGCAAGTCGGGCTTTGGGGGCGTATCGCCCGCCCCGCGCAGGGCGGGCGCACTCGTGCGCGCGGAGAGCAACCATGGACGCCAACCCCGAGAAACTGCAGGCCTTCACCGGCAAGATGGCGCTCGACATCGGCGCGGCCATGTCCGCCGCCCTGGTGGTGCTGGGCGACCGGCTGGGGCTCTACAAGGCCCTGGCCAAGGCCGGCCCCTCCACCTCCGCCGAACTGGCGGCGCTGACCGGCACGGTGGAGCGCAATGTCCGCGAATGGCTCGCCGCCCAGGCCGCCTCCGGCTACGTCGACTATGACGCCACAGCCGGGACGTTCAGCCTCAACCCCGAACAGGCCATGGTCTTCGCCGACGAGGGGGGTCCCGCCTTCATGGCCGGCGGCTTCGAATTGATCAGCGCCGCCTTCCAGGACGAGGCCAAGGTCGCCGCCGCCTTCAAGTCCGGCAAGGGCATGGGCTGGCACGAGCACTGCCCCTGCCTGTTCTCCGGCACCGAACGCTTCTTCCGCCCCGGCTACAACGCCAACCTGGTCTCTTCCTGGATTCCGGCCCTGGACGGGGTCGAAGACCAGCTCCAGGCGGGGATCAGCGTCGCCGACGTCGGCTGCGGCCACGGCGCCTCCACCATCCTGATGGCCAAGGCCTATCCCAACTCCCGCTTCACCGGCTTCGACTACCACGGCCCTTCCATCGCGCGGGCCCGGCAGCTGGCGGAAGCCGAGGGCGTCGCCGGCCGGGCCCGCTTCGAAACCGCCTCGGCCAAGGACTTCGCCCAGGCTTCCGGGGCCCAGGCTTCCGGGGGAGAGGGCTATGGGCTGGTGACGATCTTCGACGCCCTGCACGACATGGGCGACCCGGTCGGCGCCGCCCGCCATATCCGCAGCCGCCTGGCGCCGGACGGGACCTTCATGCTGGTGGAGCCCATGGCCGGCGACACCCTGGAGGAGAACCTCAACCCGGTGGGCCGGATTTTCTACGCCGCCTCCGCCCTGATCTGCACCCCAGCCTCACAGAGCCAGGAAGTGGGATTGGGCCTTGGCGCCCAGGCCGGCGAAGCCCGCCTGCGCCAGGTGGCCACCGACGCCGGCTTCACCCAGTTCCGCCGCGCTGCCGCCACGCCCTTCAACATGGTGCTGGAGCTGCGGGCTTAGGGCTCAGACTCACTGGGCGTGGACGTCTCGCGCGCGCATCCCTAAATGTGCGCCATGACCCAGACCCCCGTGACCGTCCTCACCGGCTACCTCGGCGCCGGCAAGACCACCCTGTTGAACCGCATCCTCACCGAGGACCACGGCAAGCGCTACGCCGTCATCGTCAACGAGTTCGGCGAGATCGGCATCGACAACGACCTGGTGGTCGGCGCCGACGAGGAAGTTTTCGAAATGAACAACGGCTGCGTCTGCTGCACCGTGCGCGGCGACCTGATCCGGGTGGTCCAGGGACTGATGAAGCGCCAAGGGAGTAAAGGCGGGTTCGACGCCATCATCATCGAGACCACGGGCCTGGCCGACCCGGGCCCGGTGGCCCAGACCTTCTTCGTCGACGATGACGTCAAGGCCAAGACCCGGCTGGACAGCGTCACTACCCTGGTGGACGCCAAGCACATCCTGTTGCGCCTCTCCGACAGCCGCGAGGCGCGCGAGCAGATCGCCTTCGCCGACCAGATCGTGCTCAACAAGACCGACCTCGTCTCCGAGGATGACCTGAAGATGATCGAGGCGCGCCTGCGCCGGATGAACCCCTTGGCGCCCATCCACCGCGCCCAGCGATCCAACGTGCCGCTGGACGCCATCCTCGGCCGCGGCGGCTTCGACCTGGAGCGGATCGTCGAGCTGGAGCCTGAGTTCCTCAACCCCGCCCACGGCGAGCCCGGCCACGTGCACGACGACGACTGCGACCATGATCACGACCATCATGGCCACGATCACCACGGGCACGACCATGCCCACGACGATCACGTGCACGACGACGACATCAAGGGGATCTCCCTGCGCCTCGACCGCCCGGTGGACGCCAACAAGATCACCCGCTGGCTGAACGACCTGCTGGCGCTGCAGGGTCCCAATATCCTCAGGGCCAAGGGCATATTGGATGTGAAGGGCGAGGACCGCCGGCTGGTGTTCCAAGCGGTGCACATGATCCTCGAGGGCGACTTCCAGCGCGACTGGACCGCCAAGGACCAGCGCCACAGCCGCATGGTGTTCATCGGCCGCGATCTCAACGAAGACCAGCTGAAGGCCGGTTTCGAGGCCTGCGCGGCTTAGGCCGGACTATTCACCCCGGGCGCGAAGAAAGGCGGCCACCAGATCGTCGAACAGGTGCAGCTTCTTATAGGCTCGGAAGTCCGCCGTGACCCCCCGCCAGGCGGCGGCGAAGGCCTTAAGCCGGGCTGGATCCCGGTCCAGGTCTTCCAGGGGGTGACGCCACACGCGGATGGTGAACAACACCCCGCCGGTGAGCGGCAGGCGGCGCAGGGTCTGGCGTTCCATGCGGATGAACACGGCCCGCCCCGCGTCCTCAGGCGCGATCTCGCCGATCCTGGCGCGGTAGGGCGCGGGGTCGGGGGTATATAGATCGCCGGTGTTGATCACCGACCAGTTACGCCGCTCCAGCAGCAGCTCCGGCCTCAGGCCGTCGAACACCCGCTCCACCCGTCTCTGGAACCGTTCGGCGAACCCCGGCACCGGCCCGTGCAGTTCGCCCAGCGACTTGCCGATGGCGTCCTGGGCGGTGAAAAACGAGGGCGCACACAGGCTGAGGGCGGCTAGGCGCCATTCATCGCCCCGCTTTTCCATCAGGCAGAGATCGTCGGCCACGGCGCGGCTGGCGGTGAGCAGGGGCGGGCGGTCATCGTCCGGCGCGGCGGCGCC
>DASVMY010000012.1:0-38482 GCA_036384135.1 Caulobacteraceae bacterium | reverse complement strand
AGGCGCGGGCGTTGGGCGCCTCCGGGTCCTGGGCCGGGTTGACCAGGGCCATCAGCGCCGCCGGCGGCAGCTGCGCCACGGCGGCCGGGTCGGGCGGCGTCTTCGGGCCGAGAATCTCCGCCACACGCGCCTCCAGCGCCTGGGGCAAGCCGATATGGATGTCTGCACCCAGGGGGCCGGCGATCTCCTCGGCGACGTAGCGGCCCAGCGAGCGGCCGTCCACGCGCCTGACGATCTCCCCCGCCAGCCAGCCGAAGGTCATGGCGTGATAGGAGCTGGCGGTTCCTGGCGGCCAGGCGGGCGCCTGCCGCGCCAGTTTGGCGACGCAGCCCTGCCAATCGAACTGGTCCTCGATGGAGGTCGGCTCGGCGAAGCCAGGCAGACCAGCCTGATGCGACAACACCTGGGCCACCGTGACCGCGCCCTTGCCCGCCGCGCCGAACTCGGGCCACACCGAAGCGACGGCGTCGTCATAGGACAGCCGTCCGCGGTCCACGAGCTGGGCGACCGCCGTGGCCGTCACCGCCTTGGTGGCCGACCAGACGTTGACCAGGGTGTCGCGGCGCCAGGGCCGGGTCCGCGCCCGGTTCGCGAAACCACCCCAAAGGTCCGCCACCAGGACGCCGCGATGGTAGACAGCCATGGCTGCGCCCACTTCGCGATAGTCTCCCTGGCGATGGAAGTTGGCAGCGAAGGCGTCGCGCACGCCCACGAAGCCGGCCGCGGTTTCGCCGGCGATCTCGATCGTGTCGCTCACCTGGCCCTCAGCCCCCCTATGAACAGCCGCCGGTATTCCGCCGACAGCGTCCCGCCGGCGCGGGGATCGGCTGGGTCGAACCATTTGGGCAGCCATTCGAAGACCCCGGCGCCCAGCTGGGCGATGGCGTCCAGGTCCACCGCCCGGTCGCTGCCGTCCTCCAGACCCTCCCGCGCGAAGGCGCTGAACCGCTGCTGCAGCACGCTTGAGCGATGCCGTATCTCCCGCCGCGCCGCCGTGGGGAGGGCCTCGACACCGACCATCTGGATCAGGGGCGACAAGCCCTGAGTGTGGGCCTGGACGTTCAGGTGCAGCCCGATCATGCCCTTTTCCAGCCCGTTGCGGCCCAGATCGTCGGCGGCGTCGGCGAACCGTTCGAACAGGTCCATGGCGCGGCGGTAGCAGCGCACCATCAGGTCATTCTTGTTCTCAAGGTAGTGGTAGAAGGCGCCCTTGGTGGCCCCCAGTGTGGCGGTGATATCGTCCAGCGAGGCGCCGTCCACCCCGCGGCGGTTGATGATCGCCGAAGCCGTCCGCAGCAACTCCTCGACCTTGGCCTGCGCCATGGCCGCCTTGTCGAAGGGCCTGGGCGGCGGCGAGGCGAAGGCCTCCACCCCGATGGGTGGGTCGAACACCAGGGTCGGATCGCGGCTGACGCCGTCGCTGAGCAGGTCGATCAGGGCCTGCACCGTGCGGGCGCGGTAGGTAGAGTCGGTGCCCTCGACCCAGTCGACGGACAACGGAATCCAGGCGATCACCCCGACGATGGCCTGGGCCACCGCCTCGTCGTCGCAGGCGCGGACGGAGCCGTCCTGGACGCCCGATCGGATCAGGCCGCGCAGGGTCTCGACATTGGCGCCGTGGGCGGCCGTCACGGCTTGCCGCGCTTCCCCAGCCAAGTAGTCCAGATCGGACAGCACCGCCGGCGCCGCCCGGCCCGGGTCCAGGGCCAGACGCACGAAGCGTAGTAGACGCTCCAGGCCTGCGACTTCCCCGCCCATCGCCGCCGCCAGGTCCGCGGCGGTCGTCTCGCAGCTGCGGCGATAGCACTGCAGCACCAGGTCCTGGCGGTCCCTGACGTAGTAGTAGAGGGCCGCCCGCGTCAGGCCCAAATCCTTGGCGATGCGCGCGAACGAGGCGCGCGAGACGCCCCGCGCATTGAACTCCCGCGCCGCCGCATCCAGCACCGCGTCCCGTCGCGCATCCCGCGCCGGCGCGCCGGGCGCGGCGTCGCTGTCTGCTTCCGGCCTTGGGGCATTGGGTTGCAGCACGGCGGCTGGCGCTCCGATTCAACGAGTACGATGGTGAACATACCGCGATGTAAAATCGTTTGACAAGCCCGACAGACGAGTTGTTATCTTCCCATACTCAAGTGTCAAACCGAACGCAGAGTCGGCTCGGCACACCCAGGGAGGTTGGACATCATGCTTCGTCATCCGCGCCTGAAGCTGGCGCTATTGGCCGCGACGGCCCTCGCCGCCGGCGGAGCGGCCCGCGCGGCTATGGCCGCTGAGAGCCAGGCCCCGGCGCCCACCGGCGTGGCCGAGATCGTGGTCACGGCTCAGAAGACCGCCGAACGTGTGATCGACGTGCCGCTGAACGTCTCCAGCCTTTCGGGCGAAGCGCTGCGCACGGCGCACGTCGACCAGCCCCAGGACCTGGCGTCCCAGGTCCCCAACGTCGACATCAAGGACAATATTCCCGGCGCCCAGTCGATCATCACCGTGCGCGGGGTGGGGCTGGACGACTTTTCTTCCACCAACAATTCCAGCGTCGGCGTCTATGTGGACGACGTGTTCCTGGCGTCCTTCGCCGAGATGGATTTCAACTTCTACGACCTGGAGCGGATCGAGGTCCTCAAGGGGCCGCAGGGCACCCTCTACGGCCGCAACTCAACCGCGGGGGCGATCAATGTGATCTCCGCGCGGCCCTCCCTGTCGGGAACCAGCGGCGTCATCAATATCGGCTACGGCAGCTATCGGACCTTCAACGCCGACGGCTACGTCAACCTGCCCCTTTCCGACACTTTCGCCCTGCGGCTGTCGGCCAAGACCACCCAGCAGGAAGACGGCTTCTGGTACAGCCGCGTGCTGCACGACCGCCTGGGCCAGCAGCACGTCCTGCTCGGCCGCGCCCAGGCCCTGTGGAAGCCCACCGACAAGCTGACGGTGAACTTCAAGCTGGAGGGCGAGCACAACCGCTCGTCCATCGGCGTCGGCAAGTTCTTCGGGACCATCCCCACCACCGCCGCGGCGTGCCCGGACTTCAGCAACCCAGCCCATTGCGTCGACCAGCACGGCTACACCGACGCCACGGCCGACCCGTTCACCGGCGACTGGAACCACCGCGCGCCCTACAACGTCAGCCAGTGGAACGCGACCCTGCACGTCGATGACGACCTGGGGTGGGCCAAGCTGTCGTCGGTGACCGGCTACATCGACTTCAGGCGCGAGTTCTACATCGACGCCGACGCCGCCCCGACCACCGACGCGGAGTTCGACCAGAACGACAAGGTGCGCCAGTTCAGCCAGGAACTGCGGCTGTCAGGCAAGACCGGCATCGCCCAGTGGGTGGTGGGCGGCTACTACTCCTGGGACCGGGTCCAGACCCATACGCCGGGCTTCCTGACCGACCTGTTCGTCACCGACGTCCTGATCACCGCCGACCAGACCACCCGCACCGGCGCCGTCTTCGGCCAGGTGAAGTGGGCCATTACCGACAAGCTCAGCGCCACCACCGGCCTGCGCTACACCGACGAGACGCGCCACTATGTGGGCGGCACCACCGACACCAATCCCTTGGGCTTCAGCTTCCTGTGCTTCGTGGTCGGCGCCTGCGGCTTTCCGCCCAACCCGGGCCAGTACGTGATCACCCACCAGGACGCTTCCACCAGCGACCGCAACTGGTCCTGGCGGGCGGCGCTGGACTACAAGCCCACCGACGACACCCTGATCTACGCCAGTATCTCGCGCGGCGAGAAGAGCGGCGGGTTCTTCAACGGCATCAGCACCAACAACGCCGCCCTGGCGCCCTTCCGGCCCGAGACGCTCACCGACTACGAGGTGGGGGTGAAGGCCCAGTCGGCGGACCGGCGGGTGCGGTTCGGGGCCAGCGTCTTCTACTACGACTACCACGACCTGCAGACCCAGACCTTCACCAGCGTGGGGGCCGTGTCGCTGATCAAGCTGGGCAATGTGCCCAAGGCCAAGATCTATGGCACCGACGCGGACCTGACCTGGGAGGCGCTGGAGGGCCTCACGTTGCGCGGCGGCCTTGGCCTGCTGCACACCGAGCTGGGAACCTTCCAGACCGCAAACAGCGGCGGCGTGGTCACCGTGCCGGCGGGCAACAAGTTGCCGGATGCGCCGACCCTGACCGTCAACGGATCGGTCCGCTATCAGCACGCCATCAGCCAGGGCTTTACCGGCGCCGTCCAGTTCGACGCCCACTACTCCGGCTCGGTGTTCAAGGAGGCGCTGAACCTGCCCTATCTGTCGGCGGGGTCCTATTGGATCGAGAACGCCCAGGTCTCGGTCTCCAGCGCCCGCGACGCCTGGACCCTGGCGGTGTGGGTCAAGAACCTCTCCAACACCCACTACGTCTCCCAGGCCACCGACGATGGCCTGGGCATGGGCTACCGGGTGTTCAACCCGCCGCGGACCTATGGGATGACGGTGAGCCACCGGTTCGACTGAGGGGGCGGGATCAGAGCCCCTCCCCTCGTCGCGGGAGGTTCAGAGGGCGGAGAGGCCTGCCTGCAGGTCGGCGAAGTCCATGGCCGGGGTCAATTCGAAGGTCGCGCCCAGGCCCGTGAAGAACGGCTCGGCCAGTGGCGGTATCCGCGCCGGCGAGGCCAAGTCGAACACAGCAATCAAGCAACGTTTGCCGTCCAGGGCCGTGAACCAAATACCTTCCGGCGTGGCCGCCGCCATGAAACCCTCGATGATCTTCGGCAGGCTGCCGTCCTTGATCGCTCGGTTGGCGGCCTCTACCTCCATCTGAACCTTCAGGAACATACGCATCGGTCTTCCCCCTGCGTGCCTTGTTTGGTCCAGGCACTAGACATCCTTCTCGCCGCGGCATCAACGGGCCTCCTTGCGCGGGGCCCGAGGATGACGGTCGGGGGGTGGAGCGAGTTGAAGGTCGATTGGCCTCAGTAGACTTCGAACAGCCCTGCGCCGCCCGACCAAAATCGCCTCAGCGATTTTGGCCAACTCTTAGTGATGGGCGGCGCGGCCGGTCTGTTCTCAGTAGACTTCGAACAGCCCTGCGCCGCCCATCCCGCCGCCGATGCACATGGTCACCACCGCGTGCTTGACGTTGCCGCGGCGCTTGCCTTCCTGCAGGACGTGCCCGGAAAGGCGCGCGCCGGTCATGCCGAAGGGGTGGCCGATGGCGATGGAGCCGCCGTTGACGTTGTACTTCTCGGGGTCGATGCCCAGGGTGTCGCGGCTGTAGAGGCACTGGGAAGCGAAGGCTTCGTTCAGTTCCCACAGGTCGATGTCCTGGACCTTCAGGCCGTGGCGCTCCAGCAGGCGCGGCACGGCGTAGACCGGGCCGATGCCCATCTCGTCAGGCTCGCAGCCGGCCACGGCCCAGCCCATGAAGCGGCCCATGGGGGTCAGGCCCCGGCGCTGGGCTTCCTTGGCTTCCATGATCACCACGGCGGCGGCGCCATCCGACAGCTGGGAGGCGTTGCCGGCGGTGATGAAGTTGCCAGCGCCGCGCACGGGCTCCAGCTTGGCCAGGCCTTCAAGGGTGGTGTCGGGGCGATTGCACTCGTCGCGATCGACCGTGTAGTCGACGATGCTCTCTTCCTTGGTCTCCTTGTTGACCGTCTTCATCATGGTCTTCATCGGCACGATCTCGTCGCGGAACTTGCCGGCCTGCTGAGCGGCGGCCATCCGGCGCTGGGATTCCAGGGAGAACTCGTCCTGGGCTTCGCGGCTGACGTTGTAGCGCTTGGCGACGATGTCGGCGGTGTCGATCATCGGCATGTGGATGGCCGGGTACATCTCGGTCAGCTTGGGGTCGTTGTTTTCACGCGTGCCGGGGCTGCCGGGGAAGCTGATGGACTCGACGCCGCCGGCCACCACACAGTTGGCGCCGTCGTCCATGACGTAGCGCGAGGCCATGGCGATGGTCTGCAGGCCCGAGGAGCAGAAGCGGTTGACCGTCACGCCGGAGGTGGTGATCGGCAGGCCGGCCAGCAGGGCGGCATTGCGGCCGATGTTGCCGGCGCCGTGCGCCACATTGCCCATGTAGCAGTCTTCCACCGCTTCCTTTTCGACGCCGGCGCGCTCGACGGCGTGCCGCACGGCGTGGGCGGCCATGGAGACGGTGGGGGTGATGTTGAAGCCGCCGCGGCCGGACTTGGCCAGGCCCGTGCGGGCATAGGAAACGATTACCGCTTCACGCATTTTGAAAAATCCTCCCGGAAGTCTTGTTCGCTGGAAATGTAGCGATCCTTAGGCGCGTGGCTACCGAAAAGCGAATCAGAGCTTTGCGGGATATGGGGTTTCGGCGAGCGCCCAGAACGTCTGATCAGGCCGCCTGGGCCACCGGCGGGCGGGCGATCCAGACCTGGTGGCTGCGGGCCAGGAGCTCGCCGTCGGCGGTATAGAGGGCCGTGCCGGAGATGCGCCGGCGGCCTTGCTGCTCGATGGGCCAGGCGACGACCATGCAGGCCTCTTCCGCCGCCGGCCGGCGCAGGATCTCGCAGGTCATGGTGCCCAGCAGGCCGCCGCCGCCCTCGGTGACCACCCAGGCCACCGATCCGGCGCAGTCCAGGGCCGCCCAGATCACCTCGACCGGCGTCAGGCCCTCATCGTCGGCAAAGACCGCGTGGGGGGTCCAGGGGCCGGCGACGAAGCCGGGCTCGCGGCCCTCCACCTGGCCGGTGAAGACGCGCAGGCCAAAGCCCTCGTCCAGCTTGTCGCCGCAGCTGAAGCAGATGGGATGGAAGGGCCGGTGCAGGCCGGGAAAGCCGGGCGCGGCGGCGGTCGCCTGGGCCATGGTGGGCGGCGGCGGGGGCATGGGGATGTCGGAGGCGTCAGCGGGCCGGGCCTCGCCGATCAGGTCGCCGTCGGCGTTCTCCAGCCGCACGCCGTCGCCGAAGGGCTTCAGGTACAGGGGCGTGTTCAGGGGTGGCGGAGCGCGCAGCACGGCGGTCGCCACGCCGGGAACCGCCCGGCCGAGGATGCCGCCGACATAGCCGCCATTGCCGGAATTGGGCGGGCCGCAGAACTGCTGCGTGATCACGATCTCAGTCATGAAATCCTCGGAAGTCAAAAATCGTCGGGCGCGTAAAACCGCGCGTCAGGTTGAAAATCGTTGGAAAAACAGAAGCAAACTAAGCCGTCAAGGCGACCTTGCCCCCTGGCGCTTGGCCTGCGGACGGGGCGCGGTCGTTGTCGGCCGCCGCCTCGCCGCCCAGGCGTTCGATCAGGGCGCGATACTCGTCCCAGAGGCCCTCGGGCAGCCGCTCGCCGAAGCGATGGTAGCCGGCCGGGATCAGGGCCGCCTCCTCGCGCCAGACGTCTTCGTCCACCGATAGCAAGAGCTCCAGGGCCTCGTCCGCCAGGTTCAGGCCGGAAACATCCAGCGCCCCCCGCGTCGGCAGGCGACCGATGGGCGTGTCCTGGGCGTCGGCGACGCCCTCCAGGCGCTGGGCGATCCACTTCAGGACGCGGCTGTTGTCGCCGTAGCCCGGCCAGACGAACTTGCCCTGGGCGTTCTTGCGGAACCAGTTGACGAAGTAGATGCGCGGCAGCTTCTCCGCGTCCGCCCGCTGGCCCATCTTCAGCCAGTGATCGAAATAGTCGCCCATGTTGTAGCCGCAGAAGGGCAGCATGGCGAAGGGATCGCGGCGCAGCTCGCCGACCTTGTTCTCGGCCGCGGCGGTGCCTTCGGAGGCGACATTGGAGGCCAGGAAGACGCCGTGGCGCCAGTCGAAGGCCTCGGTCACCAGGGGCACGGCGCTGGCCCGGCGGCCGCCGAACAGGATGGCGGAGATCGGCACGCCCTTGGGGTCTTCCCACTCCGGCGCGATCACCGGGCACTGGCCGGCCGGGGCGGTGAAGCGGGCGTTGGGGTGGGCGGCCGGTTCCCCGGAGGCCGGGTCCCAGGGGCGGCCCTTCCAGTCGATCAGGCCGTCGGGCGCGCTATCGGTAAGGCCCTCCCACCAGACGTCGCCGTCGGCGGTGAGGGCGACGTTGGTGAAGATCGCATTTTCGGCCAGGCCGGCGATGGCGTTGGGGTTGGTGGCCATGCCGGTGCCGGGCGCGACGCCGAAGAAGCCGGCTTCGGGATTGATCGCGTAGAGGCGCCCGTCGTCGCCAAAGCGCATCCAGCAGATGTCGTCGCCGATGGTCTGCGCCGTCCAGCCCGGCAGCGTCGGCTGCAGCATGGCCAGGTTGGTCTTGCCGCAGGCGCTGGGGAAGGCGGCGGCCAGGTAATGCGCCCTGCCCTGTGGCGAGGTCAGCTTGAGGATCAGCATGTGCTCGGCCAGCCAGCCCTCGTCGCGGGCCATCACCGAGGCGATGCGCAGGGCGTAGCACTTCTTGCCCAGCAAGGCGTTGCCGCCATAGCCCGAGCCATAGGACCAGATCTCGCGGTCCTCGGGGAAATGGACGATGTATTTGGTTTCGTTGCAGGGCCAGGCGCAGTCGGCCTCGCCCGGCGCCAACGGCTTGCCGACGGAGTGCACGGCGGGGACGAAGAAACCGTCCGATCCCATCGCGTCCAGGGCCGCCTGGCCCATCCGGGTCATCACCCGCATGGAGACGACCACATAGGGGCTGTCGGTGATCTCGACGCCCAGCGCGCTGATCTTCGAGCCCAGGGGGCCCATGCAGAACGGCACGACGTACATGGTGCGGCCGCGCATGGAGCCTTCGAACAGGCCGGCCAGTTGCGAGCGCATCTCGACCGGCTCGAGCCAGTTGTTGGTCGGGCCGGCGTCGGCCGGGTCCTTCGAGCAGATGAAGGTGCGGCTCTCGACCCGGGCCACGTCCTTGGGGTCCGAGCGGGCGTAGAAGGAGTTGGGGCGCTTGGCCGGATCGAGCCGGATCAGCGAACCGGCCTCCACCAGCTGCGCGGTCAGGGCGTCCCACTCGGCCTGCGAGCCGTCGCACCAGTGGACCTTGTCGGGCTGGGTCAGGGCGGCGATCTCGCGCACCCAGGCGACCAGCCGTTTGTGATTTGTAGGCGCCGGGTCGAGCCCCGGGATGGAGGCTACCGCTACTTCCCCGTCGGGCATGGACGTCATCACCGTATCTGTTTGGGCCAGGTCCGCTTTGTGCGTGACCGGACCTGCAATGGTCGTTCCTAAGGTCCAGAACCGCCTATCGCAATGAGTCGTTCAACAGAAAGAACATTGAACTGTCACGCCCGTGTTGTCTTTCCCTTTGCCCGCTCCGAGACCTGAACTGGCTGAATTTTGCGCCCGCGGACGCCGCCTCAACTCAAACGAAACCATGACGCGGTGTCAGATCAGCTATGGTACCGCTATCATTTGTTGAGGCGGGGCATGTTTCACTGGAAACTGACCTTGGCGGTTGGGGGTGGCCGGGGGGTGAGACTCTTTGTCCACGAACGACACGAACCACACGAACGGGGCCGTGCAGCGCGCCCTCCCCCTCGCAGCGCCCCCCCCCGTCACCCCGGCCGAAGCGCAGCGCAGAGCCGGGGCCGGCCCATCCGCGCCAAGACGATATCCAGCGAGGAACCGGCCTGGCCGACCCCGGATCGGCGCCGCTGACGCGGCTTGTCCGGGGTGACGGGGTGATGGGGTGACGGGATGATGGGGCGCAGGGAGGGCCGCATTTGGCCGATCCCACCGTAAATCACCGTATTTTACGGTCGGCGATGGCCAGCATGGGAGCCGGCTGCGCCGGTTCGCAGACCACCGCGCCGTGCAGGTCCATGAGCGTGCCGCTGCCGTTTTCCAGCCGCTCCAGGGCCGCGCGCGCCTGGGCGGCCACCTGGGCGATCTCGTCGGCCGAATAGCTGTCGAAGTCCGGCTCGGCAGTCTCGATTTGCCGCGGGATCAGGCTGGTGACCACCCCGACATACTCCCTCGGATAGGATTTGCGCAGCCGGCTCAGGAACTCGCCCTGGTTGGCCTCGAAATCCTCGAGGATCAGTTGCGCCACCCGCCCGGCGGCGCGGTTGCGCGATCCGCGCGGGCGGCCGGAATTGCCGGCGCCGAAGCGGCCGGCGGGGTTGCGGGTGGGGTCGTTGAATTGGGTCATGGGGTCGGGTTCCGAGTGGTGAAAATCGGAACATTATAGGAACATATGTTGCGGATTGCAAATCGAAAAGACGAGACCGCCCAACGCAGCCCTCCCCAATCCCCGCTCACCCCGACGAAGGTCGGGGGCTAGGCGAAAGGTCTGGATTCAATGAACCCGCGCCTGTTCATCGGGAATGTAGAGGGTTGTGCCGGGGATTTGTGGAAACAGGACTCACACGAGGGGGTGCAATAGGCATCCTGCCGACCTATTCCGAGACGACCTATTCCAAGACTAGGATGGCGTTACGATCTCAGTCGCCTGGGACCAAACTACCTGCCATTGCCCATCGCGCTTCTCATAGCAGTCGGTGTGCCAGAAATCGCGTACCGGAAATGACTGGCCGGCCCAAGTGTTCGCCAGCCTGGCCCGGTATCGGATGGCCGCCGCGTCCCCGAACAGGCGCACGTCAATCGACCCTGGCTCCCAGACATCATATTTGAGCACGCCAGAGGCGATAGCGCCGAGGTATTCCTGTTTGGAGAACGTCGCGCCCAGGGGCGAAACCAGTTGGAAGTCATCCGCGTGGAGCCGACCCGCGGTCTCCAGATCGCCGCTCACGAGAGCCGCGAGGCGACACCGCTCAGTTTCGCGAATCTGGTCAGCCAACGCTCGCATTGAGGATCATTCCCTGAGGTTCCGCCGGCCCGCTGCGCCTACATAACTGAACCCGTGTACTCGGTCGCGTCCCCAACGATGAGCCCATCGACAAAGGCGCGGTATTTCGGCGCGACCTTGCCGGTGTCATCCCTTATTGAGTTCCAGAAGGCTCGGAGACCGGGGTTCGACAGAAGCACGCTGAACGTATTGCAGTTGCGCCCGAATTGCTCGTCGGTCAGCAGACCTTCGGTCTTCTGAGAATACAGGTCCTCCATGGCGCCGATCGCCGTGGTGCACATGAGATTGAACTGCAGTTTCTTGATCTCTTCCGGGGTTGCCGTTCCGCCATTGCCTTCAATCCAGGCGATGCAGCGATACGGCTCCTGGTTTGCGACGACGATGTCCGTCGTTCGGGCCGTGGCGCCCTGCTGAATCAGAGCGCGCGTGTGCCTCAGGTTCTGTCGCGTCTGGATGGCTAGATAGATGAGCGAGACCGTCACGGCGATCCCGCTCAGGGCGGTGCTGAAGGTGGCGAAATCCGAAAGTGTCATGGTTCCCCCGGTGTCGAAAGAGACGCCTGCGACGATAGCGAAAGAACTAGCGCCCTTGGACTCCCGCGCCTGGCTCCGGCCGCCGCGGCGACGGAGTCAGGACCGATGGCAGTCATGGGTCCGCGGCAAGATGGGCGCCCTGTGCGGTCAGCGCGGCCTGTGTGCGGGACATGACCCCGAGCTTGTCGAAAACCCGCGTCAGGTGGTTGCGCACAGTCTTGACCGAGATGTCATTGCGCAGGGCGATGGCTTCGTTGCTCAAGCCTTGACACACCCCGTCCAGCATCTCGCGCTCGCGCGACGACAGCCGTCCGAGGTCGGCGCCGCGAGCCGGCGCCGCGCCGACGAAATCCATCAGGTGGCTCATAAAGGGTTCGAACCCGGGATCTCGCGCCAGCGGCATGTGGTTCTTGCCTGGGATCTCCACGTACTGCGCGTTCGGTATTTCGGCGGCGTAGGCGCGGCCCCAGGCGGGCTGGATGCAGGTGTCCTCTTCGGCCTGGATCACCAGGGTTGGCGTCGTGATCTGCGACATGTGGGGCCGGGCGTCACAGTGCATATTGGCTGTCATCAGCCGCGCCACGTCCTGCGCGCTCCCGGCCAGGGGCGAGTGTTTGTCGCACCAGGCGGCCTCCTCGGCCGTCAGGTCGAGCACCACGTGGTGGGCTACCAACATCCTGGAGGCGGGGAAAGGGGCGTCCCAGCCGGTTTCGACGATGTCGACCATGGCCTGGTTGCGTATGATCTCGCTGCGGATGCCGCTCGTGACCGCGCCGCACGAATAAGCGCCATGGACGACGAGGTGTGAAAGCCGCGCGGCGTGCCGGGCGGCGAAAACCGCCGCATAGGGTGTTGCGGCCGAATAGGCGAGCAGCACGAACGGCTGATCGAGGCCGGCCGTGTCGATGACCGCCGTCAGATCCTCCCCCCAGGCGTCTTGTCCATGTCGGTCGACATTGCGCTGGCTCGAACCGCAGCCGCGCTGATCGTAACGGATGACGCGAAACCGTTCGGCCAACCTTTGCAGCGCCGGGCGGACAAGGGGGCTCTCCCAGTCGCGCCGGATGTCGGTGACTTGGTTCGCGCCCAGGACGAGCGTCTGAGGCCCCGTCCCGCAAGTGGTCCAGGCGATCCGAACGCCGTCGGCCGATCGGGCATACCGTATCCGCTCCTGCATGGCGCCGCTCCAATGCCGGGCCGGGACTTTTGTCCCATTGCCGCAAGTCTAACCAAAGGCTGAGCTTCGCGCACAGGCCTTTGATAGGGGGAGCCGATGAGCCGACTTGCTGCAACGACGCCGACCGACGCATCGGTCTCGCTTTCGTTCTACGCGGGCATGGCGGCGCTTTGCATGGCGGTTGCCGTCGTAGGCTTCATGCCGACCTTCTTCATACCGCTCGCACAAGGCCAGTTCCACCGCGCGCCCCTGTTCTACGTCCATGGGCTGCTGTTCTTCGCCTGGACGATGTTCTTCTTCACCCAAAGCTGGCTGGCGATGAAGGGCCGGACGCTGCCGCACCGCGAGTGGGGGGTCCTGGGCGCTGCCCTGGCCACATCGATGGTGTTCAGCGTCATGGCGGTGACGGTCGTGCGCCTCAATCAGACACCGCCCATCCCGGCCGGGCCCGGCTCGGCCTCGTTCGCCTGGGTCGACGTCTCCAACATGGTGTTCTTTGGCGCCTGCGTCGTGCTCGGCTTAGCCAACACGCGCCGGCCGAATCTCCACAAGCGGCTGATGCTGCTGGCCACCCTCAGCCTGCTGAATGCGCCGACCGCCCGGTGGGGCACTGTATTCTTCCCGGGGCCCGCCGGCGGTCCGCCACCGCTTTCGACAGGTTTGCTCCTGTTCTTCACCCTACCGTCGTTGGTTCTGATGCTGATTCCCGCAGTTTACGACTGGCGCGTGGAGCGCAGGATCTCGCTCGTGTATCTGGCGGGCATCCCCCTTTTCGCCCTCCTGGACCTGAGCTGGAACCTGCCCGCTTTCGGCGGGTCGCCATGGTGGCTGGCAATCGCTGACCGGATCAAGCATTTGCCTGGCTAGATGTGAGCCTTCCTGGGGGTGCACTATCCGCCAGCCGTTATTGAGGCGTGGTCGCCCCTTCCGATCTCGCAGGAAAACGTCGAGATACGCGGGAATATGGCGATAAATTGAGTATACCCCATAGCGGACCAACGGCGGCGTGCGTTGGGGTCGAGCGTGTTGCCTGGGCCCCGGCCTTCGCCGGGGTGAGCGGGTTTGGTTGGAATACGTCGACAGGAGCTAAGACTCCCCGAGGTCGTCCGGCGCGATGGTGGCGCACTCGCGCGCGGCTTCCTCGTAGACGCCCGTCAGCATCGACATCAGGCGCGTCAGGGCTTCGAGTTGTTCCGGGCTTTTCTGGATCTGCTCGATCCGCTTGATCAGCAGCTCCGCCCGGACGTCGCGGTACTGGTCGGTGCGTTGGCGGCCTTTGTCGGTGATCTCGTAGGCGGCCTGGGCGCTGCCGGCCTCGCGGGTCTTGCGGATCAGGCCCAGCGATTCGAGCTTTCGCAGGCTGTACTGCACGTTCTGCAGGTCGTGCCGGTTCAACTGCCGCGCGATGGTGGGGCCGCCCTTGGCGCGGTCGGGCATGCGCAGGGCGTGCAGGACCGCGTGATCGCCGTACTTCAGCTCGCTGGCCGTGGTCAGCGTTCCCAGCTCCGTGACGAAGCGGGCGAAGGCCTCGTTCATCTGCGCCAGCGACCACTCGAACGCGGTCACCCGATATTCGAGTTCGGTCTTCGCCAGGTGCCAGCCCCGATAGCGCCGCGATGCCATGCCTGCTCTCCCCTAGGTCCGCTGCGCGCCATTGTAATGGCTTTCAGTTGATTTTCAATTGAAATACATATATAGACCCGATCCACGGTGGCGCACAAAGGGGCGCCGCGCCGATCGATCCCGGGCGAAAAACTTGAAACAGACGAACCAGCCGTTGGCCCCCGCGGGGGCGCCAGCGGCCACAAATGCTGTCGCGACATTGCAGTTAAAGATGCTGGCCGCCGCGTTGGGCGACGGCCTGTTCCGGCAGCTCACGACGCTCGAGCATCAGGTAGCGGCGTGCATCGTGGCCGGCGACAGCTATGCGCAGGCGGCCCGGTATGTCGGGGTGTCGCCCTCGACGGTGCGGCGAAGCGTTCTGAGGATCGTGGCGCGGCTGTCGGATAGGGCTGGCGCTCCCCTCCCCATCCCTCTCCCCATCCCTCTTAAGGTGCTGGTCGCCGACGATCATCCGGCGCACCGCCTGATGCTCACGGCCGTGTTCGAGAGCCTCGGATGTTCGGTGCGGACGGTGGAGAACGGCGCTCAGGCCGTCGCCCTCGCCGCCGGTTTCGACGTCATCTGTCTGGACCGGAACATGCCTGGAATGACCGGGGATGAGGCGGCGCTTCGCATTGGCCGCAGCGCTTTCCTGATCGCCTGCACGTCCGAACCCGAACGGGCTTCGGACCACTTCGACGTGGTGGTCGCCAAGCCGCTCTTGAGCGAAGCCTTGGAGATGGCGATCCGGTCGGCGCGGTGGGTGATCGCACGGCGCCGCCAGGGCGTTCGAAGCTAGAGCCGGGGTGGCGGCGGGGATTGCGGGCCGCGCCGGCTATTTCACGCCGAGTTGGGTCATGTAGGTGGCGTTGTCCCAGAACAGGTATTCCTCGTCCATGACGCCATTTTTCCAGTGACCGACCGTCGCCATGGGCAGGGTGAATGACTTGCCGGTGGGCGGGATTTCGGTTCCGTCGGCGCGGGGCATCGGCTTGGTGAAGGTCCCTTCCATGACGCCGATCACGGCCGTCCATTCGCCTTCGCCGATCCGCACGGGATGCTGCTTGATCCGGGTGTCGGGGGCGTAGACGAACATGGCCTTGAGATCGGCGATGTGGCGGTCGATGCCGTGGGTGACGTGGCCGTCGGGCCAATGCACGGCGATGTCGGCGCTGTGGCTTTCCTTGAGCCGGTCCCACTTCTGGTTCGAGAAGACGTCGAAGTCGAGGTTGTCGAAGGTCTTGAGGTGGGCCTGGGCGATCTGCTCGGCGTGGCGGTATCGCTCCAGTTCGGTCTGGGCTTTGCTGGGCGCCGCCTGCGCGCCCGCGGCGATCGCGCCGGAAACCAGAATGGCTATTGCTGCGGCTTCAATGGGCCGCGACACGCGCACAGGCATTGAACCCTCCCTGGATCATGTCCCAGAGCCCGCCGATGAATCCTGGGCGTCGATGCGCTGGGACGGGATTTCACTCTGCGCGCAATGGGCAGGTCGATCAATCAATGCCGCCATTCGAGAGTTCGGATTACGCTGGCGCCGTGGGAAGCGATTCGCCCGGTGACGCCTTGATTTAGCGATGTTGGGGCCACCAGGATTTCATACAGTGTCACGGCAATCCCCGCATCGACTGGAGTGACGGATTCATGCGGGCAGGGTCGGGCGGATTGCGGGCTGTGCCGCGCGCGGTTTGGGCGCTCGGTTTCGTCTCCATGTTCATGGATGTCTCCTCGGAGATGATCCACAGCCTGTTGCCGGTCTTCCTGGTGACGACCTTGGGCGCCAGCGCGGCCCTGGTGGGCGTTATCGAGGGTGTGGCCGAGGCGACCGCCTCCATCACCAAGGTGTTTTCCGGCTGGTTCAGCGATCGCCTGGGCAAGCGCAAGCTGCTGGCGGTGTTCGGATACGGTCTGGGCGCGCTCACCAAACCGATCTTTCCGTTCGCGGTGACGCCGATGGAGGTCCTGGGGGCGCGGTTCGCGGACCGGATCGGCAAGGGCATACGAGGCGCGCCTCGCGACGCGCTGGTCGCCGACATCACCGAGCCGGGCGCGCGCGGAACCGCCTATGGCCTGCGCCAGGCGCTCGACACGATCGGGGCTTTCATGGGCCCGCTGATCGCCATCGGCCTGATGGCCGTGTTCGCGGGCGACATCCGCAAGGTGTTCGGCTGGGCCGTGCTGCCGGCCGGCATCGCGGTGCTGTTGTTAATCTTCGGGGTCGAAGAGCCCAAGCGCGCGGCCGGCGCCGACAAGCGCCCGGCCCCGATACGGTGGTCGGAGGTGCGGGATATGGGCCACCCGTTCTGGTGGGTCGTGGCCGTGGGCGTCGTCTTCACCATGGCCCGTTTCAGCGAAGCCTTCCTGGTTCTGCGCGCGCAGGGCGTCGGCCTGGCGATGGCCCTGGTCCCGGTCGTGCTGATCGTCATGAACGTGGTCTACGCCGCCACGTCCGCGCCGATCGGCCGGCTCTCCGACCGCATGGACCGGCGTCTGTTGCTCGCCGCGGGCCTGGGCGTGCTGGTGCTGGCCGACGCGGCGCTCGCGTGGCTGGGGTCTATCCCCGGCGTTCTGGTCGGCGCGGCGTTGTGGGGCCTGCATATGGGCGTGACCCAGGGGCTGTTCGCCGCCCTGGTTGCCGACGCCGCTCCGCCGCGGCTTCGCGGAACGGCCTTCGGGGTCTTCAACTTCGCGACCGGGGTGACGCTGCTGTTCGCCAGCGTCCTGGCCGGCGGCCTCTGGTCGGCCTACGGCGCCAGCGCAACCTTCATGGCCGGTGGGGTATTTGCACTGGTCGCCCTGGTGGGCCTCGCCCTGCCGGCCAGCCGACCGCCCACAACGCCGTGATACGACGAAGCTCGCAGGGGATCTACACATCTCGGCGTCAGCTGTCGGCGGCGCCTTAAGCGGTCCTTCTCCCCTTGCGGGAGAAGGTGGCCCGCGTAGCGGGTCGGATGAGGGGTCGCGCCAGCCCCGAAGCTTAGCCATACTCACCACATGGTGCAGCCAAAGCGAAAATTGGCGCTGGCCAAGCGTATGCGGCGTGCGCCTACCGAGATCGAGGCGAAGCTCTGGCGGTTGCTGCGTGATCGGCGGCTGGAAGATATGAAGTTTCGCCGACAGGTCCCGATAGGACGCTTCGTAGCGGATTTCGTGTGCCTGCGGCATCGGCTGATCGTCGAGGCCGACGGTGAGTATTTCCACGATCCGGTGCGCGACGCCTTGCGAGACGAGTGGCTGAACGCGGAAGGATTCCGGGTTCTGCGGTTCACGGAAGGGCAGATTCGAAGCCGGGCAGAGTTCGTTTTGGCAGCTATAGCCGAGGCGGCGGGACGCAAACCGTCAACGCTTCTCGACCCCTCATCCGACCCCCTGCGGGGGCCACCTTCTCCCGCAGGGGGAGAAGGCTGATCTTAGGCTCTCAGGACAGGGATCAGAGAGAGATGCGAATCCCTTAACCTGGAGAGCCCCCGCCCTACCGCAGCGAGGCGTTCAGGGCGTGCAGCGCTGCTGAGCCGGGGGTCAGGTCGGCGCCCTCCAGCTGGTTCAGCGGCCGGTCTACCGTGCCCAGGTAATCGTGCAGGTCCTCCGCCTCCGGATCAACGTAGAGCAAGCCGGTGACGATCTCGCCCTTGGCGTGGTGCTCCTGCAGGTTGGTCATGGCGCTGATCCGGTCGGTGGGGTCGTAGTGGCCGGCCAGCTTGCGCAGGCGCAGGACCGAGCCGTCGTGCTGGGTGACCAGCTCCACCGAGCCTGGGGCGTAGTCCACGGTGATCTCGTCGCGGTCGAGGATCACGTCCAGGCGGTTCACCGCGGCGTTGTGCTCGCGCACATAGTCGAAGCTCTTGGTCGAGCCGGCGTGGTTGTTGAACTGCACGCAGGGGCTGATGACGTCGATAAAGGCGGCGCCCTTGTGGCGGATGGCGGCCTTGATCAGGGGTGTCAGCTGGGCCTTGTCGCCGGAGAAGCTGCGGGCCACGAAGCTGGCGCCAAGCTGCAGGGCCAGGCCCACCAGGTCGATGGGCTGGTCATGGTTGGTGACGCCCTTCTTGGACTTGGAGCCCTTGTCGGAGGTGGCCGAGAACTGGCCCTTGGTTAGGCCGTAGACGCCGTTGTTCTCGACGATATAGGTCATGTTGACCCCGCGCCGCACCGAGTGGGCGAATTGGCCCAGGCCAATGGAGGCGCTGTCGCCGTCGCCGGAAACACCCAGGTAGATCAGCTCGCGGTTGGCCAGGTTGGCGCCGGTGAGCACCGAGGGCATGCGCCCGTGCACGCTGTTGAAGCCGTGCGAATTGCCCAGGAAATAGTCCGGCGTCTTGGACGAACAGCCGATGCCGCTGAGCTTGGCCAGGCGGTGCGGCGGCAGGTCGATCTCGTAGCAGGCCTGGATGATCGCCGCGGAAATGGAGTCGTGCCCGCAGCCGGCGCACAGGGTCGAGACCTTGCCCTCGTAGTCGCGGCGGGTGAAGCCAAGGCCATTGGGCTTGAGCAGGGGGTGATGAAGGCGGGGCTTGGTGATGTAGGTCATTCGGCCACCTGGGGTACGGGATGGACGGCCACGTCGCGGGCGCGGCGGGAGATTTCGTCGGTGATGAAGCGGGCGGTGATCGGCGAGCCGTCGTAGTTGAGCACCGAGACCAGCTTGCCCGGATCGACGCCGCCCTCGTTCATGATCAGGGTCCGCATCTGGGCGTCGCGGTTCTGTTCGATCACGAAGATGGTCTCGTGGGCGGCGATGAACTCGAACACCTCGTCGGCAAAGGGGAAGCCGCGCAGGCGCAGGGCGTCCAGGTGGATGCCGCCGGCCTCCAGGCTGTCGAGGGACTCGTACATGGCCGGGCTGGTGGAGCCGAAATAGATGGCGCCATAGGGCGTGCGGCGCTTGGCATTGTGCAGGACCGGGGCCGGGATCAGGCCCTTGGCGGTCTCGAACTTGGCCAGCAGCCGCTCCATGTTGGCCACATAGACGGCCCCCTCCTCGCTGTAGCGGGCGTAGGGGTCGCGGCTGGTGCCGCGGGTGAAATAGCCGCCGCGGTCCGGGTGCGTGCCCGGCAAGGTGCGGTAGGGGATGCCGTCGCCGTCGACGTCGAGATAACGGCCGAACTCCTTGCCGGCCTCAAGCTCCTCGTAGGTCATCACCTTGCCGCGGTCGAGGCGGCGCTTGTCGTCCCACTGGAAGGGGCGGCACAGCCACTCGTTCATGCCGATGTCGAGGTCGAGCATGACGAAGACGGTGGTCTGCAGCCGGTCCGACAGGTCGAAGGCCAGGGCGCCGAACTCGAAGCACTCGGCCGGGTCTTCGGGCAGCAGCAGAGGGTGCTTGGTGTCGCCGTGGCTGGCGTAGGCCGCCGAGAGGATGTCCGACTGCTGGGTGCGGGTGGGCATGCCGGTGGAGGGCCCGCCGCGCTGGACGTCGAAGATCACCGCCGGGATTTCGGCGAAGTAGGAGAGACCCACGAACTCCTGCATCAGGCTGATGCCGGGGCCGGAGGTGCAGGTGAAGGACCGGGCGCCGTTCCACCCTGCCCCGACCACGATGCCGATAGAGGCGATCTCGTCCTCGGCCTGGACGATGGCGTAGCGATGGTCGCCACTGACCGGGTCGACGCGGAACTGCTCGCAGTAGTCGGTGAAGGCTTCCGCCAGTGAGGTGGAGGGGGTGATGGGGTACCAGGCGCAGACCGTGGCGCCGCCGTAGACGGCCCCCAGCGCGGCGGCGTTGTTGCCCTCCACGAAGATCCGGTCGCCGACCTTGTCCGACCGGCGCATCTGCAGGCCGATGGGTTTGAGAATCTTGGCCGCCTCGTCGCGGCCCATGTGCAGGGCTTCGAGGTTGGGCGGGATCAGGCGTTCCTTGGCGGCGAATTGTTCGCGGATCAGGGTCTCGAAGACCTCAGCCTCCATCCCCAGCAGGTAGGAGAGCGCCCCGACATAGATGATGTTCTTGAACAGCTGCCGCTGTCGCGGATCGCGGTAGGCGGCGTTGCAGATCGCCGTCAGCGGGATGCCGAGGATATTGATATCCTTTCGGAACCTCTCCGGCGGCAGGGGCTTGGTGTTGTCGTAGAACAGATAGCCGCCCGGCTCGATGGAGGCGACGTCGGCGTCCCAGGTCTGGGGGTTCATGGCCACCATCAGGTCGACGCCACCGCGCCGGCCCAGCCACCCGGCCTCGCAGACGCGCACCTCGTACCAGGTGGGCAGGCCCTGGATGTTGGAGGGGAAGATGTTCCGCGCCGCCACCGGCACGCCCATGCGGATCACCGCCTTGGCGAACATGCCGTTGGCGCTGGCCGAGCCGGAGCCGTTGACGTTGGCGAACTTGACCACGAAGTCGTTGATGGCGCGAAGGGGGGTCATTCGGCAGCCATCCTGGTGTGGCCAGGACCCGTGTGGCTGGGGCACGCGCCCTCGGCCTGGGTCACGTCGAGCAGGAACTTCTGCATATCCCAGGCTCCCGTGGGGCACCGCTCCGCGCAGAGCCCGCAGTGCAGGCATACATCCTCATCCTTCACCATCACCTTACCGGTGGGCAGGGTCTTGGAGACGTAGAGGTCCTGGGTGAGGTTGAGCGCCGGCGCCTTCAGCCGGGGGCGGAGGTCGTCTTCCGGACCATTGTCGGTGAAGGTGATGCAATCCACCGGACAGATGTCGACGCAGGCGTCGCATTCGATGCACAGGGGTTCGGCGAAGACGGTCTCGATATCGCAGTTCAGGCAGCGCTGCGCCTCGGCGAAGCCGACCTTCTGGTTGAAGCCAAGCTCGACCTCCAGCCGCACATTGCCCAGCGCCTCGGCCTTGTCGCGCAGCGGCACCCGGTGGCGCAGTTCGTTGGAGATGTCGTTGTCATAGCTCCACTCGTGGATGCCCATCTTCTGGCTGGTCAGGATCACGCCGGGAGGCGGGCGCTTGGCCACGTCCTGGCCCTCGCACAGCAGATGGATCGACACCGCCGCCTGATGGCCGTGGGCGACGGCCCAGATGATGTTCTTCGGCCCAAAGGCCGCGTCGCCGCCGAAGAAGACCCTGGGGTTGGTGGAGGCGAAGGTGGTCTCGTTGACCACCGGCATGTTCCAGCGGTCGAACTCGATGCCGACGTCGCGCTCGATCCAGGGGAAGGCATTCTCCTGGCCGACGGCCACCAGAACGTCGTCGCAGGCGTGGTGCACGCCCGGCTCGCCGGTGGGCAACAGCTGGCGGCGGCCGTCGGCGTCGAAGCTGACCTCGACCTTTTCGAAGGTAACGCCGGTGAGCTTGCCGCCTTCGTGAGTGAAGGCCTTGGGGACCAGGTAGTTGAGGATCGGGATGTCCTCGTGCATCGCGTCCTCCTTCTCCCAGGGGGACGCCTTCATCTCTTCGAAGCCGGACCGGACGATGACCTTCACGTCGGTCCCGCCCAGCCGCCGGGAGGTGCGGCAGCAGTCCATGGCGGTGTTGCCGCCGCCGAGCACGATGACCCGCCTACCGATCTTGTCGGTGTGGCCGAACGAGACGTTGGAGAGCCAGTCGATGCCGATATGGATGTTGGCGGCGGCTTCCTGGCGGCCCGGGATCTCCAGGTCGCGGCCGCGCGGGGCGCCGGAACCGACGAACACGGCGTCGTAGTCTTCGGTGAGCAGGGCCTTCAGGCTATCGATGCGCTGGCCCAGTTTCAGGGTCGGACCCAGGGCGGCGATGTAGCCCACCTCCTCGTCGATCACCTCTTCGGGCAGGCGGAAGCGCGGGATTTGGCTGCGGATCATGCCGCCGGCCTTGGCGTCACCGTCGTAGATCACGACCTCGTAGCCCAGGGGCAGCAGGTCGCGCGCCACGGTGAGCGAGGCAGGGCCGGCGCCGACGATGGCGATGCGTTTTCCGTTGCGGGCCTTGGCTGGGGGCGGCAACCGGCCGGCGATGTCGTCCTTGTTGTCGGCCGCGACGCGCTTGAGGCGGCAGATGGCGACGGGCTCTTCCTCGATGCGGCCGCGCCGGCAGGCCGGCTCGCACGGCCGGTCGCAGGTCCGCCCCAGGATGCCCGGGAATACATTGGACTTCCAGTTGATCATATAAGCATCCGTGTAACGCCCTTCGGCGATCAGACGGATGTATTCGGGCACCGGCGTGTGGGCCGGACAGGCCCACTGGCAATCAACGACTTTGTGGAAGTAGTCTGGCGCCTCTACATTGGTAGGCTCCAACGCGAATAACCTTTCCCTGTTTCCCCTTCGTCTCTTGCGGGATAGGGGCGCGCAGCGCGGCTAGCACCTGCGAAGCCCCTGCGCAGGACGATTGACTCAGTAATCTAGGGCGAATGTTGTAGGGGCGCCAGCATTGCGGAACGATTTCTGGAGGAGTTTTTCTCGGCGCCGTAAGGGAAATCAGGGCGCGGGCACTTCCACCACGGTCACCGAATAGGGGGGCAGGCGGAGGATCGCGCCGGTATTTGGCAGGGTGTAACGGGTAGGCGGCCGGGTGCGGGCGGGTTGTCCGCGGGTCCCGGCGGGTCGCCACAGGTACTGATCGGGCCCATACTGGGTCACCGCCAGGGGGCCGGTGGCCGCCGACCCGGCGACGTCCAGGCGCACCGCCCTCGCCTGCCCCGGATCACGGTTCAGCAGCAGCACGGCCACCCGCCCGTCGGCGCGCTTCACCGCATAGGCGGCGACAATCAAGGTTCCGTCCGGCGCGCGCACCGGGCTGTGGGCGGTCAGCATCCGCCCCCCCGGACCGGCCCAGTCGGCGGTCAGCATCGCGGCGCCGTGGAAAGTCGGCAGGGCCCACCTGGCCTGCCCCTCGTCGTCCGCCTCCAGCAGCATCAGCTCACCATTGCCGGCGCAGGGGTTGGCGTGGGCGTAGGGACGGTTGGGGCCGTAGCCGAACAGGAAAGCGCCGGCAGCGCCCAGCTGAAGGCTCTGGGCGGCGATATCGGCGTTGACAAGGCCGCCGGGCAGGTCGTCCTCCGCCTGGCCGCCCATGGCCGAGAAGCCGTATTCGGTGACGAACCAGGGGATGGATTGCGGGACGCCGTCGGCCTTCAGACGGTCCCAGGTCTGGGCCAGGCCCCGGTTCTGGTTTCGCAGCTTGGCGGCCATGTCGCCGCAGAGGACGTCGTAGGGATAGCGCTCGAAGGAGAAGAAGCCGAGATCGGCCGGCTGCCCGCGCGCCGCCAGCGCCGCGATGAAACGATGGGTCCAGGAGCGATCGGCGCCGGGCTGCAGCCAGACGTCGGAAATGCCGTCCTGCAGGCTGGGGCCGCCCGTCTGGAGGGTGGGATCGATGGCATGAACGGCGGCGGCGAACTGGGAGAACAGGCGGGCGAAGTCCTCCGCGGCGACGTTCTGGCCGTCCGGTTCTTCGCCCAACTCCACTCGGGCGATGGGATAGCCGCGGCGCCTCAGGAAGCGGATCTCAGCGGCGGCGTTTTGTGGCGTGTCATAGAGGGCGCCCACCGGGATCATCACCGGCAGGCCGTTGGTCAGGCCGCTGCGGTAGAGGCGATCGAAGCCCGGTTGCTCCAGGCCCAGGTCCTTGTCGACGGCCCGGTGCCAGGGGTCGGTGGAGGAGACATAGATCACGCTCTGGCCGTGGCGGCCGGGGCCGTGGCGGACCACGTCGCGCAGGGCGCCGTCGAAGCCCAACGTACCGAACCCGACCTCGCCGATGGCGTAGCCCATGGCGTCACGCGGGTCGGCGTCACGCGGATCGGCGGCGTGTGGGTCGGCGGTGCTGGCCGGGGCGGTGTGCGAGCCTTCCTCCAGCAGGATACGCAGGAACCGCGCCCGCACCGGCTTGTCGGCCAGGCGGATGACACCGGTTCCCCCCTGCCCGTCCTGCACCGCCCCCATCGGGAAAGCCGCCCAGGCGCCCTGGTCGTCATACTCGTCGACGCCGGTCCAGTACTGCACCGCGAAGCGGCGGGCGTGGGGCGCGGCCCAGGCGATCCGCGCGGCGTCGATGGCCGCCGGGGCGTCCAGGCAGACCACCACCCACTGCGGCCCCTCCTCCGCCTCGCCGGTGTAGTGGCGGTCGAGGTAGGGGTTGGATTTCCAGAAGGTAGCGTCGTCGCCGTCATCGAGCCGCGAGTAACCGGTGTCATTGGCCTGGTCGATGGTGTCGCCACGGCGGGGCAGCCTGTAGCCCCAACTGGTCTGGATCGGCGCCTTGGGATCGTCGCTGGAGGTCCAGTAGCCCCGGGCGTGAGCGGGGTCGCTCCAGGTTCCCTCCCCGCCCCAGTGCCAGGCCTCGATGGCCAGCTCCGTACGCAGACGATAGGTCAGGGGCTTGAGGCCCGCCCTGCGCATCCAGGCGATGTTGTGCGGCGTGAAGAGCTCGTCCACCGCCCCGGCCGGCATGCCGTCGATACCGGCGCCCAGGGCCTGGTCGGTGTGGAAGGCCGGGCCGGCGGGGGTGGGGTCGATGGTGATGGTGGCGATGGGCGCGCGCGCCGGCGCGGCGGCGCCCAGCAGGACCGCGCCGATCAAGACTGACGTGAATCGAAGGACGGGGCGGCGCACAGACGCCTCATCGCATGCTGCCCCAACCCCACCAATATCCCCATTCAGTCGGCCATCATCCTCAGTCCTTCTTCTCCGCCGGCGTGTGCGGCACCGACGGCGGATCGCTGGCGGGGAACGATTCCTCCAGCGCCTCATCCAGCAGGTCTTCCTGGTGTTGGACGGCGTCGTTGGCCGGGGTGGGGATCTCTGGGTCTGTGGCCATGGCGGGACTCCTGCCTGCTCAGCGCGATAGGCGCCCTCCCCGGCGGCGAAATCAAGCCGCCCTCGATTGGCCAACAGCCCCCTTGCGGCGCCCCAAGGACAAGGCCTTAAGGTCCGCGAAACGGGAGAAACCGCCATGAACGACCGCGTCACCATGACCATCGACCGGGGCGTCGCCGACGTCCGCCTGGTCCGCACCGACAAGATGAACGCCCTGGACGACGCCATGTTCGAGGCCCTGTGCGTCACCGGCGACGCCATCAAGAAGGACAAATCCATCCGCGCCGTGGTCCTGTCCGGCGAAGGCCGCGCCTTCTGCGCCGGGCTGGACATGGGCAATTTCGGCAAGATGGCCGACGGCTCGCGTGGCGGCGGCGAGCGGCCGGTCGGCGACAACCTGGGCCTTTCCAGCCGCACTCACGGCATCGCCAACCGCGCCCAGTACGCCGTCTGGGTCTGGCGAGAGATCCCCGTGCCGGTGATCGCCGCCGTGCATGGCGTCGCCTACGGCGGCGGCTTCCAGCTCGCGCTCGGCGCCGACCTGCGTTACGTGGCGCCCGATACGAAGATGGCCGTGCTGGAGATCAAGTGGGGCCTGATCCCTGACATGGCCGGAACCCAGATCATGCGCCACCTGGCCCGCGAGGATGTGGTGCGCGAGCTGACCTACACCGGCCGCGTCTTCTCGGGCGTGGAGGCCAAGGAATACGGCTTCGCCACCCGGGTCTGCGACGATCCCCGCGCCGAGGCCCTGGCCACCGCCCGCGAGATCGCCGGCAAGAACCCCCACGCCATCCGCGCCGGCAAGCGCCTGCTCAACGAGGCGGTGGTCACCGACCCCCGCTCGGGCCTGATCCAGGAGACCGTCGAACAGGTCGCCCTGATCGGCAGCCCCAACCAGGTCGAGGCGGTGATGTCCAACCTTCAGAAGCGCGAGGCCGCCTACGCCGATCCGGAGTAGGCGGCGCGGCCGTTACTTCCCCGCCGCCTTCGCTCCCTGCGCCCAGCGCGCCTCGCCGACGACATAGGCGCGAATGTCCTCGACCTGGGCCGGGGTCAGGTAGCGGGAGAAGCTGACCATGCCGCGGCTCTTCAGCGCCCCGTCGATGACCACGGATTTGAAGTTGTCGGCGGTGAGGATCATCGGCGAGGTCTTCAGGTCGGGCAGGTAGCCGCCGCTGGCGTTGGGGCTGTGGCACACCGAGCAGTTCTGGTGGTAGGCCACCTTGCCGCGCGCGGCGTCGCCGGTGGTCGTCACGCCGGTGAGGTCGATGGTCCTGGGCTCCGGCTTCGGATAGGCCGGCGCCGTGGCGGTTCCACCGACCTTGAACACCATCAGCCGCCCAGGCAGGCGCGGGTGGTTGGGCAGGGCGAAGCCCGCCGCCAGCGGCGCCGCGCCGCCATAGCCGACCATCACCGCCACATACTGCTCGCCGTCGACCTCATAGGTCATGGGGGCGGCGATCACCCCATTGCCGACGTCGTAGCTCCACACCGGTTTGCCATTGCTGGAATCGTAGGCCGAGACCTTGCCCTCGGCCGCGCCCTGGAACACCAGCCCGCCCGCCGTGGCCAGCACGCCGGCGTTCCAGAAATAGGGATGGTCCACGGACCAGCGCGCCTCCTGTTTCACCGGGTCCCAGGCGATCAGCTTGCCCTTCAGCATCGCCTTCATGGCGGCCCGCTGGGCGGCGTCGTCCGGCAAGGCGCCCAGGGTGGTGTCGAGGCCCAGGTTCCAGGCCCCTTCGCGGTAGGTGAAATTGTTGTCGCGGCCGTACTGGTACGGCACGTCCATGGCCGGAATGAACACCAGCCCCTGCTTGGGATCGTAGGCCATCGGCTGCCAGTTGTGCCCGCCGTAGGGGGCGGGCGAGACCAGGGCCGGCTTGTCCTTGTAGCGGGCCGAGGCGGTCTCGATCGGCCGGCCGGTGGCCAGGTCGACGCCACTGGCCCAGGTGACGGTGACATAGGGCTTGGCCGAGATCAGCTTACCGGTGGCCCGGTCGATGACGTAGAAGAAGCCGTTCTTGGACGCCTGCAGCAGCACCTTGCGCGGCGCGCCGCCGATGGTCAGGTCGGTCAGCACCAGGTGCTGGTTGGCGTCATAGTCCCAGCTCTCGCCCGGGGTCACCTGATAGTGCCAGACGTATTGGCCGGTATCGGCGTTCACCGCCACGATCGAGGCGACAAACAGGTTGTCCGACACCTTGCCGGAGCGGCGGTCGGCGTCCCAGGGGGTGCCGTTGCCGACGCCGAAGTAGATCAGGTTCAGATCCGGGTCATAGGACATCGAGTCCCAGACCGTGCCGCCGCCGCCGCCCGGCGGCACGGCGACGCCCCAGGTCGGGCCGGCCTTGTCGTGCAGGGCCGAGTCCGAGGCCGCGCCGTCCGCGGCGCCGGTGGGGTTGGGGGTGGTGTAGAAGCGCCAGGCCAGCTTGCCGGTCTCCGCGTCATAGGCCGACAGATAGCCCCGCACCCCGTACTCGGCGCCGCCGTTGCCGATCAGCACCTTGCCTTTGACGACCCTGGGGGCGCCGGTGATGGTGTTGGGCTTGGCCGGATCGAAGGTCTGGGCCGACCAGGCTACCGCCCCGGTCTTGGCGTCCAGCGCGATCAGCCGGCCGTCCAGGGCGCCCACGAACACCTTGCCGCCCCAGGCCGCCACCCCGCGGTTGACCACGTCGCAGCAGGCGGAGAACCCACGCTGGCCGTCGACCTTGGGATCGTAGGACCACTTGAGCTGACCGGTCTTGGCGTCGAAGGCGAACACCTTGGACCAGGCGGTGGTGGTGTAGAGCACCCCGTCCACCATCAGGGGCGTGGCCTCCTGGCCCCGGTCGGTGTCGAACTCATGGTACCAGGCCAGGCCAAGCTGCGGCGCCGTCTGGACGTTGACCTTGGTCAGGGGACTGAAGCGCTGTTCGGAATAGGTGCGCCCGGTGGTCATCCACTCGCCCTGATCGGCGTCGGCGGCATTGAGGCGCGCGGCGTCCACGGCTTTCGGCGCGGGATGGCAGCTGGCCAGCAGCAGCCCCACGGCGAGCGCGAGTCCCGCTCCCAATGCGCCCAGAGCTCTGGCCATCACGTCCTCCCCGACAGGTTTCCTCGGCGCCGTCTGAAGCGGCGTCCAAAGGCGAAACTTCACCCTATTCGCGAGTGAGTCAAAGCTATCGTGGCGGCAGGCTGACGGCGCCTTCCTCTTCCCGTCACCCCGGCCGGAGCGAAGCGGAGAGCCGGGGTCGGCCAGCACGCTTCCAAGACGATCTCCAGCGAGGAGCCGGCTTGGCTGACCCCGGGTCTGCGGCGCTACGCGCCTACGCCCGGGGTGACGGAGGAAGGGCGCTTATCGTGACGGCGGACTCGGTTGGTCCAGCGCCGCGCCGGTGTAGGTCTCCACCACCACGCTGAAGGCCGTTCCGTCGGCGGCGGTCAGTACGGCGCTGTTCTGGATCACCGCGTGGGGCAGCGACAGGGGCGGCGCCTCGGCTCCCGGCGGCGGGGCGGCGGCGGACGGCCCACTCTCCCCTGTCTCCTCGAACGGGTGCAGCAGGATGCGCGAATCCAGCCCCTGGCGCTTGAAGTTCAGCGCCTTCACCGCCACGCCGAATGGCGTGTCGGTCTGGTCCAGCAGCCGGTTCATCTCCGCCGTCAGCTTGCCGGGCAGGTACCAGTTGTCCGCCTCCGACAGCACCCGCTCGCCGCACATCAGCTTCACCCGCCGATAGCGGATCGGCGTGCGGGCGCCGGCTCCCAGCAGGTCGCGCACCTGCGGGCTGGGCGGCTTGACCGTGGCGGTGTCGCGGACGGCGCGGATTTGCGCCGGGTCCGCCCAATGGTGTTCCGCGCACCAGAGGCTAAGGGTTTCGCTGGCGCTGTCGCGGCTGAGGAGCTGGGTCTGCAGCCGCTGCACCTGGGTCAGGGCCTCCAGCCGTCCGGCGTAGGTGTCGGGAAACGCCGCCGCGACCTTGGGCAGGACCAGCAGGCCGGCGGCGAGCGCGATGAGCCGAAATCGGAACATGGCCGCCTCTTGCCCCAGGCGCGCGGCGACGTCGAGGGCCCGCTCGCGACCGCATCAACCGCGACAACTCCATCGACCTGATCGGCGAGGACCTGGCCGCGGACCTGCGTCGTCCGAAACACCTGATCGCGGCTTGGAGTTCGCCGCCTCAGGCGTCCCGCCTACTTACCGAAGCCGATTTCGGTCCAGTAGTCGTCGCCGACGAACACTCGGTACTTGTCGTACCCGGCCACCATCTGCTCGCCTTCGGCCTTGGGCACGGCCGCGTAGTTCTCCCGCTCCATCGCCTGGTCGCGCACCTGATCGGGCTCCAGCCCGGCCAGCGAGGGATAGTGCTCGATCAGCAGCACATTGCCCTGGCCGTCGGAGGCGTTCAGCTTGATCATGATCTGGTAGCTGTCGATCACGCCGTGCTTCTTCGAAATCTCCTCGGCCGTCACCCACGATTTCTTCAAGCCGGTTACATAGTCGTCGATATGGTTTGGATCGACCTTTACGCTCGTGACATGCCAGACGCCCTTATGAGGCGTGTAGTCAACATAGGGTTCGGCCGACACGGCGGCCGCGCACAGAACAGAACCCAGTACCGCGCACGCGAATAATTGGATTTTCATAGCGGGGTTCCCCTAGACGTCGTTTCGCGCCCGCAGGCTCAATGCTCACGGGCATCTTGCATGTCATCAGCCTGCCGATCATTTCCAGACAGCGTCAAGCGCTTCGTCCGACGCGATCAAATATGACCGCTATGCTTCAGGCGATCTTTGGGGCTCGTATCGTGGTCGCTTGCGAGGCGTCCTGGCATCTTGCCGCGCCGCATTCCGCCGGCTGCGTTTGGCCTAAAGCCTGCGAGCACGATTCGGACTTTTGCCGGTTCCGACAAAAGTCATCGTGCTCGAAGCGTCAAACAACGGTATTTCACCAGTCTATCGCGCAGGCGCAACGCCCGCCGACTCAACGCAGACTGGCCCGCATGCCCCGCTCTCCACATGCCTGACTCGCCAAAGGTCACCACGCCACCCCCAGCCGCCCCGCCGCCCGCGGTGGCGCGCGCGCCCGTGTCGGACTACTTCGTGCGCAACGCCACGGTGTTCATGGCCGTGGTCGTCGCCCTGGCGCTGGTGCGGTTCTTCCAGGTCATCCTGACGCCCCTGGTGGTGGCGACGTTCCTGTTGCTGCTCATCGACGCCGTGGCGCGCGGGCTGGACCACCGCATGCCCGGCTGGCCCGACTGGGCCCGGGCCGCCCTGGCCGGAACCGTGATCATCCTCAGCTTCGCGGCCATCGGTGGGCTGTTCGCGGTAGAAGCCCCGCCCTTCGCCGGCCAGGTCGAGGGCCTTGAGCCGCGCCTGAACGCCGTCATCGCCCAGGTGATGACCATGGCCGGCGTTCAGCCCAAGACGCTTGGACAGATCTTCGCCGGGGCCGATCCCTCCCGGCTCCTGACGCGCACCTTCGCCACCGCCAGCAGCCTGCTATCCTACGGCTTCCTGGTGATCATCTATTTCGGCTTCCTGGTCGCCTCGCGGGCCGCCTTCAGCCAGAAGGTCAACAGCCTTTACGACACCGAGGCCCATCGCGCCGGCGCCCGGCGGATCGTGCTGAGCGTGCGCAACGCGGTCGAGCAGTATGTGCGCCTGCAGACCATCAAGGCGGCCATGATCGCGCTGGCCGCCTGGGGCATGATGATGCTGTTCGGCGTCAAGGACGCCCTGTTCATCTCGTTCGTGGTCTTCCTGGCCGCCTATGTGCCCATCATCGGCGCCTTCGCCGGCTCCATCTTCCCAGGCCTGGTGGCGCTTTCCCAGTTCAGCGACCTGACCCGCCCCCTCATCCTGGTGGCGGTGCTGGGCTCGGCGGTGTTCTTCATCGACAACATCGTCATGCCCAAGCTGCAGAGCGACGAGCTCAACATCGACCCCCTGCTGGTGCTGATCTCCATCGGCTTCTGGGGGTCGATCCTGGGCGCGCCGGGCGTGCTGCTCTCCACCCCCCTGACCGTCACGGTGATGGCCATCTCCGCCGAATTCGAATCCACCCGCTGGCTCGCCGTCCTGATCTCCAAGGACGGCCACCCGATCAAGAACGCGAAGGGTTAGGTTCAATCCTAACCCTCCGTCCCCTTCATCGGGAGGGAGCCATCGTCTGCGGCCCGCGGATCAGCTTGCCCGGCATTTCCCCGGTGGTCTCGCCATCCTCGAAGGTCACCACCCCGCAATGCGCCCCGCCGTCCGACAGGCTTTCGTGCCGCTCGCGGAAGCTGGTATTCTCGCCGCTGTCCCGACGGAGCGCCGCGCCTTGAGCCTCGGTCAATCCGACGTCGCCGCACTACAGGCCGCGCTTGAGGCCAAGCCCGGGGCCGTGGGGGCGCCGCTGCCCTCCGCGCCTGGCGTGGTGCTCTACAAGGTCATGGGCAAGATGTTCGCCATCCTGACACTGCGGGGGACCCAGTCGATGATCCTGAAATGCGACCCTCACCTGGCCGAAATCCTGCGCGAGCAATATGCCGGCGTCGGCCACCGCAGCCATCTGGACCGGCGCTTCTGGATCAGCGTGACGATCGGGTCCGATGTGCCTGCCGAGGAGATCGAACGCCTGGCGGCGCACTCCTATGACCTGGTGCGCGCCAAGCTCACCCGCAAACAAAAGGCCCAGCTTGAGGCGCTGTCGCCTTAAGGCCCACTCACGCCCCGCCCCTTCACGCCCCGCGCTGGGGCGCACTGCCGGAGTGGACCACCTGGACCTTCTCCAGGGTCACCAGGCCCAGGTCGCGCATGCCGTCCAGTTGGCCGAGGAATGCTTGGATCTTGTCTTCGGAATCGACGATCTCGATCACCAGCGGGAGCTTGGCCGACAGGTCCAGGATCTTGGCGGTGTGGATCACCGCATGCAGGCCGTATCCCATCGGGCCGCGCAACACCGTCGCGCCGGCGAGCTTGGCGGCGCGCGCCTTCATCACGATGTCTTCGTAGAGCGGGCGATGGCCGTTCATCTTGCCCTCCTCGGTATAGATTCTGAGAAGGACCGCCGATTGCGGCGCTTGCATGGGTCAGCTCCCCTTGACGGCGTTGAAGGCCGCGGCGGCGGCGAAACCAAGCCAGACTGAAACCATGCATAGCACGACCGAGGCGCCCACGTTCAGCCCGGCCCGCACGAACTCGCCGTCCTGGACCAGGCTGAGGGTCTGCAGGCTGAACGAGGAGAAGGTGGTGTAGCCGCCGCAGATGCCCACCATCACGAACTGGCGCATGTCGCCGGACACCAGCACCCGGCCATCGGGGCCGGTCAGGGTGGCGAAAAATCCGATGATGAAGGAGCCCAACACGTTCACCAGCAGCGTGCCCCATGGGAACGTCTGACCGACCCACCCGGCGACCAGACCGGAGCAGGCATAGCGGGCGATGCCGCCGATCGCGCTGCCGACCGCAATCCAAAGGTAGGTGATCACCGCTGCAACTCTCCTTCGCCTGCATGGCGGGGCCGGCTCGCACATTGCCCAAACAAAAGCGTTTGGCTAGCGCCGGCCCAATCGCGCCCTCGGGGATGGACGCCGCTGCGCCGCCGGCCGCCCCGCTGGACATCTCCTCTTCGGCGTGGTCCTAGCGTCACAATGCGAATCCTGGTCACCGGCACGGCCGGCTTCATCGGCTTCCACCTGGCCCGTCGCCTGATCGCCGAGGGGCACGAGGTCACCGGTATCGACGGCATGACCGCCTACTACGACGTCGCCCTGAAGCGGGCGCGGCACGCGATCCTGAAGCGGCACAACGGCTTCCTCGGCCACGAGACCATGCTGGAGGACATGCCGGGCCTGGCGGCGATCGCGCGGGACAGCCAGCCGGAGGCGATCATCCACCTCGCCGCCCAGGCCGGGGTCCGCTACAGCCTCGAACAGCCGCGCGACTACGTCCAGACCAACCTGGTGGGCACCTTCAACGTCCTGGAGCTGGCCAGGACCCACGCCGTGAAGCATCTGATGCTGGCCTCCACCAGCTCGGTTTACGGCGGCAACCAGGCCATGCCGTTCCGCGAGTGTGAGGCCGCCGACCACCCCCTGACCATGTACGCCGCCACCAAGAAGGCGACGGAGGCGATGAGCCATGCCTACAGCCACCTGTGGGCCACCCCCACCACCGCCTTCCGCTTCTTCACGGTCTATGGGCCGTGGGGGCGGCCGGACATGGCCTTGTTCAAGTTCGTCGCCGCCCTGCTCGAGGGCCGGCCCATCGACGTCTACAACAATGGCCACATGGCCCGGGACTTCACCTTCATCGACGACCTGATCGAGGGCATCGTGCGCCTGCTGGGCGTCCCCCCGGTTCTGGGCCAGCCGGCGGTGGGCGCCGCCGACTCCCTCAGTCCCGTCGCCCCCTGGCGGGTGGTCAACATCGGCCGCGGCGCCCCGGTCAGCCTGAACGACTTCATCGGCGAGGTGGAGCGCGTCACCGGCCGCACCGCCGTCCGCAACGACCTGCCCCTGCAGCCGGGCGACCCGGTGGAGACCTTCGCCGATTCCAGCCTGCTGGCGGCCCTCACCGGCTATCACCCCGCCACCTCGGTGCGTGAAGGGGTCGAGGCGTTCTGGAACTGGTACCGCGAGCATTACGGGGTGGGCTGAACCCACCCCCTCACGTCTCCAGGAAGATCACCGCCCCACCCAGCGCGCATAGCAGGATCCCCAGGATCGCCCCCTCGTACCGCTCCAACGCTCCCAGCCGCAGGCGCGACAGGCCCGCGAGGCTGAGCGAAGTGAACACCAGCATCCCACTCAGGGTGGCCAGGGCCAGGATGACGCTGAGCAGCAGGAACGCCCCCCAGCCATAGCGGGCGCCCGACAGGAACACCGGCAGGAAGCCTTCGCAGGGCGAGAAGGTCAGCAGGGCGAACAGGCTGGCGATAGCCGCCTTGTCCGACCGCCGCGCCACCGGCTCGCGCATCGCTTCGCCCAAGGTTTCGTCGTGGTCGTGATGCTTGTGATCGTGACGCCGGCCGCCGCCGACCAGGTGCGCGTGGCCGTCGCCCCGCCACTGCCGCACCAGGTAGTAGAGCCCGAAGGCCACCAGCGCCCCGCCGGCGATCAGCTGGAACACCGAGCCCACCCGCGCGCTCAGCTGCATGCCCGCCGCCACGATCAGCACTCCGATGGCGGTGGTGCACAGGCCGTGGCCGATCCCCGCCATCGCCGTGATCGCCAGGGTTTTGGGCGCGCTCCACCCCTGCGCCCGCGAGGTCAGGGCGAAGGGCAGCCAGTGGGTGGGGATGGCCGCGTGCATGAACGCCACCACGAACCCCAGGCTCACGATCGACAGAAACAGCGGAGCGCTCAAACGCGCGTCCCTCCCAGGCTCATCGGTGCGGCGTCAGTGGCGGCGGTCTTAGTGGTGGCGGTCTTGGTGATGGCGGTCTTGGTGATGGTCTGGCGTGAGGCAAAGGCTGTGGTCGGACAGCACCTCGATCACCCGGCAGTCCGCCACCTTTCCCCGCGCGCACTGGGCGGTGACACGGGCCAGTTCGGCGCGCAAGGCCTCAAGCTGGCCGATCTTGCGTTCCACCTCCGCCAGGTGTTCGGCGGCCAGGCGGTCGGCGTCGGCGCAGGACCGTTCGGGGTGGTCCGCCAGCTCCAGCAGCGAGCGCACCGCCTCCACCGGGAAACCCAGGTCCCGGGCATGGCGCACGAACGCCAGCCGCTGCACCGCGCGGCGGTCGTACACCCGCCGGTCGCTGGCGGTGCGGTCGGCGGCGGGCAGCAGGCCGATGGACTCGTAGAACCGGATGGTCGGCACCTTCACCCCTGTCTCGCGGGACAAAGCGCCGATGCTCAAAGACGGGTCGGACATGGACGATTCCAGGGAAAGCGGTGTCATCGATCGACCGCAGATGGGGGCTTGATCCTCTAGTCGCTAGAGGATGCACTATCAACCTGCATGTCTCACTCCCACGCCCCCACCGAACACCCCCACGAACACCACCACCATGACCATGATGGACACGGTCATGGCCCAGGGCCGCACACCCACGACCACCATTCGCACCCCCACGGCCACCACGGGCACGCCCCCGCCTCCTTTGGCCGCGCCTTCGCCGTCGGCATCACCCTGAACACCGCCTATGTGATCGCCGAGGCGGTCTGGGGCGTGCGCGCCAATTCCCTGTCCCTGCTGGCCGACGCCGGGCACAATTTCGGCGATGTGCTGGGCCTGGCAGCCGCCTGGATCGCCGCCTGGCTGGGGACCCGCCCCCCCAGCGCCCGCTACACCTACGGTCTGCGCGGCTCCACAATCCTGGCGGCCCTGTCCAACGCCACGGTCCTGATGCTGGTCACCGGCGGCATCGCCTGGGAGGCGATCATGCGCTTCGTGCACCCTGCGCAGACGGCCGGGGTGACGGTGATGATCGTCGCGGCCGGCGGCGTGCTGGTCAACGGCTTCACCGCCGTCATGTTCATGTCCGGCCGCAAGGACGACCTCAACATCCGCGGCGCCTTCCTGCACATGGCCTCCGACGCCCTTGTGGCGCTTGGGGTTGTGGCCACCGGAGCGGCGATCCTGTTCACCGGCTGGCAGTGGCTGGACCCGGCCGTCAGCCTGGTGATCAGCGCCGTCATCGTCTGGGGAACCTGGTCGCTGATGCGCGAGTCCCTGGACCTGGCCCTGCACGGCGTGCCCGCCGCCGTCGATGAAGCCGCGGTGCTGGGCTACCTGGCCACCCTGCCCGGCGTCACCGAGGTGCACGACCTGCACATCTGGGGCATGAGCACCACCGAGACCGCGCTCACCGCCCACCTGGTCCGCCCTGGCGGCGAGCTGGACGACGGCCTGTTGCGCAGCGCCTGCGGCGAGCTGAAGACCCGCTTCGCCATTGGCCACGCCACCCTGCAGATCGAGGCCGGCAGTGACGCCCATCCCTGCGAACTGGCCCCGCACGGGGTGGTCTGACCCCTATCGCGGCAAGGCGAAGGCCACCAGCTGGTCGCCCAGCTTGGTCCCCGACTTGGCGTGGCCGCCCGCGGCGATGACCACATATTGCCGGCCCTTCCAGACATAGGTCATCGGCGTCGCCTGCCCGCCCGCCGGCAGCCGCCCGCGCCACAATGCCTTGCCGGAGCCGGCGTCGAAGGCCCGCAGGTAGTTGTCCATGGCCGCGCCGATGAACACCACGCCGGAGGCCGTGACGATGGGGCCGCCGAAGTTTGGGGTTCCCGTACCGTGCAGGACAAACTGCGAGCCCGGCGCCAAGTCCGCCGTCGTGCCCAGCGGGACCGACCACATCACCTTGCCGGTGCGCATGTCCACCGCGTGTAGCTGGCCCCACGGCGGAGGGTTGCAGGGCAGGCCCCAGGGCGACAGCACCGCCACGCGCCGCATGCCGTAGCGCGCCCCGGCCTGGGGCGAGATCTCCACCTTCGGCTCCGCGCGCTTGGCCGCGGTCACCCCCGCCGCCGGGATCAGGGTGACCAGATGCAGGGCGCTGGAGGTGTTGACGAACGCCACGTCGCGGCCAGGATCGAACGCCAGCCCGCCCCAGTTCGCGCCGCCGCCGGTGAAGGGATAGAGGATGGTTCCCTGGATCGAGGGCGGGGTGAACAGGCCTTCGTGGCGTGCGCCGGCGATGATCTTGCGGCAGGCGGCGCGGTCCCACGGTGTCAGGCCAAAGGCGTCGCCCGGCGATATCCGGCTGGGAGCCAGGGGCGCGGGGGCGACCGGGAAGGGCTGGGTGGGCGACAGCCGCTCGCCCATGGCCCCGCCTTGGGGAACCTTGCGTTCTTCAACCGGAATCACCGGCTTGCCGGTGTCGCGGTCCAGGGTGAACAGCAGGCCCTGCTTGGTGGGCTGCAGCACCGCGTCGTGGCTCCCGCCGCCATAGCCGATGGTCGCCAGGGTCGGCTGGGCGGGGTTATCATAGTCCCAGATGTCGTGGTGCACGGTCTGGAAGCCCCAGGCCACCTTCCCCGTCTGCGCGTTCACCGCCACCACCGAGGTGGACCAGCCGTCGGAGCCATTTCGGGCCTCGCCGGTGAAGTCGGGGCTTGGGCTGCTGGTGGGCAGGAAGACCAGCCCCCTGCCCTCGTCCGCCGACATCGGCGCCCAGACGTTGGCGGCGCCGGCGGTGACGCCAGGATCGGCGTTGGCCAGGGGATCGAAGCTCCACTTCGCCGCACCGCTGCGGGCGTCGAAGGCGCGCACGGCGCCGCTGACCTCGCGGACCCGCTGGTTGTCGTCGATGGACGAGCCCGCCACCACTACCCCGCGCACGACCACGGGGGCGGAGGTGATCTGCATCTCGCCGGAGCGGCTGAGCTTGACCCCGGCGGCGACGTCCACCGTCCCGCCCTGCCCGAAGCTGGCGCAGGCCTTGCCCGTGGCGGCGTCCAGCGCGATCAGCCGCCGGTCGTTGGTGTTCAGGAAGATGCGCTCGGCGCAGGGCTCGCCGGCCTTGGCCGCGGTGTCGCGCCAATAGGCCACGCCGCGGCAGTTGAACTCGTTGGGATAGCGGACCGTGGTGTCCAGGTGGGGATCGAAACGCCACAGCACCTGACCCGTGCCGGGGTCCAGGGCGGCCACCTCGTTGAACGGCGAGCAGGCGTAGAGCCGCCCGCCGGCCATGATCGGCGTGTCCTCGAACGCCGAATGGCGGATCGCCGCGCCCTTGCTGGTCAGGTCGCCCGTGGAATAGCGCCACACAGCGGTCAGGCCCCGCACGTTGTCCGGCCGGATCTGGGCGGCGGTGGAGTAGCGCTGGCCGCCGGCGTCGCCGCCATAGAAGGGCCAGTCCACATCCGCCACGGCCGGCGGCTTGCCAACCGGCGCCGGCCCGCACCCGGCGAGCGCCGCCAGGGCCAGCAAGGCGAGCGCGCGGTGGCCGGGACGAGCGGCGAAGCGTTGAGGGCGAACGGCCACAAAGCTGTGACGAACGGCCGGGCTTACGCGCCCGGCCGTCGCCTCGGGCCTAGTGGTGGCCGTGGTGATGGTGGTGATGATGATGGGCGTGGCCGTGGTGATGGCCGTGCATCGCGCCGTGGTGTTCCGGCGGATTGGGTATGGGCTGCATTTGCGCCAGAGCCGCGCCGGCGCTGAGCGACAGCGCGGCCGCGCCCAACAGACCAAGGATGATTTTCATGGGTGTCCTCCTGAAGCGATGTCCCCCGCAAGGGTCAGCCTAGGCCGCGTCGCGACGGCTGGCTACGGGGGCGCGTTCAGGACGGATTGAGCCGGCGATCGCGCCGCCAGTTCCGGCTCATGGTACCACCTCTCGGTCTCGAACCGAGGACCTCTAGATCCACAATCTAGCGCTCTAACCAACTGAGCTAAGGCGGCCAACCACGAAGAGGCATCCCTTTAATGGTGATGCGCCGGGGGATCAAGCCGGTCTCGCCGGCTGAATGGTCTAGCGATCGCGGCGGCCTTGACCCACGGCCGCAACGGAAAAACCCCGGAGGTCGCCCTCCGGGGTTGATCGTCTGTGCAGGACTGAACGGATCAGCCCTTGGGGATTTCGAACCGGATCGGGATCCGGACCGTGCCGCCCTCGGTGGGCGCGCCATCCTTGGACATCGGCTTCATCTTGAACAACTTGCTCAGCTTCAGCGCCGCTTCACCGAAGCCCTGGTCGGCCGGGTCCTCGGAAACCACCGAACAGCCCTCGACGGTGCCCTTGGCGGAGACCGTGCAGTTGAGGGTGGCGCGGCCGCTGATCTCCATGCGCTGGGCGCGATCCGGATAGTACCGGTTCACGTCATCGCCGGAGGGCATACGCAGCCAGTCGGGCCTGGTGATGACCGACGGACGGGGCGGCG
>DASVMY010000011.1:0-2183 GCA_036384135.1 Caulobacteraceae bacterium | reverse complement strand
CGGGGCCGGGGAGGGCGCCCGGCGGCGGGAGGCTGGCCGTGCCGGGCGGAGCGATCGCCTGCATCGCCGGATCGCCATAGCCCTTGGCATAGCGGTCCGTAAGGCTGGAGGTGGTGGGGGTGACGTCCGTCGCCGGCTGACTGGCGGGCTCCTTCGGCGCTGGCTGATGGGCGCCGCCGAAGCCGATATAGAAGCCCAGCGCCACGATGGCGGCCAGGACCCCGGCGCCGGCCAGCAGGTAGCGACGGTTCCAGCGGGTGACGGGCAGGCGCGGCGCGGCGAGCACGCTCGCCGGCGGGACCTTGCCGGCGTGCTCCGCTGTCTCCGGGGGCGGCTCGGGCGGCAGATAGGCCATGGCCTAGCTCCGATCCTTCGTGCGGGTGATCCGCACGACGGTCTGGGGCTTTTCACCAATGCGCAGCTCGGCGACATCGATCAGACGATCGACGATGTAATAGCCGTTCAGATAGCGATAGTTGACGAGTTGGGCCTTGTCTCCCGGTCCCACCAGGAACAGCGGCGGCGCCTCGGTCGCCGCCATGTTGACCGGGAACTGAACGTAGGTCTTGGTCCCGTCATCGAACACCCGAAGAGGCTGCCAGCGCGGCGCCTTGCCATGCACGGCCTCGACCCGGTAGCCGAAATGCAGCTGGTCGATGGAGAGGTTCGAGGCGACCACGGTCTGGGCCTGCGCCGCCTGGACCGCCTGCGCGGCGGACATGGCCTGCAACTGTTCCTGCGGATAGTTCCAGCTGACCGCGCTGGTGTAGGTTCCGCCCTCGCGGCTGGAGGCCTCGATGAGATAGGACCGTTGGTCTGTCGTGAGCACGATGTTGGTCCGAAGTCCGCCGCGGATCGGTTTGAGCAGCACCACCACCTGCTGATTGGCGCCAGCGCCCTGGGCCGTCTCGCCCAGCACCCAGCGCACGGTGTCCCCAGCGGCCTTGGCCACCAACTTTTCGCCGGGCCGCAACATGATCGCGGTCAGGAAGTGTGGACTGGTCTGCACCTCGTAGAGCCGGCCGGCCTCGTAGTCGTAAAAGAGCGTGGCGTTGATGTAGGCGTCCGGCCTCGGATAGCTGCGCGCCTCGTCATTGGCCGTGCGGACGGTAGCCGAGCCCGGGAGGATGCGGGATTTTCGCCATCGGTGCGGTGACGCGACCAGCCTTGCCGGCGCCGGCGCGATCGAAGCGGCCGCGCCCGCGGCAGGACCCTTGGCCACCCCCCTTGGCGCCCCGGCCGGCGGAACCTGGGCCAGAGCTGGGCCGACGATGAGCGACAGAGCCAGGACCGCACGGGCGAGCGAACGATTGGCGGGGGTGCGGCTGGCGCTCATAGCTCACGACTCCATTGGAAGGCGGTGATGTAGACGCCCAGGGGATTGGCCCGCAGCTCAGCCTCATTTGTCGGCGGCTGGATCTTGGTGGTGAACAGCCCCGTCCAGGCGACGGTAGAGGTGGTGGCGCCCTGGTCGAAGGTCGTCTCGCGCCACTGCACCTGATAGGTGGTCGGGCTGCGGGCCAGGACCGACACCACCTCGACACTAATTGCCTGGGAGCCAGCGCCCGCGAACGGGTCGTGGGCCTTGGCGTAGTCGTTGAGCTGGCCGATGGCGGGGCCCGCGACGAAGTGGTAGGCGCCCGTCCAATTGTCGCGGATGACGATGGGGTCGATGCTCTTGGAGCGGGTCCGCGTCACCCAGTCGGCGAGGAAATAACCGATTTCGGCGGACGAGGGGGTGTAGCTGCGGCCAGCCAGTTCGATGCGCCCTGGCCGCCCGTACTTGTCGATCGGCACGACATAGGTCGCGATCGTCCGCGTCGAGCCCTGGTAGATCAGACCGCCGACGGCGAGAGCGGTTACGGCCCAGCCCGCGAAGGCCATCAGCCGCCAGTTGCGGGCCTGAACGACCGGCGCGCCGATTCGGCGATCCCACTCCTGGCCCGCCCGGGCATAGGGACCTTCAAGCGGCGCCGAGCCGCCATAGCGGTCATTGGCGCGGCGAAACGGGGACATCATCTCTCGGGGCTCCTCACTCGGCCTCGGGGTCGTCAGGTCGGGTCGAGCTGGCGGTCATGCCGGGCCCGCCGTCCGTGGGCTGCGCCGCGGCGGCGCCAGCGCCGCGCGCCAAGTCACCCAGATCGCCGCCTCGGCGGGCCTCAGCGCGGGCAATGGTGTCCGCC
>DASVMY010000010.1:0-3028 GCA_036384135.1 Caulobacteraceae bacterium | reverse complement strand
GGACCGGGCCGGACGGTTCGGCCGTGGACGCGGAAGGCCATGTCTGGACCGCCATCTGGGGCGGCGCGCGGCTGGAGCGGCGGGCCCCGGACGGGACGGTGGAGCGGGCCATCGCCCTGCCGGTCAAGCAGCCCACCAGCGCCGCCTTCGGCGGGCCGGGCCTGAAGACGCTCTACATCACCACCGCCAGGCAGAACCTCGAACCCGAGGCGCTGGAGCGGTATCCGCTGTCGGGCAGCCTGCTGGCCTTCGAGCCGGGGGTGGCGGGGCTGGCCCTGCCGCCCTTCGCCGGCTGAGGGGGACGCCTTGGCCCGCAAGCCGCTGAGGAGCGCCGCCAGCTACGGCAAGCTGGATCGCGACGGCTTCATCCACCGCAGCTGGATGAAGAACCAGGGCCTGCCCGACGACGTCTTCGATGGCCGTCCGGTGATCGGCATCTGCAACACCTGGTCGGAACTGACCCCCTGCAACGCCCACCTACGTGACTTGGCCGAGCACGTGAAGCGCGGGGTCTGGGAGGCTGGCGGCCTGCCGGCGGAGTTCCCGGCCATGAGCCTGGGCGAGACCCAGATGCGGCCCACCGCCATGTTGTTCCGCAACCTGCTGGCCATGGAGGTGGAGGAGTCCATCCGCGGCAACCCCATCGACGCCGTCGTGCTGCTGGGCGGTTGCGACAAGACCACGCCGGGCCAGCTGATGGGCGCGGCCAGCGTCGACCTGCCCACCATCGTGGTCTCTTCCGGGCCGATGCTGAACGGCAAGTTCCGCGGCCAGGACATCGGCTCGGGCACCGACGTGTGGAAGTTCTCCGAGGCCGTGCGGGCGGGCGAGATGTCGATGGCGGAGTTCATGTCCGCCGAGAGCGGCATGTCGCGCAGCCACGGCGTCTGCATGACCATGGGCACCGCCTCGACCATGTCCAGCCTGGTGGAGGCCATGGGCCTGAGCCTGCCCTACAACGGCGCCCTGCCGGCCGTGGACGCGCGGCGCCAGACGCTGGCGCACCTGACCGGACGGCGGATCGTTGAGATGGCCCGGGACGACGTCCGCCTTTCCACCATCGCCACGCGGGCGGCCTTCGAGAATGCGATCCTGACCCTGTCGGCCATCGGCGGGTCGACCAACGCCGTCCTGCACCTGCTGGCCCTGGCCGGGCGCCTGGGCGTGCCGCTGTCGCTGGAGGACTTCGACCGCATCGGCCGCGAGGCGCCGCTGACCGTGGACCTGATGCCGTCCGGCCGGTTCCTGATGGAGGACTTCTGCTATGCCGGCGGGGTGCCGGCGGTGCTGAAGGACCTGGGCGGGCGGCTGCGCGGCGAAGCGCTGACCGTCAGCGGCCAGACGATCGGTGAGATCGCGGCGCGTGGTGAGTGCTTCAACCGCGAGGTCATCCGCACGCTGGAGGCGCCGGTTGGGCCGGTGTCCGGCATCTGGGTGCTGGGCGGTTCGCTGGCGGCGCTGGGGGCGATCCTGAAACCCAGCGCCGCCACGCCCTCGCTGCTCAAGCACCGGGGCAGGGCCGTGGTTTTTGAAAACATTGAGGACTACCACGCCCGCATCGACGATCCGGACCTGGAGGTGGACGAGACCAGCGTGCTGGTGCTCAAGGGTTGCGGCCCCCGGGGCTATCCCGGCATGCCGGAGGTCGGCAACATGGCCTTGCCGCGCAAGCTGCTGGCCAAGGGGGTGCGGGACATGGTCCGGATCTCCGACGCCCGCATGAGCGGCACCGCCTATGGCACGGTGATCCTGCACGTCGCCCCGGAGTCCGAGGCCGACGGTCCCCTGTCTCTGGTCCGCAACGGCGACCTGATTGACTTCGACGGCCCGGCGCGCCGGCTGGACCTGCTGGTGGACGCCGCCGAGCTGGACCGCCGCCGGGCCGAGGCTGGCCCCAAGGCGGCGAAGCCACAGAGGGGTTGGGCCAAGCTTTATGTGGACACCGTGCTGCAGGCCGACCGCGGCTGCGACCTGGACTTCCTGGTCGGCGGCAGCGGCGACGTGGTGAGCCGGGAGTCGCACTGATGAGCGCCTTCGCCCGCTATCCCAGCCTTGAAGGGCGGGCGGTGTTCGTCACCGGCGGCGCCACCGGCATCGGGGCGGCGTTCGTGGAGGCCTTTCACGAGCAGGGCGCGCAGGTGGCTTTCGTCGACCGCGACGCGGCGGCGGGCGGGGCGCTGGCGGCCCGCCTGGCCGGGGCGCGGTTCGAGGCTGTGGACGTTACCGACGTCGCGGCGCTGGAAGCGGCGATCGCCGCGGCCGGCCCGGTCACCATTCTGATCAACAACGTCGCCAACGACATCCGCCACGCGCCCGAAGACCTGGACGCGGCCGCTTGGCGCGCGAACCTGGCGGTGAACCTCGACCCGGTGATAGCGGCGTCCCGCGCTGTGAAGCCGGGCATGGCGGCGGCGGGGGGCGGGGCGATCATCAACCTCAGCTCCCTCAACGCCCTGCTGGGACCCGGCGACATGCCCGCCTATGTGGCGGCCAAGGCGGCAATCCTGGGGCTGACCAAGTCCCTGGCCAGGGCGTGGGGGGCGCAGAACATCCGCGTCAACGCCATTACCCCGGGCTGGGTGGTGACAGAGCGCCAGCTGGCGCTCTGGCTGACGCCGCGGGCCGAAGCCGATTGGATGAAACAGACCGCCCTGCAGCGGCGGATCGAACCGGCTGACGTGGCGCGGCTTGCCCTGTTCCTGGCGTCGGAGGACAGCCGCGCGATCACCGGCCAGAACCACGTCATCGACGGCGGGCGGACGTGAGCGGCTTCATTGCCGGTGATTGGGGCACGACGAACTTGCGCGCCTGGCGGCTGGACGCTGACGGCGAAGTCGTCGCGCGGCGGGACTTCCCGCTGGGGGTCTCGCAACTGGCGCCGGGCTCGGCTGGGGCGGTGTTCGAGACGAAGGTGCGCCCGGCCCTCGGCGGCGAGGGCCTGCCGGCGCTGCTGTGCGGCATGATCGGCTCGAACCTCGGCTGGACCGCCGCCGGCTATATCGACTGCCCCGCCGATCCCGGCGAGCTG
>DASVMY010000009.1:0-11079 GCA_036384135.1 Caulobacteraceae bacterium | reverse complement strand
GCCAGGCGCTGTTCCACCGCCGCCACCGCCGCCTTCAGGCGGCGCGTGGCGAGGGCAAGGGCGCTTTCCTGGCCGCCGTCCGCCGTCATGGCTCCATGCTCCGTCAAACCAACGCTCTTAAACCGCTGTTCGGCGAAGGCGTAAAGCATTGACGCGCCTTGAGTGTGTCCAAGCCGGACGTTCGGGTGGCCAGATCATGGCGTGACAGCGGCCTCCGTTCGCGTCATCAGCAGCGTCCCTACGCCGGAGCGCCCAGCATGGCCGACGCCAACGAACTGACCGAGATCCTCGACCTGGAACGGATCGAGCTGGACATGTTCCGCGGCTTCACCCCGCCGGAGGAGCGGCGCCGCATCTACGGCGGCCAGGTGGTGGCCCAGGCGCTCACCGCCGCCTACCACACCATCGAGAACCGCATCTGCGCCTCCCTGCACGCCTATTTCATCCGCCCGGGCGATCCCACCGTGCCGGTGCTCTACATGGCCGAGCGGGTGCGCGACGGCGGCTCCTTCAGCGTGCGCCGGGTGATCGCGGTCCAGAACGGGGCCCAGATCTTCAACCTGGCCGCCACCTTCCAGGTCGAGGAAGACGGCTTCGAGCACCAGGCCAAGATGCCCGACGTTCCCGCGCCGGAAACCCTGCTCAACGAGGAACAGTTGCGCGAAGCCGCGGGAATAAAGCCGGAGCCCGGCCGGCGCCTGTGGCCTGTCGAGGTTCGCCCCGTCGATCCCGTACCCCACGGCGACATGACCCCGCGGCAAACCGAGAACGCGGTCTGGTTCAAGGCCCGCCAGCCGGTGCGCCCGGACGTGCCGGCCAACCAGTGCGCCCTGGCCTACGCCTCCGACATGACCCTGATCGACGCCTCCCTGCGCCCGCACCCGGTGAACTGGGACAGCGGCGGCATGCAGGTGGCCAGCCTCGACCACGCCCTGTGGTTCCACCAGTCCAGCGACTTCGGCGACTGGCACCTCTACGTCATGGACAGCCCCAGCGCGTCGGGCGGCCGCGGCTTCAACCGCGGCACGATCTTCTCCCGCGACGGCCGCCTGGTAGCCTCGGCGGCGCAGGACGGTTTGATCCGGTACAAGCCCAAAACCCTTCCCCCGCAAGCGTAGCGCCGCGGGGGAAGTGGCCCGAAGCCAGCGGCGAGGGTCGATGGGGGCGCGTTGGTGTCTTGCCGCGGCTTGCCAGGACCCGACGCAACTTCGAAAACGGCGCATTGACTAGGGATACGATCGCGCATCTGCCTTCGCACCCCCATCGACCCTCCGCTCCGCGTTTGGGCCACTTCCCCCACTCCCGCCGGTCGCGGGGGAAGGGTTGAGACGCCGCCCAGTGGCTCCCCCCTTGCTTGACCCCCAAGCCCCCTCATGCGAAGCGCCGGGCGCCCGGCCCCGGGCTCCAGATTCCATCGCGCCAGAGACTTCGATGACCGTCCAACCCCTCAGCATGGCCAACGCCATCCGCGCCCTTTCCATGGACGCGGTGCACCGCGCCAAGTCCGGACACCAGGGCATGCCCATGGGCATGGCCGACGTCGCCACGGTGCTGTGGACCAAGTTCCTGAAGTACGACGCGGCCAAGCCGCAGTGGCCGGACCGCGACCGGTTCGTGCTCTCGGCGGGCCACGGCTCGATGCTGCTCTACAGCCTGCTGCACCTGACCGGCTATCCGGGCATGACCATCGATGAGATCAAGAATTTCCGCCAATGGGGGTCGATCACTCCCGGCCACCCAGAGTACGGCCACACGCCCGGCGTGGAGACCACCACCGGCCCCCTGGGCCAGGGCCTGGCCACCGCCGTCGGCATGGCCATGGCCGAGCGCTCCATGAACGCCCGCCACGGCGATGACCTGGTGGACCACCGCACCTGGGTGATCGCCGGCGACGGCTGCCTGATGGAGGGGGTCAGCCACGAGGCCATCCACCTGGCCGGCCGGCTGAAGCTGAACAAGCTGATCGTGCTCTTTGACGACAACAACACCACCATCGACGGCCGCGCCACCATCTCGGAGACCGGCGATCAGCAGGCCCGTTTCAAAGCGGCCGGCTGGGCGGTCAAGGCCGTGGACGGCCACGACTACGCCAAGATCACCGCCGCCATGCGCTGGGCGACCCGCCAGGACAAGCCGGTGATGCTGGCCTGCAAGACGCTCATTTCCAAAGGAGCGGGTTCCAAGGAGGGCGACGCCCACAGTCACGGCTACGCCCTGTTCGACGCCGAGATCGCCGCCGCCCGGGTGGCCATGGGCTGGACCGCCGCCCCCTTTGAGATCCCGGACGATATCGCCGAAGGCTGGAAGAAGGCCGGCAAGCGCGGCGCCCGCGACCGCCGCCGCTGGGACGCCCGGCTGAAGGCCGCCGACAACCTGCGCCCAGACTTCTTGCGCGCCGTGAAGGGCGTCCTGCCCAAGGACGCCTTCGCCGCCCTGGACGCCCACATCGCCAAGGCCGCGGTGGAAAAACCCGCCGCCGCCACCCGCCAGCACTCCGGCGCGGCCCTGGAGCAGCTTACCCCTTTCATCCCGGAGATGATCGGCGGCTCGGCCGACCTCACCGGCTCCAACAACACCTTCGTCAAGGGCATGGTCGCCTACGACACCCCGGACTACGCCGGCCGCTATGTCCACTACGGCGTCCGCGAATTCGGCATGGCCGCGGCTCTCAACGGCATGGCCCTGCACGGCGGGGTGATCCCCTATTCGGGCACCTTCCTGGTGTTCTCCGACTACAGCCGCCCGGCCATCCGCCTGAGCGCCCTGATGGGCGCCAAGGCCATCCATGTGATGACCCACGACTCCATCGGCGTCGGCGAAGACGGCCCCACCCACCAGCCGGTGGAGCACCTGGCCGCCCTGCGCGCCATCCCGCACCTGCTGGTCTTCCGCCCCGCCGACGCGGTGGAGACGGCCGAGTGCTGGAAGGCCGCCCTCGCCGAAACCACGCCCTCCTTGATGGCCCTCTCGCGCCAGAAGACCGCCGCCTCGCGCACCAGCGGCGGCGACCTCTGCGCCAAGGGCGCCTACGAGATCGCCTCCGCCGAGGGCAAGGCCCAGGTCACCCTGTTCGCCTGCGGCACGGAAGTCGCCGTCGCCATGGCCGCCCGCGATCTGCTTCAGGCCGACGGCGTCGCCACCCGCGTGGTCTCCACCCCCTGCTGGGAACTGTTCGACCGCCAGAGCGCCAAATATCAGGCCGAAACCATCGGCCGGAACACCCTGCGCCTGGCCGTCGACGCCGGCGTGCGCCAGGGCTGGGAGCGGTTCATCGGCGAGGACGGCCTGTTTGTCGGCATGCACGGCTTCGGCGCCTCAGCGCCGGCCGAACGCCTCTACCAGGAGTTCGGCATCACGGCGGAGGCGGTGGCCGCGGCGGTAAAAGCAAAGCTGGGTTGAAACCCTTCCCCCGCGACCTGCGGGAGTGGGGAAGGGTTAACCTTCAGAACACCGCCCGGTCCGCCTCATCCATGGCCTTCTTGATGTCCGGCGCGTGGCGGTAGCGGTAGCGGAGCAGCTTCTCGTCGGCGTCGACCAGATGGCACTGCAGATGGCGCAGCACCCTCGGCGCGCGGGCCGAAGCGCTGAGTTTCATGTCGTAGGCCCCGTAGCGGAACCACCTGTTGCAGGCCATGCGCCGGGTGATCACCGCGGCCACGGCGGGGGGCTGGGTGCTGGCCAGACGCGCCAGGGTGTCCTCGTATTCGTCGGCGCGGGCGGCGCCCGCCAGGCCGATCCCCACGGTCAAGACCGCCAACAGGTTGGAACGACGCATCGCTGGCCCCTCTTACCGCAGAGTCCCCTCGCGGCGATCTTGGGCGCCTCGGCCCTTGACTTCCAGCCCCCCGACCGCAAAACCGCCCGCAAAATCGAAATAAGGAATCTCTCATGACCGTTCGTGTCGCCATCAATGGCTTTGGCCGCATCGGCCGGCTGGTCCTGCGCTCGATCGCCGAGCACGCCCGCCGCGATATCGAAGTGGTGGCGATCAACGACCTGGGCCCGGTGGAGACCAACGCCCACCTGCTGCGCTACGACAGCGTTCATGGCCGGTTCCCGGGCCTGGTCAGTGTCGACGGCGATTCCATCGACATCGGCCTGGGCAAGATCAAGGTCACCGCCCTGCGCGACCCCGCCGAGCTGCCGCACAAGGCGCTGGGCGTCGACATCGCCCTGGAATGCACCGGCCTCTTCACCAAGCGAGACCGGGCCGCCGCCCACCTGGCCGCGGGCGCCCGCAAGGTGCTGATCTCCGCCCCCGGAGACGGCGCCGACAAGACCATCGTCTACGGCGTCAACCACGAGACCCTGACGGCGGACGACACCGTGGTCTCCAACGGCTCCTGCACCACCAACTGCCTAGCGCCGGTGGCCAAGATTCTGTCGGACCTGTGCGGCATCGAGCGTGGCTATATGACCACCATCCACTCCTACACCGGCGACCAGCCGACCCTGGACACCCTGCACACCGACCTCTACCGCGCCCGCGCCGCGGCCATGTCGATGATCCCCACCTCCACCGGCGCGGCCAAGGCCATCGGCCTGGTGCTGCCGCATCTGGCCGGCAAGCTGGACGGCTCCTCGATTCGCGTGCCCACCCCCAACGTCTCGGTGGTGGACCTGAACATCGTGCCGACCCGCGATGTCACCAAGGAAGAGATTAACGAGGCCTTCATCGCCGCCGCCGCCACGGGCCCTCTGCGCGGCGTGCTGGCGGTGACCAACGACCCGCTGGTCTCCATCGACATGAACCACGTGGCCGCCTCCTCCACCGTCGCCCTGCCCCAGACCCAGGTCATCGAGGGCAAGCTGGCCCGCGTCCTGGCCTGGTACGACAACGAATGGGGCTTCTCCACGCGGATGGCCGACACCGCCCTGGTGATGGCCAAGCTGTAGACCCTGTTCCGGCGTGCACGGGCTTCGCCCCACGATCCTCAACCCCCTCCCCCTCGCGGGGAGGGGGCAGGGGGTGGGGGCGCCCGCTGGTTGTCGGCCGATTGACCCGAACAGCGCGAACTTCGCCAGATTCGCGCTGACACCCCCACCCCCGGCCCCTCCCCGCAAGGGGGAGAGGAGCGACGTTGGAGCTGATTGGTGACCTTCAAGACCCTCGACGACGCTGATCTGGGCCACAAGCGCGCCCTCGTGCGCGTGGACTTCAACGTCCCCATGGCGGACGGCCAGGTCACCGAGGACAGCCGCCTGCGCGCCGCCCTGCCGACCATCGCCAAGATCCGCGCAGCCTGCGGCAAGGTCATCCTGCTGGCCCACTTCGACCGGCCCAAGGGCAAGCGCGTGGCTTCCATGAGCCTGGCCCCGGTAGTCGAACCCCTGGCCAAGCTGATCGGCGCGCCGGTGGCCTTCGCCGACGACTGTGTCGGCCCGGACGCGGCCACGGCCGTGGCGGCGATGAAGGACGGCGACGTCCTGCTACTGGAGAACCTGCGCTTCCACGCCGGGGAAGAGGCCAATGATCCGGCCTTCGTGGCGCAGTTGGCCCGGAACGGCGACCTCTACGTCAACGACGCCTTCTCCGCCGCCCACCGCGCCCACGCCTCCACCGAGGGCCTGGCCCACGCCCTGCCGGCCTATGCCGGCGAGTCCATGCGCCGGGAGCTGGACGCCCTGGAAGCCGCCCTGGGCAGCCCCCAGCGCCCCGTGCTGGGCGTCGTCGGCGGCTCCAAGGTCTCCACCAAGCTGGAGCTGATCCACAACCTGATCCTCAAGCTCGACCGCCTGGCCATCGGCGGCGGCATGGCCAACACCTTCCTGTTCGCCCAGGGCCACGACGTCGCCGCCTCCTACTGCGAGAAGGACCTGGCCGACACCGCCCGCCAGACCATGGCCTTCGCGCAGAAGAACAATTGCGAGCTGCTGCTGCCCATCGACATCGTCGTAGCCGAGAAGATCGAGCCAGGCGCCGCGGCCCGCGTCCGCGACCTGGGGCAACTGGACGAGCACGAGCGCATCCTGGACGCGGGGCCCAGAACCGTGGCCCGGCTGATGGAGGCCATGGACGCCTCCAAGACCTTGATCTGGAACGGCCCGCTGGGCGTCTTCGAGACCCCGCCCTTCGACAAGGGCACGACCGGAGCCGCCCGTCACGCCGCCGGCCTGGCCCAGGCCGGCAAGCTGGTGGCCGTGGCCGGGGGCGGCGACACCGTCGCGGCCTTGCATCACGCCGGGGTAGCCGGTGACTTTACCTTCGTCTCCACCGCCGGCGGCGCGTTCCTGGAGTGGATGGAAGGCAAGACCCTGCCCGGCGTCGCGGCGCTGGAACGGTAGACTTCACGGATCGGGGTGGGGGACCAGCATGATCATCGAGCCACGTATCCGAGGCTTCATCTGCCTCACCGCCCACCCGGCCGGCTGCGCCGCGCATGTGCGCCAGGAGATTGACGTGGTCCGCGCCGGCGGCCCCATCGCCGGCGCGCCGAAGCGGGTCCTGGTGCTGGGCTGCTCCGGCGGCTACGGCCTGGCCTCGCGCATCGTTGCGGCCTTCGGCGGCGCCGCGGACACCGTCGGCGTCTCTTTCGAAAAGCCGCCGGTCGAGACCAAGACCGCCACCGCCGGCTGGTACAACAACCGCGCCTTCGAGCGCGAGGCCGCCGCCGCCGGCCTGAAAGCCGTCACCTTGGACGGCGACGCCTTCTCCGACGCCATGAAGGCCCAGACCATCGAGGCCATCCGCGACCTGGTCGGCCAGGTGGATATGGTCATCTACAGCATGGCCGCCCCGGTGCGCACCGATCCGAAGACCGGCGAGACCTGGCGCTCGGCCATCAAGCCCCTGGGCGCCCCCGTCCACGTCAAGACCCTCAACACCGACAAGGGCGAGGTGTTCGACACCGAACTGGCCCCCGCCACCGAAGCGGAGACCGCCGCCACGGTGAAGGTCATGGGCGGCGAGGACTGGGAACTGTGGATGGCCGCGCTGAGCGACGCCGGCGCCCTGGCGCCGGGCTTCCAGACCCTGGCCTACACCTACATCGGCAGCGAGCTGACCTGGCCGATCTATTGGAAGGCCACCCTGGGCAAGGCCAAGGAAGATCTCGACCGCGCCGCCGCCGCTATCCGCGACGCCCATGGCCCGGACGCCGCCCGGGTGGTCTCGCTGAAGGCCGTGGTCACCCAGGCCAGTTCGGCCATCCCCGTGGTGCCCCTCTACGGCGTGGTGCTGTTCAAGGTCATGAAGGCCATGTGCCTGCACGAGGGCTGCATCGAGCAGATCGACCGCCTGTTCCGCACCCGCCTGACGCCCGGCGCGGCCCCGGCGCTGGACGAAGCCGGCCGCATCCGCCTGGACGACTGGGAACTGTCCGCCGCGGTGCAGGACGAGGTCAAGCGGCGCTGGCCGCTGCTCACCACCGACACCCTGGCCGAGTTGGCCGATTTGCCGGCTTTTCGGGCAGATTTCCTGAAAATCTTCGGCTTTGGGCTGGAAGGCGTAGATTACGCCGCCGATCTCGATCCGCGGGAACTTCCCCCCCTGCCGGCCTCTTAGGACTCAGCTTTGCAACGACGCTCGCGCAGACCTAGTCTGCGTCCGATTTCGAGGAAATAAGACCATGGCCCGTATCACCCTGCGACAGCTCCTCGACCACGCCGCCGAGCACAGCTACGCGGTGCCCGCCTTCAACATCAACAATATGGAGCAGGGCCTGGCGATCATGGAGGCGGCGGAGCTGGTCAATGCTCCGGTGATCATCCAGGCCAGCCGCGGCGCGCGGCAATACGCCAATGACATCGTCCTGGCCGGCCTGATCGACTCCCTGGTGGAACTGTACCCGGATCTGCCGGTGTGCATGCACCAGGACCACGGCAACAGCGAGGCCACCTGCGCCACCGCCCTGCAGCACCGCTTCACCAGCGTGATGATGGACGGCAGTCTCGAGGCCGACGCCAAGACTCCCGCCAGCTACGAATACAACGTCGCCATCACCCGCCGCGTGGTCGACATGGCCCACTGGGTCGGCGCCTCGGTGGAGGGCGAGATCGGCGTCCTGGGCAGCCTGGAAACCGGCATGGGCGAAAAGGAAGACGGCCACGGCTTCGAGGGCAAGCTGGGCCACGACCAGCTGCTCACCGACCCCGACCAGGCCATGGAGTTCGTCCGCGCCACCGAGGTCGACGCCCTGGCCATCGCCATGGGCACCAGCCACGGCGCCTACAAGTTCACCCGCAAGCCCGACGGCGACATCCTGGCCATGAACGTCATCGAGGCGGTGCACCGGCGCCTGCCCAACACCCACCTGGTGATGCACGGCTCCTCCTCCGTGCCGCAGGAGCTGCAGGACATCATCAACCAGTACGGCGGCGACATCCCCCAGACCTGGGGCGTGCCGGTGGAAGAGATCCAGCGCGGCATCAAGCTGGGCGTGCGCAAGGTCAATGTCGACACCGACAACCGCCTGGCCATGACCGGCGCCATCCGCAAGGTGTTCGCCGAGAACCCTGGCGAATTCGACCCGCGCAAGTATCTGAAGCCTGCCATGGAGGCGATGCGCGCGGTCTGCCGCCAGCGCTTCGAGGAATTCGGCGCCGCCGGCTGGGCCGACAAGATCAAACCCCTGCCTCAGTCCGTGATGGCCAAGCGCTATGCGTCAGGCGAACTGGCCCCGAAATTCGCCGCGGCGCGGGTGGCGGCGGAGTAGCGATAGGACGGAGAGCAGTCAGTCGCCCTCGCCGTTCCACAAGGCCAGTTCGTCGTCCGGTAACGGCTCGAAGAATGCGTCCGTTAGGGCGATATGACCCTTCAAACTTCCAAAAATCCGCTTGGTCCTTGGCGCCGTCTCGACCGCAGTAAACTTGGCCACGGGTTTGTCGCCGCGTGCGATGATGATCTCCTCGCCGCGTTCGAATGCCGCGACAAGCCTTGCAAGTTGTGAGTTCGCGCGGCCAAGCTTGACGATCATCCCGTTACGCTAGGCCGTGAGTGGCAGACCGTCAAAGCGAACCAAAAGTGAGGAATCGCAACACGTTCCTTCTCCCCCTGCGGGAGAAGGTGGCCTCCGCAGGAGGTCGGATGAGGGGTCGACGCGCCGCCCGAGACTATCCTGCCAGCAAGCCAATCCCCACTGTTCCGACGACCCCTCATCCGTCTCGCTACGCGAGCCACCTTCTCCCGCAGGGGGAGAAGGTGGCTGCGCCCAGGCCCCCTCATTTTGCCCCATCAAGAACCTCAATGCACCGTGTGCGCATGCGGGTTCCGCCGCCAAAGCTCCTCGGTCAGCACATTGGCGAACCCGATCCAGCCGAGATACGGCGAGGCCAGGCTAGCGGCCGGGGCGTCGATGCGTCTGGCCTGCCAGGCATAGGCCGCCGCGGCGCCCAGGGTGGCCACCGCCGCGATCAGTTGGCCGCCAAGGCGCTTTGGCCCCAGCGCCATCCATGTCGCGTTGAACGCCTGGATCAGGCCCCACAGGGTCAGGGCTCGCGTTCTCGCCGGGCTGGGCGGCCCGTTCCAGATTCTCAGGCCCGACAGGGTCAGCGCCATGAACAGCGGCGGCCAGATCAGCGCGAACACCGCCGAACGCAGTTTTGAAGGCGGGGGCTTCGAAGGCAAGGGCTTGAGCCTGTTGGATCTGGCCCGTGGATTACGGGCGGCTGCCAGCGCCGCGATCACCATCGCGCCGACCGTCAGGGTGACACCGGCGAGGACGTGCGATTGCGCCTGATGGCGAGCGCTGATCAGCCGGCTCGCATGCTTTTCGGAAGTGGCCATGTCCAACCCCTCGCGCGAAACCCAAGCGAGGTAACAGACGGAGGTGAGGTTGGTTCCTACCCGCCTTCGAGTTCGCCCAGCGCGCTCTGCAGGTAGTTCTGCTCGCCCAGCGAGGCCAGCAGCGCCAGCTGGGTCTCCAGGAAGTCGATGTGCTCTTCGGTGTCGCGCAGGATCTCCTCGAGTATCTCCCGGCTGACGTAGTCCTTGGCAGCTTCGCACTGGCCGACCCCGGCCACCAGGGCTGCCCGTCCGCCCACCTCCACCGACAGGTCCGCCGCCAGGGATTCGGGCACGCTCTCGCCGATCTTCAGCTTGTTCAGGTCCTGCAGGTTGGGCAGGCCCTCCAGGAAAAGGATGCGTTTGATCAGCTTGTCGGCGTGCTTCATCTCGCCGATGGACTCGTCATAGGTGATCTTGCCCAGGCGCTTGAAGCCCCAGTTCTCGTAGATCCGAGCATGCAGGAAATACTGGTTCACCGCGGTCAGCTCATTGGTGAGCACCGCGTTCAAGAGTTTGATGATCGCCTTGTCGCCGTGCATGGCGCGCTCCCAAAACCCGGCTCAACTTCCCGCCGGCGGAAGGGCCTGACAAGCTTAAAATGACGGATTGAAGATAGCGCCGCTATTCGGCGGCGTAGCGCAAGGCTTCGCGGGAGGTCTCGATCATGTCGCGCATTTCGCAGACGCACTTGGCGCAGCGCGGGGCGCATCCGGTGGCCTTGAACACCTCAGCCGGACGGCAGGCGCCCGCCTCGATGGCGGCGCGGACCTGACGTTCGCGAAGGCCGTTGCAGTTGCAGACGTACATGGGATCGAGAAACCCTGTGGATGCCTGTCTCATATAGCCAGTTGCGAACGCCGATGCAACTCATTCGCATGTAGACGCCCGAGCCAGATTGACGCGGCCCCGCCTTCCCGGCTCACGGCGACCCGGCCAAGCGCCGATTGGCCGACTGGTCTCTCAGCTCTTCACGCACATCTTCAGGGCGATGAACGGCGGGGCGACCTGGATCGGGTCAGACGGCGCCTTGCCCACCACGCCGGGCGCGCCATAACCAACGGCGAGGGCTTCCGACCCAGGCTCCTTGGGCGGAGAGAGCTGATAGCCATACAGCCGGTAAGTCGAGCCGCCGGTCTTGCCGCCGGTCAGGGCGGCGGCCTGGAGCGTCACTGTCGGCGCGGTCACGACGATCTGCCCGGCCCCCGTCAGGGACTGGCGCGGCGCCGTGCCGGGGTTCAGGGTCAGGTTGTGGGCCCAGTAGTCGGGCGGATTGATCGGCGGCGAGGGCGGCGGCGGCAGGTTCAGCGGCGGCGGCGATCCGGGCGGCGGCGGCAGGGGCAGCGGGACGGGCAAGG
>DASVMY010000008.1:0-7093 GCA_036384135.1 Caulobacteraceae bacterium | reverse complement strand
CGCCACAGCCGCGGCAGACTGCGCCGGCTTGGTCGGCTTGCCGAGCAGGAAGGCCAGCCCCGCCACGGCGATCACCAACGCGGCCACGCCGCCAATCAGCAAGGCCGGAGGGGGCCGGCCCCCCCCCTTGACGGGAGCCTTCGGGCCCTGGACCGCGACGCCGCCGTCGAGCGCCGCGAGGACAGCGTCCATCGACCGCAAGCGCTGGGCTGGATTGACCTCCAGCATGGCCTGCAGCACCGGCTTCAGGTCCGGCGGAACCAGCCCCAGGTCGATGCCCGCCCGGCGGCGGTCGACGGCGTCCACCAGGGTCGCGCCCATGTCGACGTTGCGGCCGTGGATCAGCGACAGCATAACCAGACCCAGGCTGTAGACGTCGGTCCAGGCTCCGATGTCGCGCCCGAAGTCACCCAGCTGCTCGGGCGCCACGTATCCCAGCTTGCCCGCGAAACCGTCGCCGATGATGGTGCGCTTGCTGGTGTCCAGATCCTTGGCGATGCCGAAGTCGATCACCTTGGCGCTGGTCAGGACACCAGCAGGCAGCAGCACATTGTCCGGTGAGATATCCCGGTGCACCGCGCCCAGCTCGTGCGCGGCTCTCAGGCCCTCCGCCAGGCGGCGCAGCAGCGAGCGGAGCTGGGCGGACGTCAGCGTCGTCTTGCCCAGCAGTTCCGACAGCGACGGACCGTCAATGAACTCGGTGACGATGTAGAAGATGCCGATTGAAGGCTCCTGGGCGACCACCCGGTACTGCACCACCGCTGGGTGCGAGAGGGTCCGAAGGGCCCGCGCTTCCTTGAAGAACATCGCCTGCACATTGGGATCGGCCGCCAGGTTGGGCAGGATGACCTTGATGGCCACCCTATCCTCGGCGTCGTTGACGTTGACCCCCTCGTAGACCTCGCCCATGCCGCCGCGGCCAATCAGACGCTTCACGGCATAGATCCCGTTGAGGATCATCCCGATCTCGACCTGGGCGGAGCCATAGCGCATGGCCGAGCCGCCCGGAGGCAGCGCCGGACCGCCGGGCGGATCGGCCGGGGCGGATGGCGGAAGCCCTTCGGAGGAAAATCCCGTCGCGGGGCGATGTGAGATCGGGGCGAAGACGGTCTCACCAGCCGTGTCCGGGGCCGTCTCCGGGGCGGCGGCCGGCGGATCGCCGTCGGAAGGCGCCGCCGGCTTGGAGCGCGGCGAATAGACGGTGCGGTCAGCGTCCGCCGGATTCTTGGGATCGCCCCCCATCGTCAGGCCTGTTCCTGGGCCAGAGACAGGAAGGTGATCTCCTCGCAGGCGACGGTGACCACGGTCACGTTGTCCGGGGCGCCGCGAGAGAGGGACAGCTCCACCAGCCGTTCTGGAGCCGCGTTGGAGACCTGGCGCAGGGCCTGGGCGATTTCCTCGTCGTTCACCACCCCGTAGAGGCCGTCACTGCAGATCAGGAAGATGTCGCCCACCTGGGCTTCGTCCGCCACCGCGTCGAGCTCCAGCGTCGGCTCGACGCCCACCGCGCGCGAGATCACGTGCATCATCGGATGGTGGGCCGCCTCCTCAGGTGTCAGCAGGCCCCGCGCCACCATGTCCTGGACCTGGGTGTGGTCCTCGGTCATCCGGAACAGCTCGCCGTCGCGCATCAGGTAGACCCGGCTGTCTCCGGCCCAGAAGACCACGAACCGCCGCCCCTGGATCAACAGGGCGGCGGCCGTGGAGCCCATGCTGCGGCCGCTGGCGCGGACTTCGTCGTGGATCACTGCGTTGGCGGCATGGATGGCGGCGGCGACATGCTCGGCCGCCGTGTCGAAGTCCTCGTCAGGCGCCACGCGGGCCAGGGCCTCGACGATGGCGTTCGAGGCCCACTGACCGTTTTCCAAGCCGCCCATGCCATCGGCCACGGCCCAAAGCCCGATCTCGGGCCGGGCGATGAAGCTGTCCTCGTTGACTTGGCGCACCGCGCCGACGTCGCTGCGGGCGCCGTGGGTCAGTCGAAGCGATTGATCGGTCATGACGGGGTCTCGGACTGCCGCAGCTCAAGCATACGCAGCACGCCGTCCGGCGCAAAGATATCCGCCAGACGCGGGGCGTCCTGGCCGACATCGCCGATCCAGGCCCCTACCGGCGCCTCGCCCGCCGCGGCCCAGTCCACCGTGTCGAGCGTACGGCCGGCCGCCTCGACCAGTCCGTCGGCGTCCCAGTCCCCCTCGAAGGCGTCGTAGATCAACCCTTCCATCCGCTCCGCCAGGACGGCCGAACGGGCTTGGGGCGGCTCCAGGCCGTCGGCCCCCACCACGATCAGGAACCGTCGCCCGACCCTATCCACCGACGGCGCCAGGGCGCCCACCCGCCAGTCGGGTCCCAGGGGACCCGGACCGACGCAGAAGCGCCAGGGCGGTGCCTGTTCGTGGACGGTGTCGAATCGCTCGCCCAAGACCTCGCGGGCCCTTGCCAGGCCGGCGCTCGCCCAGTGGTCCCAGGCGTCTCGCGACGCGCCGCCCAGTCCGCGCTGAACGAAATCCCCATGGCCGGGCAGCTTGCCGAAGACGAAGGGCGCAGGCCCGGTCAAAGCGCCGCCGGACAACGGAGCGACCACAGGCCGCCACGGCTGAAGGGGTTCTTGGTGCTCGGCAGGATGAAGCGCAGGGTCGCGAAGGTGGCGCCCTCGCCGAAGGTCGCCTTGACCGCCGTCGGCCCGTCATTCTCCTTGCGGGCCTTGTCCATCAGCCGGAAGAGCGCCCAGGCCCCCTGCTCCTCGAACCGCTTCACCTCTGTCGCACCGGCGAACAGCGCCACATGGGCCTCCGGCGCCCCGCCGGAGATCGACCACATGGCCGGCTTGGCGCCCATGCTGCCGTTCTCGAAACGGTAGGTGGTCCCGTTGATGGAGATCTCCGCGGCCGTCACCGCGCCGCCGAAGCCCACGCCCTGCACCTTCAAGGGCAGCCCCGCGCTCAGCAGGTTCTGCAGATCCGACGCCTTCTCGAACTGCTGGGCGCTCAAGGGATCCAGCGCCTGGCCCACCGGGTCCTGAGCGTTCCAGCGCCAGACAGGACCGGCGGTATCCAGCAAATGACCCAACTGCGCTCGGGAGAAGTTGTCGAACTGGCCGCTCATCCCGAAGACGCGCAGCATGTCGGTGACGCTGGCCTCATTGGGCGCCGCGCCGAAGAAGGGATAGCGGTCCTCCGTCACACCTCGGCAGCTGGGCAGCAGGTCGGTCAGATAGGACTGGGCAACCGCGCCCTTGGCCGACGAAACGGCCGCGGTCTGTCCGCCCTTGGCCGCCGAGGCCACGAACCCTAGCAGCAGAGGCGGCGCCGCGGCCGCCGCGGAGTTGAGCCCCGCCGTGGCGGTCACCAGCTGGCCCTGCGCCGAGGCGCCGGCCAGGCCGCCGCCGGCCAGGTTGGCGGCGTTGTTGGCGGTGCCCGCTGACTTGATCGCCACCACGAAATCGTTCAGCGGCCCGCTCTTGCCGTCGCCCACATAGTCGCGCAAAGGCCGGAAATAGGTCTCGATCTGTTGACCGGCATCGACGGTCTGGGCGCCCTCCAGGGCCTTGTCGGCGGCGGCGAACTTGTTGACCAGGGCCTGTCCGACCCCGCCGCCCTTGGAGAAGGTGGTGTTCTTGCTCAGCTCCAGCAGCACCAGGGTCAATGGCGAGGGCGTGCGGGTGAAGGCGGCCCAGGCCGTTTGGTCCTGGAAGTAGTCCGCCGGCTGCAGCGCCTTCACCACCGTCTCCCACGAGGCGATGTACTCGTGGGCGTAGGCGGCGGCGACGCCGGGCCGGATGCCTTGGATCTGGGTGCGCACCGCGGTGGTGTCGGCGTCGGAGCCCAGCACCCAGAGATCCTTCTCCAGGTCCTGCTGGGCAGTCTGCAGGCCCGCCAGGAACGACTTCTGATAGCCCTCCTTGGTAAAGAAGTAGGGCACGGAGAGCTGCATCACCGCGTCGGGATTGGCGAAGGCCCGACCGTCGCCCGCCGACAGGACCTGACCGATCTGCCAAGCCTGACCTTGGCCCTGGGCCTTGGAGCGCAGGATGGCGTACGCCCGGTCAGACAGCGACAGGGTCTGCACCGTCTGGCGGCTGGAGTCGATCAGCGCCCCATCCAACGGCGCCTTGCGCGCCGGCCAGGCGCCGGTCAGGTCGCCGTCCTTGAGCAGGGCTTGCAGGTGATCGGACATCTGCTTGCGCGTGTCCTCCCGGTCGGCGCCGGCCAGGCTTACGGCGCTCCAGTCGTTCTCCACCCAGGACTTGGTGGCCGTCTTGTCCAGCGGTCCCAGGCCGCCCATCATCAGATAGGTCTTCAGGGCGTCGTACACCGACATGGCGTCGGCCCGGTGTTCCTGCAGATAGCGCTCCTGGCGGTACAGCAGGCGCGGCAGCATGACCCGGCGCAGAGACTGCAGATAGGCCTGCCGGGCCTCATCCGCGTGGCCCCACTGGTAGAGCCCCCAACGCGACATCAGCGGCGGACCGTGCTTCTGCCGCTCGGCATAGCCGCCGGGCAGTTCGCGCAGGGTCCTCAGGATGGACAGGGTCTGCTCCAGGTCCGGGTCGGTGTCGCGCACCTCCACCATGTCCACGCCGGTCTGGCGAATCTGGGTCTGCACGTCGACGGCGCTGGCCAGCAGCCGGTCCTGGTAGTGGCGGTTCTGGACGAAGCTGACCCCCCAGAGCACCAGCACCAGCAGCACCGTGGCCGCAATGGAACCCAGGCCGATGGCCAGCATGGCGCTTCGCCGCGCCCGCGCCTTGGGATCGTGCTCCACCAGGCCGGCCTCGGCGAACACGACCTCGTTCAGTAGCCGGTTCAGGAAGTAGGCGCGGCCGCGGCTCTCCGATGGAGTCGGCGCCTGGTCGAACACCTGAGCGACGCCGCTCAACAGCCGGTCGAGGGGCGCGCCCTCCTGCACCCCGCTGGTCAGGTAGAAGCCGCGAAGTTCGGCGCGCCCGGCGTCGTCGCCCAGGAAAGCGCCCTCAAGGAAGCGCAAGGCCCGCGCGCGCAGGGCCGCCACTTGAGGCGTGAAGCCCAGGATCAGGCTGCGGCGGCGGACGTCCAGCTCCTCCTGCAGGCGTTTGGCGCTACGGTCGGCGACGGCCTGGACCAAGGCGTCGAACTCGCCGCTGATCGCCTCGACACTGGTCCGCCGGCCCCAAGGCAGCGTGGCGCCCACCACCGCGCGGCGACCCTCGACGTCCAGGTCGTCGTAGAATTCGGCAAAGCCGGCCAGCAGGTCGGCCTTGGTGAACATGACATAGACCGGCGCATTGACCTCCAGGGTCTGGCGCAGCTCGGCCAGGCGCCGGCGCACGGCGATGGCGTGGGCATCCAGCGCGGCGCGGTCGGCTCTGAGCAGCTCGTCCATGCCCAACGCCACCACCACCCCGTTGATCGGCTGCAGCGGCCGGTGCTTGCGCAGCAGGCCGAGGAACCCGCGCCAGGCCTTTGCGTCCGCGGCGCTATCGGAGTCCTGGCTGGTGTAGCGGCCGGCGGTGTCCACCAGCACGGCCTCGTCGGCGAACCAGAAGTCCAGGTTCCGCGTCCCGCCCACCCCTTTCAGGGCGCTGTCCGAGAATGGAAAGCGTAGGCCGGAATTCAGCAGGGCGGTGGTCTTCCCGGCGCCGGGGGGACCGATGATCATGTACCACGGCCGGCTGTAGAGGTAGTCGCGCTGACGGCCGCTGGCTTTGCGCAGCCCGGCCAGCGCCGAGTTCATGCGCGCCGCGATGGTGCGGGTCTCGTCGTCCGTGGCGTCCGGCTTGGCCAGTTCGGTAGCGATGGCGTCCGACGCCTGGCGGCGGCGCAGAATCCGCACCAGGCAGAATCCGGCCCAGACAAGCGCCACCGCCATCACCAGCAACAGCCTCACCAGGAATGGACGAAGCGGGTGGACGAAGATCGGCAGGACCACAGCCAGGATCAGGGCCACGATCACGGCCGTGGCGATGCTCAGGGTCCACCAGCTCAGCAGAAAGCGCTTCACGGCTTGCCTCTAGGTCCTTGGAATGACGATCTCGACGCGCCGGTTCAGGGCCTTGCCCTGGGACGTGTCGTTGCTGGCGATGGGGCGGTTGTCGCCGAATCCTTCGGCGCTCACCCGCTCCGGATGGCTGAGCTTGCTCTTGATGATCCCGGCGACCATTTCCGCGCGCGATGTCGACAGGGCGGTGTTGTCCGGGAAGGTCAGGCTGCTGACCCGGTCGGAGTCGGTGTAGCCCTCCACCCGCACGGCGCCGGGCTGGGTCTCCACCGCCGCGGCGATGCGCTCGATCAGCGGCCGCCTCGCCCCTTCGAGCTGGTCGGAGCCGGAGGCGAACAGCTGGCCCACCGTGGTTCGCACACGGATGGACGAGCCGTCTTGGTCCACCGCCACCAGATGCTGGGCGATCTCGGGCGCCAGGAAACCCTGAATGGTCTGCAGCTGGGTCGAGGTGGACGGCGGCGGAGGCGGCGCGACGCGCGAGAGCCGCAGGGGCTGGTCAGGATTGATCGCCTTCAGCGCCGCCATGGCGGGTTGGCCGGTCTGGATCAGCACCACCCTCAGGATGATGTAGACCACCGCGAGGAGGCCCAGGGCCGCCCCGCCCGCGGCGATCAGGATCGACCAGAACCCCACCCGCCGCAGCGGCGTTGGCTGGCCACGCCAGTGCGGCGACAGCTCCGTCACCGACAGCCGTCGGGTGTGCTCCATCGAAGAATAGAGCTGGGCGGTCACCTCTTGCAGGCGCCGCTTGCCGTCCGGCATCACCCGGAAGCGACCCTCGAAGCCGGCCGCCAGGCAGGCGTGGAACAGCTCGATCAGGTCGGCGTATTGTGCCGGGCGGGCCAGCATGTTGTCGACCATCTGCCAGAAACGGTCGCCGCCGATGTTCTCCTTGAAGAACTGGATCACCAGGCTGCGCCGCGACCATTCGGCGGCGTCCTGGGCATGACCCGGCAGGTTCTGAGCAATGTCGTCCACGGTGGCGCAGACCGCGTAGAGCGCGCGCTGGCGTTGTTCGTCCGGATAGGCGGCGGCCACCACGGCGCGATCAAAGGCCGCCACAGCCGCGCTGACCCGCGCGTGCAGGTCGGGCAGGGAGATGCGCGCCCGCCCG
>DASVMY010000007.1:0-6587 GCA_036384135.1 Caulobacteraceae bacterium | reverse complement strand
CTGCCGCCGCCCCCGCCGGTCCCGAAATCCAGCGCGCCGCCCGCCAGACGCCGCGCCCCGGCAGCCTGAACCTCGACCGCCGTCCGGACTTCGACGAGGAAGAAGCCGCCCGCAAGGGCAAGACCGCGGCGGCCGGCAAGGCCGTCTCGCGCACCAAGGGCGAACCCAAGCGGCGCGAAGGCCGCCTCACCATCCAGGCCGTGGCCGGGGATGACGAGGACGCCGTCGAACGCATGCGCTCCCTGGCCTCGGTTCGCCGGGCCCGCGAACGCGAACGCGAGAAGCGCAAGGGTCATGTCGAAACCAACAGAGGCGCCCGCGAAGTGATTATTCCCGATGTCATCACGGTCCAGGAACTGGGCCAGCGGATGGCGGTGCGCGGCGTCGAGATCATCAAGTTCCTGATGCGTCAGGGCGTGATGCTGAAGATCAGCGACGTGATCGATTCCGACACCGCCGAACTGGTGGCCACGGAGTTCGGCCACACCGTGCGCCGGGTCTCCGAAAGCGACGTGGAAACCGGCTTCCTGGCCGAGGACGACCACGACGATCACCTGCTGCCCCGGCCGCCGGTGGTGGCGGTCATGGGTCACGTCGACCACGGCAAGACCAGCCTGCTGGACGCCCTGCGTTCGGCGGACGTGGCCAGCGGCGAACACGGCGGCATCACCCAGCACATCGGCGCCTATCAGGTGAACCTGGCCGACGGCAACAAGGTCACCTTCCTGGACACCCCCGGCCACGCCGCCTTCAGCGCCATGCGCGCCCGCGGCGCCAACGTCACCGACATCGTCATCCTGGTGGTGGCGGCGGACGACGGGGTCATGCCCCAGACCATCGAGGCGATCACCCACGCCAAGGCGGCCGGCGCGCCGATGATCGTGGCCATCAACAAGATGGACAAGCCCGGCGCCGATCCGACCCGCGTGATCAACGAGCTGCTGCAGCACGAGATCGTGGTCGAAAGCCTGGGCGGCGACACCCAGGTGATCGAGGTCTCGGCCCTGAAGAAGACCGGCCTGGACAACCTGCTTGAGGCCATTCTGCTGCAGGCCGAGGTCATGGACCTGAAAGCCAACCCCGACCGCACGGCCGAGGGCGTGGTCATCGAGGCCAAGCTGGATCGTGGGCGGGGGGCCGTGGCCACCGTCCTGGTCAAGCGCGGCACCCTGCGCCGGGGCGACATCGTCGTGGCGGGCGCCAGCGCCGGCCGCGTGCGCGCCCTGCTCAACGAGCGCGACGAACAGCTCACCGAAGCCGGTCCCTCCGTGCCGGTGGAAATCCTCGGCCTCGACGGCGCGCCGGATCCCGGCGAGCCCTTCGCGGTGGTGGAAGACGAGGCGCGGGCGCGGGAACTCACCGACTACCGCATCCGCCTCAAGCGCGAGCGGTCGCTTAAGCCCGTGGGCCCTGGCGGCTCCATGGCCGAGATGATGTCCAAGCTGGCCGACAAGAAGGTCTCGGAACTGCCGCTGGTGATCAAGGCGGACGTCCAGGGTTCGGCCGAAGCCATCGTCGGCTCGCTGGAGAAGCTGGCGCACGAGGAGGTCCGGGCCCGGATCATCCTGTCGGGCGCCGGCGGCATCAACGAGAGCGACGTGATGCTGGCCAAGGGCGCCGGCGCGCCGGTGATCGGCTTCAACGTCCGCGCCTCGAAACAGGCCCGCGAACTGGCCGAGAAGGAAGGCGTGGAGATCCGCTACTACGCGATCATCTACGACCTGATCGACGACATCAAAGGCGTGCTTTCGGGCATGCTGGCGCCGATCCAGCGGGAAACCTTCCTGGGCAACGCCGAGGTGCTGCAGGCCTTCGACATCTCCAAGGTCGGGCGTGTGGCCGGCTGTAAGGTCACCGAGGGCGTGGTCCGCAAGGGCGCGCGCGTTCGGATCATCCGCCAGGACGTGGTGGTGTTGGAACTGGGCACCCTCGAAACGCTCAAGCGCTTCAAGGACGAGGTCGACCAGGTCCAGTCCGGCCAGGAATGCGGCATGGCCTTCAAGGGCTTCCAGGACATCAAGGCCGGCGACTTCATCGAGTGCTTCACCGTCGAGGAAGTTAAGCGCTCGCTGTAGGGCCATCCTGAGCGCGGGCGGGATGTTGGACGGCTTCAGGCCGGGGCGATATCCCGCCGCCACAGGATCATCTCGCCCTCGTCGCGGTCGAAACCTCGCCCAGCGGGCGCAAAGCCGTTGGCCTCCAGCACCCGCTGCGAGGGCAGGTTGGCCAGGGCGGTCTCCGCCGACAGGCTGGTGATGCGCGGGTCCTGTTCGGCCAGGGCGATCAGGGCGGCGACTGCGGCCGTGGCGTATCCGCGCCGGCGCCGCCGCGGGGCCACGGCGTAGCCGATCTCCACGACACCGTCCTCGGGCGGGCCCTTGTAGCTGCACAGGCCGACGATCTCGCCGTCCGCCACCATCAGCCAGCTGCCGGTCCCTTCCCGGACCGTGCCCTCCAGCACGGCCAGATTGCCCTTGAGCCAGCGCAGCACCCACGGCTCATCGACACCGCCTGGGGGCAGGGTCAGGGTATCGAGGGCCGGCCCCTCGCCGAGCATCCAGGTGAACCTATCTCCGTCAGCGGGGTGCAGCCGCAGGTTCAAAAGTCCTTCCCCCTGAGCTTCTTGCCGGTGCGCTGGGCCTTGCTGATCGCCATCCAGTGGCGGCGGTGGGTTTCGCGGGCGATGGGGTCCTCCCGCCGTTCCAGGTGGGCGATCTCGCGCTGCAGCTTGCCGTAGCTCTTCCAGCGACCAGGATCGAGACTGCCGTCCGCCAGGGCGGCCTGCACCGCGCAGCCAGGTTCGTTGCCGTGATGGCAGTCGTGGAAGCGGCACCCGGCGGCCAGGACCTCGATGTCCTCGAAGGTCGCCGAGACGCCTTCGTCGGAATCCCACAGACCCAGTTCCCGCATGCCGGGGGTGTCCAGCAGCAGGGCGCCGCCGGGCAGGCGGATCAGCTCGCGGTGACTGGTGGTGTGGCGGCCGCGGGCGTCGTCCTCGCGTATGGCCTGGGTAGCCATCAGGTCCTGACCGGCCAGGGCGTTGACCAGGGTGGACTTGCCGACGCCGGAGGAGCCGACCATCACCGCCGTCTCGCACGGCGCCAACTGGGCGGTGATCGCGTCCAGTCCGAGGCCGGTCAGGGCCGACACCGCCAGGATGGGGACATCCAGGGCCACGGCCCGGATCTCGGCCAAGACCGCTTCGACATCCTCGCAGAGGTCGGCCTTGGTGAGCACGAGCACCGGCCGCGCGCCGCTCTGCCTGGCCACGGACAGGTATCGCTCCAGCCGGCGGGCGTTGAGGTCGGCGTTCAGCGAGGCGGTGAGGAAGGCGACGTCTACATTGGCCGCCACCACCTGCTCGCCAAGCTTGGGCCCGGCCGCGCGGCGCACGAAGGCGGTCTTCCGCGGCAGGACGTGGTGGATGGTGGCGGCGCGTTCCTCCGGCCTGGCGGCGGCGGCCACCCAGTCCCCGGCGGCGGGATAGTCCGCCCCGGCGGTATCGTGGGCCAGCCGACCGGCGACGCCGGCGGCCAGTTCACCCAGGTCCGTGGCCAGGACATAGAGTCCTCGCTGCTGGACGATCACGCGCCCAGGGATAAGGCCGCGCTCGGCGTGCGGCGCAAAGTCGTTCCGGAGCGCATCGCTCCAGCCATAGTCTTCGATCAATGGAGTTGTCCTTCGGGACGGCGTTGGATTTGGCCGTCGGCCCTGAACGCCCGGTTGGGGCGCAGGTTCAGCCGGCGACGCCTTGGAGGGCGGCGTGACGAGCGACAGTCATGTTGCAACCCTCCTCTCTGCCGTTGATGGACCCTTCGAGGGTAGGCCGGGGCGCCGGGGCCGTCAATGATGGCTGTTTCCCAGTCCAGCCTGGGTGTGCGAGCATGCCCGTCTCTGGGGGGGAACCATGGCTGACGGCAGCGACGTGATGAAGGACTACACGCGGTTCGACTTCACCGATCCAGCGCGGCGATGGACCCGGCCGGTCTATCGGCGCGGGACGGGGCCGGCGGTGATCGTCATGCACGAGATGCCGGGGCTGCACCCCTTGGCGGTCCGGTTCGCCGACCGGGTGGCGGCGGCGGGAATGACGGTGTTCTGCCCGATCCTGTTCGGCGAGGCCGGGCGCGAAATCAGCCCCGGCTACGCCATCGGCACGATGCTGAAGGGCATCTGCATCCAGCGGGAGTTCAACGTCTGGGCCAACGACAAGTCGAGCCCGATCGTGGACTGGCTGAAGGCCCTGGCGGCCCACGCCCATGCCGAGTGCGGCGGCAAGGGGGTCGGGGCGGTGGGCATGTGCTTCACCGGCGGCTTCGCCCTGGCCATGATGACCGAGCCGGCCGTGGTGGCGCCGGTGTTGTCCCAACCTTCCATGCCCCTGCCGATCGGCATCGGCGCCAAGTCGCGGTTCGCCGGCATCGGCGCGTCGCCGGGCGAGATCGCCTGCGCCAAGCGCCGGTTCCAGGACGAGGACCTGTCGATGATCGGCCTGCGCTTCTACGGCGACCCCTTCGTGCCGGATGAACGGTTCGACACCTACAAGCGCGAGTTCGGCGACCGGTTCGAGGCCATCGAGATCGATCCCAAGGACGCCCAGATCGATCCGCGCATGCGCACGCCGCATTCGGTGCTTACCCTGCACCTGAAGGACGACGATCCGGACGGGCCGACGAAACAGGCCGAGCAGCGGGTGCTGGCTTTCTTTCGGGAACGAACCGGCGCCTAAGCCGCTTCGCCACACGGGCGCCATAAGCTGCGAGGAGTGGAGAACCATGACCAAGCTGGCCGCGTCCGTCCTGGCCGTTGTCGGCGCCTTGACCCTGGCCGGGTGCGCGACGACCCAGCGCCTGTCCGCCGCGCCCGACGTGCACGCCCTGCTGATCGCCATCCGCGACGACGACCGCCAGGCCTTCGAGGCGCATGTGGACCGCCAGGCCCTGGAAGCCCAGCTGCAGGCCCGGCTGGTGGACCGCACCCGCGGCTCCGACGTGGCCGAGGGGTGGAAAGCGCTCGGCTTGGTCCTCTCAGGTCCGGTCTCTCGGCTGGCCGGCGACATCTTGATCCGGCCGGACGTGTTCCGCGCCGCGGCCGAGTACTACGGCTATCGCCCGGGCACGCCGATCCCCAACTCCCTGCAGGTAGCCGGCGCCTTGAGGGCCTTGTCCGACGGGCGGGTGTGCGCCACCCGGCGGCATCACGACACCTGCCTGATGACCTTTGCCAATGAAGACGGTACGTGGCGGCTGGTCGGTTTCGACGGCGACGCCGCCATGTTGCGTATGAGGACAGATTGACCCGTTTGCCTAAGTGTCTGGCCGTGGCCCTGGGGATAGTGAGCCTGGCGGCGGCGCGGGCGGAGGCGGCGACGATCCGCCTGTTCGCCTATGACCCGGCCAATGAGGAGACTCGCCACGTGGCGGGGCCGCTGACCTTCGAGTTCCGCCAGCGGCTAGTGTTCACCACCCTGCTGCGTATCCGCTCCACCGAGGCCCAGGCCACCGCCCAGGTGGTTCCGGCCGACGACAAGGTGCTGGGGCGCGGCGGACTGTCGGCCCTGATCGGCCCCAACGCGCCTGAGCGGGACTTCTTCGCCGTCACCGACGCCCAGGAGGGCAGCGCCATGATCGCCGCCTTCTGCCCCGGCGCGAAGCATGCCTGGGTCTCCCTGGGTCGGCTGAAGGCCAACCGGAACCTGCGGGTGCATGTGTTCGGCGATGGGCCCGAGGCAGGTAATATCCACCTCTGCCACACCTTCGACTTCTACTATCACGGCGAGTGGAAAGCCCAGGATCCGTACCGGGTCGACCCGCGTGAGGTGCTCAAGCCGCACTTTCCGTACTAGGCCGCCGCTCGCTCCGGGAACAGGCCCAGGATCGCCGCCTCGCTGGCCGCGCAGACGCCGCGTTCGGTGATCAGGCTGGTGACCAGACGCGCCGGGGTGACGTCGAAGCCATAGTTGGCGGCGGGACTGCCGGGCGCGGCCACCTGGATCTCGACGATCTCGCCGCTGGCCAGGGCGCCGCGCATGCGGGTGACCTCCTCGCCGCCGCGTTCCTCGATGGGGATCTCGCGCACCCCGTCGGACAGGCGCCAGTCGATGGTGGAGGAGGGGAAGGCGACGTGGAAGGCGACGCCGTTGTCGGCCGCCGCCAGGGCCTTCAGATAGGTGCCGATCTTGTTGGCGGCGTCGCCGGTGCGGGTGACGCGGTCGGCGCCGACGATACAGAGGTCCACCTGGGCGTGCTGCATCAGGTGGCCACCGGTGTTGTCGGCGATGACGGTGTGCGCCACCCCCTGTTGGCCCAGTTCGAAGGCGGTCAGCGCAGCGCCCTGGTTGCGGGGCCGGGTCTCGTCCACCCAGACGTGGAGATCGATCCCCCGCTCCTGGGCCACATAGATGGGCGCCAGGGCCGTGCCCCAATCCACCGTGGCCAGCCAGCCGGCGTTGCAGTGGGTCAGCAGGTTCACCCGCCGTCCGCCAGCGCGGGCCGCGGCGGCGGCAATCAGGTCGGCCCCGTGTTCGCCGATCGACCGGCACATGGCCACGTCCTCGTCGGCGATGGCGGCGGCCTCGGCGGCGGCGG
>DASVMY010000006.1:0-1962 GCA_036384135.1 Caulobacteraceae bacterium | reverse complement strand
GCGACGGCGTGCTCCTCGGGGGTCTTGGCGGTTTGCAGCACCGCCAGGGCGCCGGCCTGGAAGGCGCGGGCCAGGGCCATGGCCCCATCCGTCATCTCCTCCAGCAGACGCAGTTCCTCGGCCCGCCGGGGATCGGCGGGGTCGGAAGGCGGCTGGTCCGTTTCCGGGGGTGGAGGCGATAAGAACATTACCAGAACATCTAGGTCAGATTCGCATCCCGGCCAAGCGGAAAATGCGCGCTTCCGTCACCTCGGCCAAGCGAGGCGGCAACCCCTGTTCCCCCTGCTCCCTTATTCGAAGATCGCCTCTGTGACACTTCGCCTAATGGTTAATCCGGCCAAACGATTCTACCGATAAGGGCGACAATTGATTTCGGCCAGTTTTGGATCGGCAGGTTCGCCGCGGGCATTGTTGTCGCCACCACCATGGCGACCGCGTCGCGGCGGGTCTCGGTTCTTGAGTTCACGGCCGGAACTTCGGCGGGGGCGTCAGGGAAACTCAATGCCGCTATCTCAATCAAAAAAACGACGATCCGAAGCGGTCGCCGAACCGGTCGGTTCGGGCGCGGTTGGGGCCGTGCGCAGCAATCCGTCCACGGCTGACTCATGTGGCGACCTGGGCCCGGTCAGGCTCGTCAGCCTCCGCGGCGAACTCACCGCCTCCGACCGCGCGCCCGCGCCCTGCCCCCTTGCGCCCGCCAAGGGCGCCGAGGCCGACCAGGCGATGACCACGGCCGAGGCGGTGGCTGCCGCCCTCGCCCGGCTCGATGGCGCCATTCCCCTGGTCGATACGTCAAAGGCTTTGAAGCCTCGCCTCTGACGGGTTTCGGGCTGATCGGGGTTATGGCGTTCGCGCGGCCCGTTCTTGGGTCGGGCGTTCCTGGGTCGGGCGTTCCTGGGCCAGCCTTTCTTGGGCCAGGTACTGGTGCACCAGGGCGATGGCCATGCTGCCTTCGCCAACCGCCGCGGCGACCCGCTTGACCGGGCTAGCCCGCACGTCGCCGCAGGCGAAGACGCCGGGGACGCTGGTTTCCAGCAAATAGGGGTCGCGTGCGTGCGGCCAGCGGCCGGCCGCCTTCAGGTCGTCGCCGGTGAGGACATAGCCGCGGGCGTCGCGGGCGACGTCGTCCGGCAGCCAGGCCGTCTCCGCGTCGGCGCCGATGAAGATGAACAGGGCGCCGCAGTCGCGGCGGCTGACGGCGCCGCATGAGGCTTCGCGCACATCGATGGCCGTCAGGTGCGTCTCGCCGTGCACCGCGTGGATCTCGGACCGCAGCTCGACGGCGATGTTAGGCTGGGCGCGGAGCTGGGCGATCAGGTAGTGCGACATGCCCTTTTCCAGGGACCCGCCGCGCACCAGCAGGGTGACCTGGCGGGCGTGGTTGGCGAAGTGCAGCGCTGCCTGGCCCGCCGAGTTGCCGGCCCCCACCAAACAGATATCGAGCCCGTGGGTGGCGCTGGTCTCGCTGCGCGCGGCGCCATAGTAGACGCCCTTGCCGATCAGCCGGTCGAAGCCCTCGATGGCCAGGTGGCGCCAGGTCACCCCCGTGGCCAGGATCAGGGTCCGCGCCTTCACGCTCTCGCCGCCGTCGAGGAAGACTTCGCGGCCAGCGGGGTCGATGCGGGCGACGTCGCGCGTGACCAGGATCTCCGCGCCCAGGCGCTTGGCCTGCTGCAGGGCGCGGCTGGCCAGTTCGTCGCCGGAGATGCCGCTGGGAAAGCCCAGGTAGTTCTCGATCCGCGAGGAGGTCCCAGCCTGGCCGCCGGGCGCCTCGCGCTCGATGACGATGGTTCGCAGGCCTTCCGACGCCCCATAGACCGCCGCGGCCAGGCCGGCCGGCCCGCCGCCGACGATGGCGACGTCGTACTGGTCCAGGCTCGCCCGGGTCTGGAGGCCGAGGCGGGTCGCCAGGTCGCGCGGCTGGGGCCGGACGATGACCTGGCCGTCCGCCAGCCGCGCCAC
>DASVMY010000005.1:0-28409 GCA_036384135.1 Caulobacteraceae bacterium | reverse complement strand
GGCCCCCGCCGCAAACCCGGCGAACTGCGCCCCGGTGGCCCGAAGAAGAAAGGCAAGCGCCGGTGACACTTACGGTCTGGGGCCGCCTCTCCTCCATCAACGTCCAGAAGGTGATGTGGGCGCTGGACGAGATCGGCCTAGCCTATGAGCACATCCCCGCCGGCGGCGACTTCGGCCTCATCGATACTCCCGCCTTCCGGGCCATGAACCCCAACGGCTGGGTTCCGGTGATCGACGACGACGGGACCGTGGTCTGGGAGTCGGGCGCCGTCCTGCGTTACCTCTGCGCCGCCCATTCACCGGGAGTGCTCTGGCCGCTGGACCCGGGCCGCCGCGCCCAGGCCGACCAGTGGATGGACTGGAATCAGACCGCCCTGCAGCCGCACCTCACCGGCTTCTTCTGGGGCTGGTGGCGCACGCCGACGGACCGGCGGGACGAGCGCCGCAACGCTGGCCTCCTGGCGGCGGCCGAGGCGGACCTGGCCCTGCTGGATGCCCATCTCGCCACCCGCCCCTACGTCGGCGGCGACCACCTGACCATGGGCGACCTGCCCATCGCCACCCAGCTCTACCGCTATCTCAACCTGCCCATCGACCGCCCCGCCCTGCCCCACGTCGAAGCCTGGTACGAGCGCCTCACTCAGCGCCCCGCTTTCCGCGCCCAGGTCATGCGCCCCTTCGACGACCTACGCGGCCGCCTGGCCTATTGATAGAGCTTTGCTAGGCGGCGAATGGAGCTAAGGTTCGGCCAACGGTGGCGCGGCCAACGCGACCGCCCCGGTGATGGGAAACGACCATGGCGATGGCGCTGAAGGTGGCGGGCAGCCTGGTAGGCGGCCTGATGTTCTGGATGGGCTGCGTGTGGATACTGCAGGGGATCAACGTCCTGCCCGGCAGCTTCATGACCGGCGATATCAAGTGGGCCGTGTTCGGGGTGATCCTGCTGGCCGCGGGGCTGGCGCTGGTGATCTTCACGCACCGGCGGCGGCCGGGGGCCTGAACCGGTTCCCTACCCCCCGCTCAGCGCCCCGAAGATCAGCAGCTCCTGGCCGTCCGCGATCGGCGCCCGCACGTCCTGGGCCCGCTCGAGGCCCACGAACAGCTTCATGTGCCGCCGCACCCGGTCCTGTTCGTCCACCACCCGGAACTTGATGCCGGGGTAGAGCCGGTCGAGGTCCTCCAGCACCGCCTCGATGGTCCCGCCCCGCGCCTCAACCTGGGTCGCGCCCGCCGTATAGGACTGTAGCTGCGATGGGATCAGCACCCGGATCATGCGATCGGCGCCGCCACCACCGAATAGATCTCCGGCAGGTGGGCGGCGATCTGGCGCCAGCCCACGCCCTCGTCGTCGCTCATCCACACCTCCCCGCCGGTGGTGCCCAGATACAGGCCCAGCGGATCGGCGCGGTCGGCGCAGAAGGCCTGCCGCTTGACGGTGAACCAGCCCTGCTCGCGGGGGAAGCCGCCGTCCTGGCGCACCCAGCTAGCCCCTGCGTCATCGGTCCGATAAACCGCCGGCCGGCCGCCGGGACTGGTCCTGGGCCACACCGTAGTCCCGTCCATGGGGAACACCCAGGCGGTCGCCGCGTCCCGCGGATGCGGCACGATGGTGAAACCCACATCCCCAACCTCTTCCGGCATGGCCTTGCCGATCCGCTCCCAGGTGTCGGACGGCCGGTCCAGGCGGTAGATGCCGCAATGGTTCTGTTGCCACAGCCGGTCCGGGTTGGTCGGCGCGAGCGCGATGAAGTGAGCGTCCTGGCCGAACTCCGGATAGGGATCGGGCATGAAGTTGGCCTCTACGTTCTTGTTCAGCGGCGCCCAGCTGGCGGTCCCGTCCAGGGTCTCGAACACGCCCGCCGTGGAGGTGGCCAGATACATGTGGGCCGGATCGCGCGGATCGATGACGATCTGATTCAGCAGGGCTCCGTCGGGGGTGCTTTCCCCTGGCGGACACCAGTCCCAGTAGCGGGGGTGGGCGTTGAAGCCGTCGACCCCGTCCCAGGTCACGCCGCCGTCCTCGCTGCGGAACAGGCCCGGCGGCGAGGCGCCGGCCCACCAGACGTCCGGCTGGCTGGGATGGCCCGGCTCCAGCCAGAAGGTGTGGCTCACCGACCGCGCCCTGTCGTCGTCCGACGCGCCCTCCGGCGCCTTGGCGAAGGCGGGGGGGCGGACGGCCTCGCTCCAGGTCGCGCCGCCGTCGGTGGAGCGGAAGATGGTCGGGCCCAGATGCCCGGTCTTGGCCGCCATCAACAGGGTGCGGCCGTCGCGCGGGTCCAGGACCATGTGATTGACGATGTTGCCCAGCAAGTGCGGGCCATCCACCGCCCAGGACCGGCGGGCCGCGTCGCTGCGGAAGATCCAGGCGCCCTTCCGGGTGCCGATAAGAAGCTGCACGGGTTGGGTCATGGCGCGCCTCCTGGCCCATCTTCCGCGCCCGCGCGCCACGGCGCAAGAGTGGCCTTGGACAGCCTGCTAGGCGCGGAAGCGGAGCTGCGCGGTGACGCCGGCCGGATCCATCTTGATTTCAGAGGAACCGCCCAGGTTCGCCGGGCCCGCCGCCAGCAGCCGGTGGCCGAAACCCCGCCGCTCCACGGCCTTCACGGGCGGCCCCCCGCTCTCGCGCCAGGACAGGCTCACCAGGCCCTGGTCGCGGGGTCCGTGCTCGATGGCGACCCGTCCGCCCGGCGCCGACAGGGCGCCGTACTTCACCGCATTGGTGGCCATCTCGTAGAGGATCAGGGCCAGGGTCACGGCGGGTTGACGCTCCAGGACCACCACCGCCCCGTGCGACATCACGTCGAACCGGCCGCGATCGAAGGGGGTCAGGGCCTGCTCGATGATCTCGCCCATGGGCGCCGTCTCGCCCTTGGTCAGGTCCAGCGCGGCCTGTGCGCGGGACATGGCCTCCAGCCGTTCGATGATGGCGTCGCGCAGGGCCTCGGTGTTGGCCGCGCCCTGGCAGGATTGGTTGACGATGGCCTGGACGACGGCGATGCCGTTGCGCGCCCGGTGGGCCAGTTCGTCGGCCAGGGTCTTGCCGTGCTCCTCCGTGACCTTGCGCGCATGGATGTCCTCCACCGCGACCAGCCACTCGCGCACCTCCCCGCCCCGGCGCACCGGAACAAGGCTCAGTCGCGCCCAGCGATAGCTGTCGCTGAGGGCGTGCCTGATCCGCGCCTCGACCAGCACAGGCTCGGCTTCGAGCTTGGGGAAGGCAGCGGCGTCGTCGGGATGGAGCACATCGCGCCAGGCGCCGGCTTTGCGCTCATATTTCTGGCCGGTGAAGTCGCGCCAATCGGGACTGGGGTACAGACGCTCGCCCGACCGGTCCAGGCGGACCACGAAGGCGGAGGTCGCCTTTACCAACAGGCGCAACCGATCCTCGCTGGCTACCACCGCACGGGCGGCGCCCATCAGGGTCTCTCCCACCAGGATGATGATGATCCCGGTCACCAGCATGACGGTCAAGGGCGCCAGGTAGTACGTCGCCGAGGCATGGGGCGGATGCGGCAGGAACAGCATCGTGCCCAGGACCATCGACAGGACCGTGGCCGTCACCCCGCCGGCCAGCCCGCCCCAGACCGCGGAGATCAGGACCGCCGGGAAGAAGGTGATGAACGGCAGATTGGCCGCCAGCGCTGGCGAAAACAGCCAGTGCGCAGCCACGCTGAGGGCCGCCAGGAAGCCCGCGAGCGCGACACCAAACAACGGCGGTGGCGGTCGCACCGGCACAATTCCCAGCCACCGCCGCTCGACTGTCCCAGGTCGGGGTGGAGGCGTCGTCATGGGCCGATTAGACGGGAAGCAACGGTCTACCACAAGTCGCATGGGACGATTCGGCGCGGCGCTTGGTTAAGCTTCCAAGCCGCGGTTCCGCGAGGACAGGCTTCCCCCGCGCCCCGGGCCACGCCTAAAGTCGCCGCATGACCGAACAAGCGTTTGACCCCCAGGAGCCGGCAACCCGCATCCCGCGCGCACCCGGCGCCAAGGCCGTGCGTCCCCGGGACGCGGCCACCCTGATCATCATCCGTCGCGACGGACCCAAGCCGCGCATCCTGATGGGCCGGCGCAACGGCGGCCACGACTTCATGCCTGACAAGTGGGTGTTTCCCGGCGGCCGCATCGACCGCAGCGACTTCCGCGCGCCCTACGCCACGGACGTTCGGCCGGACGTGGCCATGAAGCTCGACAAGCTCTCGCCCTCGGGCCGCGGCCGCGCCCTGGCCCTGACCGCGATCCGCGAGACCTTCGAGGAGACCGGCCTGCTGTTGGCCAGGCCCGGTCCCTCACGGCCCACGCTCGGCCCCTGGCGCGAGTTCCTGGCCCACGGCGCCCTGCCGGACCTGGCGGCCCTGGACTTCATCGCCCGCGCCATCACCCCGCCCATGGTTCCCAAGCGTTTCGACGCCCGCTTCTTCATGGCCGAGGCCGAGCACCTGATCAGCCTGGAACGCCAGCCCGACTGCGGCGAGCTGGACGAGATCGCCTGGGTGGACCTGGACGAGGCCCTGGCGCTCGACCTGCCCTCGGTTACCCGCTTCGTCCTGCGCGAGGTCCCCCAGCGGCTCAAAGACCCCACCCGGGGCGTGCCCTACCTGCGGTTCAAACATGGCGGCCAGAACCTTCAGCATCTTTGACATCGACGGCGCCTTTGCGGCGGTCCTGGCCCGCGCCAGGGCCGACGAGGCGGTGCTGGGCCTCTGGCTTGGCGGCTCCCGTGGCAAGGGCCGGCCCACCGTCCACTCCGACTACGACTTCGGCCTGGTGGTTTCCGACGCCGGCCTGCCGGCCTGGCGAGAACAGATCGCCACCCTTCCCAGGGGCCTGGACGCCGCCCTGTTCACCCGCCCAGCTTTCGCCGCCTATGCCGCCTGGGGCGGTCCCCAGGCCTGGGACCGCTACAGCTTCGTGGGGATCAAAGCCCTCGTCGACCGCCCCGGCGGCATCCAGGCGCTGATCGACGACAAGGCCTGCATCCCGCCCGACGCCGTGTCCCCCTTCATCGACGCGTCTCTCGACCATTTCGTGAACCAGGTTTACCGCGCCCTCAAGTGCCGCCGCGACGGCGACCTCCTGGCCAGCCGCCTGGAAGCCGCCCAGGCGCCTCAACCGGCCCTGGACGCCCTCTTCGCCCTCAACGGCAGCCGCCTGCGCCCCTACGCCAAGTATCTCGCCTGGGAACTGGAGACCCGCCCCCTTGCCGCCTCTCCCTGGGCCTCCGACGCCCTCCAGGCCCTGCTCCTCGATGTCCTGAGCCTCGACCCCGTCCCAGCCCTACAAGCCCTGCTACACGGCCTCGAGCCTCTCGCTAGGAACGCCGGTCATGGCGCGGTCCTCGACGCCTGGGGGCCGGCCTTGCCGTGGATGACGACCTGGAGACCTGGCTGAGGGCGCGAATGGGGTTATGTCTGCCTCCACCTCACCGTTGAAGCGGCCAGTCCGTAAGCCGCCCCCGACGGAAACTCTCATCCCGGCGCACCGCACCCGGGTCTTGGCTTAGGGATCGCCATGAGCATCGACATCGAGACCTTCAACGCCGACTGGCTGGCCGCCTGGACCGCCAAGGACGTCCCCGCTGTGCTGGGCTTCTACGCGCCGGACACTCTCTTCAAGGACCCCCAGACGGCCGGCGGGATCACCGGCCACGCGGCGCTGGAGGCGTACCTGACCCAGCTTTTCGCCAGCACCCCGCCGATGCGCTACCAGCCGGACGCGGTCTGGGCCATCGAGGGCGGCTTCTGCGGCCGCTGGTTCTGCGACGTCGGCGAGGCCGGCGAGCTTGGCCGCATCCGCGGCTTCGACCTGGTGATCCTGAACGGCGATCGGATCGCGGTGAACGAGGTCTATTTGCACCAGCTGCCGGCCCCTTGAAGGCAAGCCGCGCAACGCAAACACCTCCGCCGTTGACTTTCGGCCGTCGATTCGTATTGTCCGCGCCTTCCGATTTCCCGGCCCAGAGCCGGCCCGTCAGGACCAAAGCGCTATGGCCAAACCGGCATCCATCAAGATCAAGCTGAATTCGTCCGCGGATACCGGCTTCTACTACGTCACCAAGAAGAACGCCCGCACCATGACGGAGAAGCTCGTGCTGAAGAAGTACGACCCGGTGGTGCGCAAGCACGTGGAATTCCGCGAAGGCAAGATCAAGTAGCTTCAAGCTGCTGATATTGCTTTGAAAACGCCCGGCCGCTCGGTCGGGCGTTTTGCGTTGCGGCGTACCGGAACCGGCCCTCAGGCCGCCTTGGCGATGACCTTGTTCCGCCCGGCCGCCTTGGCCTCGTAGACCGCCTCATCCGCCCGCTTGAGCAGGGACTCGGCGTGGTCGCCCGCGCCCAGGGTCGAGGCGACACCGATGGAGATGGTCACGGTCAGCAGTTCATTGCCCCCCGCCACCCGGAAGGGCGAGCCGGCCACATGCAGGCGGATGCGCTCGGCGATGCGTTCCGCGTCCTCCAGCCGGGTGTCGGGCATGATCACCATGAACTCCTCGCCGCCGTAGCGGCAGGGCAGGTCCACGGCCCGCACATTGGACGCAAGGCGCACCGCGAACTCGCGCAGCACCTCGTCGCCGATGTCATGGCCGAAGCTGTCGTTGATCTTCTTGAAGTGGTCGATGTCGATCATCAGCGCCGCCACCGGCTCGCCGCCGCGCGACGCCCGGTTCACCAGGGCCCCCAGCTGGCCGGTCATGTAGCGCCGGTTGTGCAGGCCGGTGAGCTGGTCGGTGACCGCCAGCTCGAGCGAGTGATCGAGGTTATTGCGCAGGAAATCGGTGTAGCGCTTGCCGCGGATCTGGCTGCGCACCCGCGCGGCCAGCTCCTGGGGATCGATGGGGCGGGTGAGGATATCGTTGAAGCCGATCTCCAGGGCCTTCACCAGGCGAGCGCGCTCGTCCGGATCGACGATGCCGAGGATCGGCAGATGCCGGGTGTGCTCGTCGGAACGGAGCTGGGCGGCGAAGCGCAGGCCGTCGAAGCCCTTGGCGTTGGCGTTGACGATGATCAGGTCCACCGGACCGTGGGCGGTCAACAGCGCCTTCTCCGGGTCGGATTCCACCACCGGGCGGTGCTCGATGGCCAGTTCGGCCATGATCCGCTGCGCCTGCCGCTCCTGGTCGTCCACCACCAGCACCCGGCCGCCCGTGCCGCCCAGGCGCGAGGCGGCGCCGGCGATGACGCCGATGCGGCGGCCGGAAGCCTCGCGCTGGCGCAGTTCGTCGATCACCACCTTCAGCCGCGTCAGGCTCTTCACCCGCGCGAATAGCATCAGGTCGTCGATGGGCTTGGTCAGGAACTCGTCGGCGCCGGCTTCCAGGCCGGTGATCCGGTCGGCGCGGCCGTCCAGGGCCGTCACCAGCACCACCGGGATGTGGCGGGTCTCGGGGTCTTCTTTCAGCCGCCTGCAGACCTGGAACCCGTCCATGCCGGGCATCATCACGTCGAGTAGCACGATGTCGGGCTTTTCCGACGCGGCGATGGCCAGGGCAGTCGCCCCGTCATGGGCGGTCAACACGTCGTAGTATTCCGCCTGGAGCTTAGCCTGCAGCAGCCTCACATTGGCGTCGATGTCGTCTACAACCAGGATCCGGGCGGTCATGGCGTCAGTCCAGGAACCTGCGGATGGTGTCCAGGAAGTGGGCCACCGAGATCGGCTTGGCGATATAGGCCTCGCAGCCGCCCTCGCGGATACGCTCTTCGTCGCCCTTCATGGCGAAGGCCGTCACGGCCACCACCGGGATATGGGCCAGGCTGTCGTCTTCCTTGAGCCACTTGGTGACCTCAAGGCCCGATATTTCCGGTAACTGAATGTCCATCAGGATCAGATCGGGTCTGTATTCACGGGCAAGCTTCAACGCCTGCAGCCCCTCGCGGGTCTGCAAGGTCTCATACCCCTGCGCGTCAAGCAGGTCATGAAACAGCTTCATGTTCAGCTCGTTATCCTCGACGATGAGGACTCTCTTCGCCATCAGGAACCCGACTTCCCAAACCCCCAAAACCCTCGCGCGACTCGCGGGGTCTGTGTTTCAAGGCCCAAGACACCCCAATATCCTTACCTTCCGGTTAGCCCTCCAGCGCTGCGACCCAGAGAGTCCCCCTGTCCGACATCGTTCTTCCCCCAGAAATATCAAGCGTTCCGGTGAATCCGGAGGCCCCGCTCGTCATCGTCGACGTCGACGAAGTGCTGGGTATGTTCATGCGCGGCTTCGAGGCCTTCATCAGCCAGCGCGGCTACGAAATGCGCATCACCCGGTTCGCCCTCTTTCAAAGCATCTTTGAGCCCGGTCAGGAACAGCACCTCGATGTGGCCAAGGGACGCGTCCTGTTCGACGAGTACTTCGCCGGTGAGGTGGAATACATGGAACTGACCCCTGGCGGGGCGTCGGCCCTGAGCGCCTTCGCCCGGGAAGCGACGGTGGTCATCCTCACCAACGCGCCCGCACAGGGGCGCGACCCCCGCACCCGCTGGCTGGTCCGCAACGAGCTGGACTATCCGTTGATCATCAACTCCGGCCCCAAGGGCGCCTGCGTCGCCGCCCTGGCGGCCAGGACCAGCAAGCCGGTGGTTTTCATCGACGACCTGATGTCCAACCTCGATTCCGTGGCCGAGGCGGCGCCGCGGGTGCATCGTTTCCAGCTGGTGGCCGACGAGCGGCTTCGGCCTCACGCCTACTCGGCGCCCGACCGTCACCCGCGCTATGACGACTGGGCAGACCTCCAGGCAGCGGTGCTGGAAGCCATCCGCTCATGATTGGCGTAGATTTCGGCGACGCCGCGATCTAGGCAGCCGGCATTGGCTAACCCAGCCTTGGCTAACAATGAGCGGACCAGTCGGCCGCCGTGACGGAGACGACCCGCGTATGATTCGAATTGGCGTGGATTTCGGCGGCACCAAGATCGAGGCCGCCGCCCTGGACGAGACCGGCGAGTATGTCGCGCGCGTGCGCGAACCCAATCCCGGCGACTATCAGGGCGCCATCGCCGCCGTGGTCAAGGTCATCGGCGAGGCCGAGCGCCAGGCGGGCGTGAAGCAAGCCACCGTGGGCATGGGCATGCCCGGCTCCATTTCTCCAAGGACCGGACGCATGCGCAACGCCAACAGCGTGTGGCTGAACGACATGCCGTTCAAGGAAGACCTTGAGAAGGCGCTTGGCCGGGCGATCCGGGTGGAGAACGACGCCAACTGCTTCGCCCTGTCCGAAGCCACGGACGGCGCCGGGGCCGGCGCGGACGGGATCTTCGGCGCCATCCTGGGCACCGGGTGCGGCGGTGGGGTGGTGGTGCGGGGCCGCACGGTGGAGGGCCACAACCGTATCGGCGGCGAATGGGGTCACAGCCCCCTGCCCTGGCCCAGCGCCGACGAGCGCGCCTCCCACACCTGCTGGTGCGGGCGCACCGACTGCCTGGAGACCTGGATCTCCGGCACGGCCTTCTGGGAAGATTACCATCGCGTCACGGGCCGCAAGCTGGCCGGGGACGAGATCATGGCGGCGGCGCGCGCCGGTGAGGCTGAAGCCGTCGGCGCCTTCGACCGCTACGTGAACCGGCTTGGCCGGGCGCTGGCGGTGATCTGCGATATCATGGACCCCGACGTCATCGTCTTCGGCGGCGGCATGTCCAACACCCTCGAACTCTACGAGCGCGTGCCGCCCGTCGTGGCGCGCTACGCCTTCTCCGACGTGTTCACCACCAAGATCCTGCAGGCCAAGCACGGCGACTCCTCCGGCGTGCGGGGCGCGGCCTGGCTCTGGCCCTTGGAATGACATCCCTCTGCCGCGACTGCTTCTGGACCGGCGAGGCGGCGGCGAAACGCTGCCCCAACTGCGCCTCGCCTCGAACCCTGTCGCACGCGGAACTGGGCCAGCTCGCCATCGCCCATATGGACTGCGACGCCTTCTACGCCTCGGTGGAAAAGCGCGACCGGCCGGAACTGCGCGATCAGGCCGTGATCGTCGGCGGCGGGGTGCGCGGCGTGGTCACCACCTGCTGCTATATCGCCAGGCTGTCGGGGGTGCGGTCGGCCATGCCGATGTTCAAGGCCCGCCGGCTCTGCCCTGAAGCGGTGATCATCAAGCCGGATTTCGCCAAGTACCGGACCGAGAGCCGCCGGATCTTTGAGAAGATGCGGGCCCTCACGCCCCTGGTCCAAGGGCTGTCGCTGGACGAGGCCTGGATGGACCTTTCCGGCACCGAACGCCTGCACGGCGCGGTCCCGGCCCTTACCCTGGCCCGCCTGCAGACGCAGATCGAGCACGAGGTCGGCATCACTGTCTCCATCGGCCTGGCGCCCAATAAGTTCCTGGCCAAGATCGCCTCGGATATGGACAAGCCGCGCGGGTTCGCCGTGATCGGGTCCGCCGAGGCGGAGACCTTCCTAGCCCCCAGGCCCGTCTCCATCATGCCCGGCGTTGGTCCGGCCTTCGCCGCCAGCCTGCAGAAGGCGGGCTACCGGACCGTCGGCGATCTCGCCCGCGCCGACCCGAAAACCCTGGCCGAGCGCTTCGGCGCCGGCGGCCTGCGGCTCGCCGACCTGTGCAGGGGGCGCGACACGCGCGCTGTCGACCCGGAACAGGCCCGCAAGAGCATCAGCGCAGAAACCACCTTCAACGAGGACCTCACGAAGATCGGCGATCTCGAGGACGAGCTCTGGCCTCTCTGTGAAAAGGTCGCCCGCCACGCCCGCGCCGAAACCATCGCCGGCCGGGTGGTAACCCTGAAGCTTCGCGACTCAGATTTCCGAATCGTGACGCGCCGAAAAACCCTGCCGATCGCCACCCAGACCGCCAAAACCCTGTTTCAGGTCGGCCGCGAACTGTTGAAACCCGAGGTGGGGACTGCGGCTTATCGCCTTATCGGGATCGGGCTGTCGGATTTGGTGGACGGCGATCTTGCGGTTTCGGATTTTTTCGCGGCCGCAGAGTCGCGCGCGCTGCAAAGCGAAAAAGCCTTGGATACCTTGCGTGCGCGCTTCGGCGCCGGCGTGGTGGTCTCCGGCCGCGCCCTCAAGCGCGGGCCGCCTGCGAATTGAGCGCAAGGCCCCGCAGCGAACGTCGGTCTTGAATCGCCCCTTCCAATGCGGCCTAGTTTTCATATCTAATTGGAGGGGAGGCTCGTTGGCCTCCCGCGTTGGAGACCCGTCGTGGCGGAGAAACAGCAAGGAGACGAGACTATCGGCACGGGTACTGGCCTCGTCACTCAGACGAAGACCAAGACCCAGAAGCCTTCCATGTATCGCGTGTTGATTCTCAACGATGACTACACGCCGATGGAATTCGTGGTCTACGTCTTGGAACGTTTCTTCAACAAATCGCGCGAAAGTGCGACTCGGATCATGCTCCACGTCCATCAGAATGGCGTCGGCGTCTGCGGCGTCTTCACATATGAGGTGGCAGAAACGAAGGTTGCCCAGGTGATTGAGACCGCTCGCCGGCATCAGCACCCGCTGCAATGCACCATGGAAAAGGATTGAGAGGCCCAGCTTGCCGTCATTCTCGCGTAACTTGGAAGAATCCCTCCACCGCGCAGTCGCGTTCGCGAACCAGCGCAAGCACGAATACGCGACCCTGGAGCACCTGCTCCTTTCCCTTATCGACGACGCCGACGCCTCGAATGTGATGCGCGCCTGCGACGTAGACCTGGGCGAGCTCAAGAAGAACCTCACCGCCTACGTCGACACCGAGCTGAAGTCCCTGATCGTGGACGACGGCGAGGACGCCAAGCCGACGGCGGGCTTCCAGCGCGTCATCCAGCGCGCCGTGATCCACGTCCAGTCCTCCGGCCGCGATGACGTCACCGGCGCCAATGTCCTGGTGGCGATCTTCTCCGAGCGCGAGAGCCACGCCGCCTACTTCCTGCAGCAGCAGGAGATGACCCGCTACGACGCGGTGAACTTCATCGCCCACGGCATCGCCAAGAAGGCCGGCGCCTCCGAGGCCCGCCCCACCAAGGGCGCTACCGATGAGGAAGAAAAGCCGCCGGTGAAGACGGGCGGCGAGGCCCTGGAAGCCTATTGCGTCAACCTCAATGAGAAGGCCCGCCAGGGCAAGGTCGACCCCCTGATCGGGCGGACGTCCGAGGTCGAGCGCTGCATCCAGATCCTCTGCCGCCGCACCAAGAACAACCCCCTCCTCGTGGGCGACCCCGGGGTGGGCAAGACCGCCATCGCCGAGGGCCTGGCCCGCAAGATCGTCACCCACCAGGTGCCGGACGTGCTGGCCGACGCCACCATCTTCAGCCTGGACATGGGCTCGCTGCTGGCCGGCACCCGCTACCGCGGCGACTTCGAGGAGCGGATCAAGCAGGTCATCAAGGAACTGGAGAACCACGAAGGGGCGATCCTGTTCATCGACGAGATTCACACCGTTATCGGCGCCGGCGCCACCAGCGGCGGGGCCATGGACGCCTCGAACCTGCTGAAGCCAGCCCTGGCGTCGGGCACGCTCAAATGCATGGGCTCCACCACCTACAAGGAGTTCCGCCAGCACTTCGAGAAGGACCGCGCTTTGGTCCGCCGGTTCCAGAAGATCGACATCAACGAACCGACCGTCGAAGACACCATCAAGATCCTCAAAGGCCTGAAGACCTACTACGAGGAGTTCCACAAGCTGAAGTACACCAACGAGGCCATTCGCGCCTCGGTGGAGCTGTCGGCCAAGTACATCAACGACCGCAAGCTGCCCGACAAGGCCATCGACATCATCGACGAGGCCGGCGCCAGCCAGATGCTGGTGCCCGAGAGCAAGCGGAAGAAGATCATCGGCCTGAAGGAAGTGGAGGCGGTGGTCGCCAAGATCGCCCGCATCCCGCCCAAATCCGTCTCCAAGTCCGACACCGAGGCCCTCAAGCAGCTCGAATCCGATCTGCAGAGCGCCGTGTTCGGTCAGGAAGAGGCGTTGATGCAGCTTTCCAGCGCCATGAAGATGGCCCGGGCAGGCCTGCGCGACACCAACAAGCCGATCGGCTGCTACCTGTTCAGCGGCCCCACCGGCACCGGCAAGACCGAGACGGCCCGCCAGCTGGCCCTCACCCTGGGCATCGAACTGCAGCGCTTCGACATGTCGGAGTACATGGAGCGCCACACCGTCAGCCGCCTCATCGGCGCGCCTCCCGGTTACGTGGGCTTCGACCAGGGCGGCCTGCTCACCGACGCCGTGGACCAGCATCCGCACTCGGTGGTCCTGCTGGACGAAATCGAGAAGGCCCACGCGGACGTCTACAATATCCTGCTCCAGGTCATGGACCACGGCACCCTGACCGACGCCAATGGCAAGAAGGTCGACTTCAGGAACGTCATCCTGATCATGACCACCAATGCCGGGGCCTCGGACAGCCAGCGCAACTCCATCGGCTTTGGCCGCGGCAAGGTGGAAGGCCAGGACGAAGAGGCGATCAAGCGCCTGTTCACCCCGGAATTCCGCAACCGCCTGGACGCTGTGGTGGCCTTCAAGCCGCTGAGCCAGGACGTTATCCGCATGGTGGTCCAGAAGTTCATCCTGCAGCTGGAAGCGCAACTGGCCGACCGTCACGTCACCATCGAGGCCTCCGACGAGTCCCTCGACTGGCTGGCCAAGAACGGCTTCGACGAGCTCTATGGCGCCCGCCCCCTGGGCCGGGTCATCCAGGAGCACATCAAGCGTCCCCTGGCCGACGACATCCTGTTCGGGCGCCTCGCCAAGGGCGGCCACGTCAAGGTGGTGCTCAAGGATGGCAAGCTGGCCTTCGAGTTCGACGAAAAGGCCGCCCCGCCGCCGGTGGTGGAAACCACTGACGACTCCGGCGTCGAGGAACCGGCCCTGGCGGAATAGACCTCTGGCCCGACCCAGTCCGAAAGCGCCCTCCCCTCACCGGGAGGGCGTTTTCTTTTCCGCGATTTGAAGCGGTCGCCCCTAAAAGCCATAGTGGGCCATGCAAGCCCTCAAGACCCGGATCATCGCCAACCTCGCGGCCTTTCCACGGCTGGCCCTGGACCGGCCCGAGCTACGGCGCGCGGCGGTGGCGATCCTGATCTCGCCGGTGGACGGCGAGCCGACCTTCGCCCTGACCCGGCGGGCCATGACCATGCGCCGCGGCGCCGGCAACTACGCCCTGCCCGGCGGCAACTTGGACGAGGGCGAGGACGCCGTCACCGGCGCGATCCGGGAGACCTGGGAGGAGCTCGGCGTCGCCTTGCCGCCGGAGTCCTTTCTGGGCCTGCTGGATGACTTCGTGACCCTGGGCGGCCACCTGGTGACGCCGGTGGTGCTTTGGTCGGACGCAGCCATCACCCTGACGCCCGACCCCACCGAGGTTCACGATGCCTGGCTGATCGCCCTTGAGCACCTCAACCATCCCGACTCGCCCCGCGCCGAGGCGCATCCCGACGGTGGCGAGCCGATCCTGCGGATGTTCGCCAATGGCCAATGGATCAACCCACCCACCGCTGCCTTCCTCTACCAGTTCCGTGAGGTGGCGCTGCACGGCCGTGCGACCCGCGTCGGATCAGTGGGCCAGCCGAACTGGACGGCGAACTGACCATCTCCTCAGAGTGGAAACGCCAGCTCCATTGTCTGGCCAAACGGCGTCGCCTTCCAACGCCCTTCCAGCTGGCGCATCCGCTCGCGCACAGCCAGGACGAAGCCCCACGTCAGCCACCGCGGCGCGCCTTCGTCGTAGATCTCCAGAAACTCGGTGACCTGACCGACGAAAGCGCCTGCATCGACGTCGTCACGGCTGAGCGCCCCGGTCAGGGCGCCGACCACCCGCTCGGTGACGGCGATCTCGCCGCCCAGGGCCGTTCCGCCGGCCACCTGCAGTTCCTGATAGCCGCCGACCTTGGCCAGGATGCCGTAGAACGATCCGCGCAGCCCTGCTTCGCGCTCCACCGCGAAGTGCAGCAGATCGTGGAACAGCAGGCTGCGCGTCTCCATCTCGATCGCTTCGCCCGTCCCGTCAGGACGGCGGTACTCGAACCGGTGGTGCGTCGGCGAGGTCCTAGTGAAACGCAGGAGCAACTCGGCCATCTCAATCCATCTTGGCCGCGATCGCCTTGGCCAGCTCATCCAACTCGGCCTGGTCGGCCATCACCCCGCCGGCGTGCCGGCCCAGCGCCACACCCGTGGTGCGCGGGATGATGTGGAAGTGCAGGTGATAGATGGTCTGGCCCGAAGCGGCGCCATTGAACTGGCTGACCATGATCCCATCGGGGTTGAGCGCGCCGCGCACCGCCCGCGTCACCTTCTGCACGGTCAGGATCAGGGTCTGCAGCGCCGCGGCGTCGACATCCATCAGGTTGCGCGCCGGCGCTGTCTTGTGGATCACGAGTACATGGCCGCGCGCCTGGGGAAACACATCCATGAACGCCAGGGTCTCGGCGTCCTCGTACACCTTGGCCGATGGCAGCTCACCCTTGACGATCCGCACGAAGATGTTGGCCGGATCGTAGGTTCCGTCGAGGCTCATGGCTTGGCGCTCCTTTTGCTGCGCCACGGTGGTAGCAAACCGCTGCGCCGGAGCAAGCGGCCAGCGTCTCCTCACTCCTGGCGGAACGGCGAATATTCCTCGGCCAGCCAGTCCATCTCCCCCTGCACCGCCCGCCGTTCCTCGTCCAGGAACCGCGCCACCGCCCGCCGCAGGCCGGGATCGGCGATGTAGTGGGCCGAGTAGACGGCGCTGGGCAGGTAGCCGCGGGCGATCTTGTGCTGGCCCTGGGCGCCCGCCTCCACCCGCGCCAGGCCCCGCTCGATGGCGAAGTCGATGGCCCGGTAGTAGCAAAGCTCGAAATGCAGGAACGGCACGTCCTCCAGGCAGCCCCAGTTGCGCCCGTACAGGCAGTCGCCGCCGATCAGGTTCAGGGCCCCGGCGATGAACCGGCCCCCGCGCCTGGCCAGCACCAGCAGCACCCGGTCCGCCATCCGCGCGCCCAGCAGCGAGAAGAACCGCCGGTTCAGATAGGGCCGCCCCCACTTGCGCGAGCCGGTGTCCATGTAGAAGGCGTAGAAGGCGTCCCAGTGCTCCTCGGTCAGGTCCGCGCCTGTAAGCATCAGGATTTCCACGCCGGCATTGGCGTCGCGCCGTTCGCGCCGGATGGTCTTGCGCCGGCCCGATGACAGGGCGCCCAGGAAATCCTCGAAGGTCGAATAGCCGCCGTTGTGCCAGTGGTACTGCTGGTTCTGGCGCAGCAGCAGCCCCTGCTCGCCCATGAACGCCCACTGGTCCTGGGTCGGGAAGTTCACCCCCAGATTCGTGACCCCGAGATTGTCGCAAAGGGCCAGCGCCCCGCCCAGCAGGTAGCGCTGCCCTTCTTCCACGTCGGCGCCGTCCCGCACCAGCAGCCTCGGTCCGGTGACTGGCGAGAACGGTGAGGCCACCAAGAGCTTGGGGTAATACCGCCCGCCAGCCCGCTCGTAGGCGTCGGCCCAGCTGTGGTCGAAGATGTATTCACCCTGGCTGTGGGACTTCAGATAGGCCGGCGCCACGGCCGCCACGACACCGGCCTGGTCTTCGACAGTCAGGTGCTGCGGCCCCCACCCCGAGCGCTCCACGGCACAGCCGGACTCTTCCAGGATGTCCAGGAAGTCGTAGGAGACGAAGGGATTGTCGGCGTAGGCGCCGGCCCGGGCGCAGGCGTCCCAGGCTTCGCGGCCGATCTCGGAAATTCTGCGGTGGACTCGAACTGCGGCCTTCAGGCCTGTCACGCGGCAAATCCCTCGAAGATCAGGTTGTCGCAGTGATCCTTCAGGGCATCCCACTCCTGCGGGCTGCGCACCGTCCAGGCGATGATCGGAAAGCCCTTGGCGCGGAACTCGTCGGCCTTTTCGCCCGGCAGCATGTCGACGCCCAGGGCCAGGAAGTGCGGCCGGGCGAACGAGACGTGTTCCAGATTTGCGAACGCCTTGCGCAGGTCCGGCGCCAGGTGCGAGTCGCCCTTGGCGTAGTTGTAGCTGTCCAGGCCGCGTAGCACCTTGGGGTGGTGGTCGGCAAACCAGGCGTGGGAATAGGGGTTGAAGCCGATCACACAGGTGGGGCCGTTGTGGTCGATCAGCACCTCATGCACCCGCCGCTCCAGTGGGCCAACCTCGCCGTAGGGCGTCTTGATCTCGATGTGGACCATGGCTCGATGTCCGATCAGGGTCAGGGTGTCGGCCAGGGTGGGAATGGTTTCGTCGGAGCCGTTCAGCCGCATCTGGCCCAGGTCGGCGGCGGTATAGTCGGCGATCTTGCCCTCCCGGCCAGTCATCCGCTCCAGCTTGGTGTCGTGGAACACCACCGCCTCGCCGTCGGCGGTGATCTGAACATCCAGTTCGATGCCGTAGCCGCCCTGGCAGGCGGCCTGGAAGGCGCCCAGAGAGTTCTCCGGCGCTCCGTTCGGCGACCACAGACCGCGGTGCGCGATCGGCGGCTGGAACAGCAGGTCCCACAGTTCTCCGAACTGGTCCTTCATGCCACCTCCACCACCGCGTCGACCTCCACCGCGAAGTTCAGGGGCAGGCGATAGACGCCGACGGCCGAGCGGGCGTGCCGGCCCAGGTCCCCGAACACCTCGACGATCAGGTCGGAACAGCCGTTGACCACCTTGGGAATGTCGAAGAAGGCCGGCCCGGCCTGAACGAAGCCCCCCAGCTTGGCCACCCGCTTCACCCGCCCAAGGTCGCCCTCGCAGGCCGCCTTCATCTGGGTGATCAGGTTGATGGCGCACAGCCGCGCCGCGGCCTGAGCCTGCTCGAGGCTTACATCTTCGCCAACGACACCACGGATGCCGCCGGAGGAGTCCACGGACACCTGGCCCGAGATGTGGACCAGCGATCCGACTCGAGTGAACGGCACATAGTTGGCCACGGGGGAGATCGGCTGGGGCAGCACGATCCCAAGGGCGGCAAGGCGATCTTCTGGCTTTGACATAACGCGACTAGTTAGCGCGTCCGCTCCGACCCGAAAAGTAAAAGGGGCTGGAAAAGCAAAACGGGCGGAAAAGCAAAAGGCCCGGCCCTTGACGGGCCGGGCCTTCAAACTTGCAAGCTCCGGCCCGAGGGCCGGCGCGCGGCCCTTAGCGGGCGGCTTGGACGCGCTCGACCAGGGCGGTGACGCGTTCGTTGATCGGGGACATTGAGTCCTTCAGCGAGGCGGCGACCGTTTCGGTCATCTTGTTCATTTCGGCCATGTAGGTCTCGAAGGCCGATTTGGCGAAGGCGGTCTGCAGCTCGACCACTTCCTGCACGCTCTTGGCGGAGGCCAGGGTCTTGGCGGCGGCCACATTGGCTTCCAGCGAGGACTTGGAGAAGGCCATGGCTTGCGCGCCCAGGGTCTCGGCGCCCTTGGTGGCGGCGGTCACGGAGGCGACCACGGCTTCCAGGTTCTTCTTGGAATGGGTGTTCAACTCGCCCATGGCGGCCATGGACTTTTCGACCTGGTCCTTGAACGCCTTGTTACCGGCGGTCGTGAACTGCTCGACGGTGGACTTCATCGTTTCGGCGGTGGCCATCGGGGGGGCTCCTTGGGGTTTCGCGCGGGGCATGGTTGAGCTTCGCATCTGCAAAATGAACGACACGCCAAGGCATAGCTTCCCAGCGCATCCAAGGGATTGATCTCATGCTGCAGTGCGAAAGTCAATGACATTTTTGTGCAGTGCACAATGATGTCACAAACACGCGAGGCCGCCCCCTGCGACCCAATCACTCAACACTTGTTTACCAGTGAGCAAGGTTGATGAACTCATGTTAGTGATCACATAAGGCAGCGCGGGGGCTGCTGTAGTTTGAGTCCTTTCGGAGTTCGGAATGAACGAGCCCGCCCGGCGTATCGCTTCTCTCTTCGCGGCCCTGGCCATCGGCGCCAGCGTTGTCGCCCTGCCGGTCTTGGCTCTGGCCCAGGATCAGGACGAAGAATCCGCCGCCGCATCCGTCCCTCTGCGGGTATCGAACGCTGAGCCCAAATACGCCGCCATCGTTGTCGATGCGCGCACCGGCGAGGTTCTGTACGCCAAGCGCGCCGACAGCCCGCGCTACCCCGCCTCGATCACTAAGATCATGACCATGTATCTGGCATTCGAGCAGTTGGCCTCGGGCAAGATGAAGTCGACTGACCTGATCACGGTCTCGGCTCACGCTGCCGCCCAGTCCCCCACCAAGCTTGGCCTGCGGCCCGGCGAGACCATCACGGTGGAAGACGCCCTGCACGCCATCGCCGTGAAATCGGCCAACGACATGGCCGTGGCCATGGCCGAGCACATCGGCGGCTCCGAATCCCGTTTCGCGGCCTTGATGACCCTGCGCGCCCAGGCGCTGGGCATGGCCAACAGCCATTTCGTCAACGCGTCGGGCCTGCCCGACAGCCGGCAGATTTCGACCGCCCGCGACATCGCCATTCTGTCGCGATCGGTGATGCGCGACTATCCGCAGTACTACAGCTATTTCAGCCAGGAGACCTTCGTCTTCCGCGGCCAGGCCATGAACAACCACAACGGCTTGCTGGGTAAGATGCCCGGCGTTGACGGCTTGAAGACCGGCTTCACCAACGCCGCCGGCTGGAACCTGGCCGCCTCGGCGGTGCGCGACAACACCCGCCTGATCGCCGTTGAGCTGGGCGGCCCCTCGCCGCGCACCCGCAACGAAACGGTGGAGGGCCTGCTACTCACCGGCTTCGACATCATGGACCGCCGCGCCCACGGCGAGCAGATCCTGGTCACCCAGAACCTGTTTGAACCCAGCGCCCCGACCACCATGCTGGCCTCCGCCCGGTCGGCGCCCGCCCAGGTTCGCCCCGAAGGCGCCGCCGATCCCATCGACGTGGTGCTGACCCGCTCCACCAACGCCCCGCCCAGTCTGACGGTCTCTAACACCATGGCCGGCGCCACCGCGGGCCATGCTCTCACCGCCGACTACGGCACGCACGCCTACGCCGCGCCGACCACCACGGCCGTCGCGACCTCGATGGCCCGCCCGCAGCGCAAGCGCGAAGCCCGCAACTGGACGGTCCAGGTCGGCGCCTTCCGCAACGAACGCGAGGCCAAGCGCCAGCTGGAATCGGTGGCCAACCGTTTCGCCAGGCTGTTCGACGACGCCGAAGGCTCCGTCGATGGCGGCGGCCACTCCTACCGCGCCCGCTTCAGCGGCTTCACCGAGACGGCCGCCAAGGACGCGTGCGAATCCGTCAAGGCCCGCAACATCCCCTGCTCGGCCAACCCTGGCTAAGTTCTTCCCCCGGACGTCAACGCCCGGGGGCGCCCCAGCAAGGCGTCAAGCCTCCGCCATAACCGCGCCGACTCCGTAGGCTTCCAGCAGCGCCATGCCCAGGCGCAACGGTTGCGGCGGCGCCACGCACCGTTCGCTCACGCCCTGCGCATAGGCCTTAAAGGTCGGCAGTTCCGTCACCGCCTCTGAATCATCAGCCGCGAAGTTCACGAACAGGTGGACGAAATCGTCGCCCTCGCGGAACAGGGCGTAGAACACATCAGCCGGGGCCTTGGCCCGTAGCTCGGCGAACACCGCCCGTGACAGGGCTTCATTCTCGTCGGCGCGCTCGGGCTTGGCGGCGTAGCGTACTAGGGTCACTCTCTGCATTGTCGGTCTCCGTCGCTCGGCCCGCGGAGTGCGCGCCGCTGATCCTTCGACGTCGGCTCAGACCCAAAGGATTCGAGGCTGAAAATCTTTTGCCGCGACCGCACCCTTCGTCGCGGCTGGATCGTCCTGGGGAAGAGGCCCTGCCGTCGGCACGGCGCGATCGAGAAAGAGCGGACGACATGGCGGATGGCGGCGGCGTGGCGGATCTGACCCGGCTGATGGGCGAGATGCGCCCCCGCCTGCATCGCTACTGTGCGCGCATGGTCGGTTCAGCCATAGACGGCGAGGATGTGGTCCAGGATGCGTTGGCGAAGGCTGCCGGCGCCGACCCCGCCGGGATCGATCATCCGGAACGCTGGCTCTTCCGCATCGCCCGCAACGCCGCCCTCGACGCTCTGCGCCGCCGGCGGCGTCAGTCTGCCCGTCACGCCGGCGCCGACCTGGACGCCCTGAGCGATCCGGCCATGGCGGCGGATTCCCGTGTCGTCGCGGCGGCCGGCTTGGCGGCCTTCCTCCAGCTGCCGCCCGCCCAGCGCGCCATCGTCATCCTGGCGGACGTCCTCGGCCACTCCCTGGCCGAGTCCACCCAAATCCTGGACATCACCCTGCCCGCCGCCAAGGCCGCCCTGCACCGCGGCCGCGCCCGCCTGAAGGCCGTAGCGGAAACGCCGGCCGATCCGCCGCCCCCGTCCCCAGCCGATCGCGAACGCCTGCACGCCTATGCCGACCAGTTCAACGCCCGCGATTTCGACGCCCTGCGCGCGCTGCTGGCCGAGGATGTGCGCCTGGACCTGGCGAACCGCCTGCGTCTGACCGGCCGCAAGGATGTCGCGCTCTACTTCACCCGTTACGAAGAGAACCGATCCTACCGGGCATCGGTCTGCCTGGCCGACGGCCGCCCCGCCCTGCGCTTCACCGACCCCGCCAACGGCGCCGACTATGTCGTCCTGCTGGAGTGGCGGGACGGCTTCATCGCCGGCATCCGCGACTTCCGATACGCGCCCTATGTGGCCGAGGGACTGTGTTTGTCGCCGCTGCTCATTTCAGCTCAGGCGGAACAACCACCTCAGTGATCCGTTGGGCTCGCAAGGGACGGCGTTTGTCCTTCCCAGGAGAGACTTCAAATGAGTAAGACCTTCCTGGTCGCTGGCCTTGCCGCTGCGGCCCTCATTCCGTCGCTGGCTTTCGCCCAGCAATCCTGCGAGCAACAACACGACAACCGTGTCATCGGCACCGTGGTCGGCGCCGGCCTTGGCGCCCTGGTCGGCGGCGCGATCGCCGGACCGCACGACAGGGGCACGGGCGCTGTCATCGGCGCCGTCGGCGGCGGCGTCATCGGTAACCAGGCCTCCAAGGGCAACGGTGATTGCGCCCACGCCTACGGCTACTACGATCGCGACAACCAGTGGCACGCCAACGCCGTCGATCGCGCCTCGGCGCGCGGCTACTTCGACCGCGACGGCCGGTGGGTCGATGGCGCTCCCAACGGCTACTACGACCAGGCCGGTCACTGGATCGTCGCCAAGAGCGACGGGTCGGCCAGCGGCTACTATGATAGCCACGGCCGCTGGGTCCCCGCCTCGGCGAACGGCTACTATGACAACGACGGCCAATGGCAGACCGCCTCGGCCAGCGGTTACTACGATGACCGTGGCCACTGGGTCGCCGGTCCCACCACGGGCCGCTATGATGACCACGGCCGCTGGATCGCCGGCGCTCCCGCCGGCCATCGGGACGCCAACGGCGTGTGGATCGCCGACGCGCAACCCGGCTACTACGACAGCAATGGTCGTTGGCACGCCGGCATGACCCAAGGCTACTACGATAGCCGCGGCCGCTGGATCGGCGCCTCCGCCTTCAGCGCCGGAAACTATGGCTCCGACGCCAGCTACGACGGCCGCTACCAGACCCGCGGCCCGCGCGACATCGCCACGAGGGAATCCTGGCTGGAACAGCGCATCAGCGCCGGGCAAGCCGATGGGACCCTCAGTCGCCGGGAGGCTCGCCGGGCCATGTACGACCTGAACTCCCTGCGTCATCGAGAGGCACAGATGCGCTATCGCCACGGCCAGCTTTCGCCGCGGGACGAAGCCGCCATCCAAGCCAGTCTCGATGACCTGTCCGCGCGCCTGAAGATGGCGCGTCATGACAACCGTTCCTACTAACGGCCCATTCTAGAAAGGGAGGCGCGGTCCTGACATCAGGGCCGCGCTTTCACTTCTCGGCCTCAGCTCTCCCCACCGAGGATGCCGCCCAACAGTCCGGCCACCCCGGCCGCCGCCAGGCCCGCGCCAACACCGCTGCCGCCCCCGCCGCGGCTCTCGCCGCCGGGCAGGTAGTGGGCGATCTCCTCCGCCAGGTTGATGATCGGCATCGACTGCAGATGGACCTCGCCCGGTCCGGTCAAACTGGCCAGGAACAGGCCCTCGCCCCCGAACAGGATATTGCGGAAGCCCGGCACCATCTGGATGTCGAAGGCGACGCTGGGCTCATGCACGCCCACGTGGCCGGCGTGGACCAGCAGCCGCTCGCCGGGACCCAGCCGCTTGGTGATCAGCTCGCCCGAAAGGTCCAGGAACACGGTCCCAGGCCCGGTCACCTTTTGCAGGATGAACCCGGCCCCGCCAAAGAACCCCGAACCGATGCGCTGCTGCCAGGCTAGTTCCAGGGACACGCTCTTCTCGGCGCACAGGAACGTCTCCTTGCGGCAGATCAGGGATTCCCCCGCTGCCAGGGTCCGCGCCAGGATCGTGCCGGGAAACCGCGGCGCGAAGGCCACGTGGCCGCCGCGGTCGGCGGTGAAATCTGTGACGAAGAAGCTGCCGCCGGTCAGGCTGCGCTTCAGCCCCGCGAACAGCCCGCCGCCGGTGTTGGTGTGCATCCGCACCCCGTCGGTCATCCAAGCCATGGTCGCCGTCTGGCTGTAGACCGTCTCCCCTGGGCTTAGGTCGACCCCCACCGTTTGCATGACGGTCCCGGAAATCTCGAAACGCATGGCCTTCTCCCGATGCTGTGCGATGCGGGACTATACAGCGGTTCGCATCAGCCGGTCCCGCGCCGCATTGAGCTGCGCCGCCAGGCCGGGCGCGCCGCCGCGGTCGGGGTGGACGCGCTGGATCAGGCGCAGGTAGGCGGCCTGGATGTCGGCGGCGCTGGCCTCCGGTCCGACGCCGAGGATCGAACGGGCCTGGCTGAGGCTCATGTCGTCGGTGGTCGCTTCACCATCGCCGGCCAGTTTTGGTTTCGGCGCCCGTGTTGCCTGGGCCATGTAGAGCGCCAGGCTCAGCAGGATACCGCTGCCCAGCCACTGGCCCCGCACCACCTCGAACACCGAAGCGGCCGCCGCGGCCACGGCCAGGGCGCCCACGGCCATGCGAGTCAAGTTGGCGCGCCCCAGGTAGCCAAGCCGCCCTGGCCGGCGCCCCACCCAGGCCAGAATGGCCAGGATGGCCGCGCCAAGCGCCAGGAAGATCATGCTGCCCTCGCGGCTATTCGGCCGCTACTCCGCCGCGACGGCGGGCGCGGCGAAGCCAAGCTCATGCATCAGGCCGCGCAGTTCCTGGCGGGCCGCCACATGGGTCAGGGAAACCTGCACCGGCCGCACGCCGGGACCCAGGTCCGCCACGGTCAGGCCAAAGGGGAACAGCTCGCGATAGATCACCCGGTCGCGCAGGCCGGCGATGCAGCGGAAGCCTACCCGCCGGGAGAGGGCGACCACCCGGTCGTCCACGCGCTTGCGGTTGCGGGCTTCAACGCTGGCCAGACGGTTGCGCAACACCACCCAGTCGATCGACCGGCCGCGCGTCGCCGCACGGCTCTTGCGGGCGTCCCAGACGCTCTCGGCGTAAAGGCTCGGCCGCACCAGGTTCAGGGTCACCGGATCGACCACGCCCAGCACGTCGAAGTCGACAAAGCTGTCGTTCATCGGGGTGACGATCAGGTCCGCCCGCTGGTGCGCGGCGCGCGACAGCTCGGTGTCGGCGCCGGGCGTGTCGATGATCACGAAGTCGGCGTCGCCGCCGATGACGCCGTCCAGATCCGCCTCGGCCGCGATCGGGGCGACCACCACCGGATGCGGCAGGTTCACGCCCGCCGACTCGCTCCAGGCCTTACGATTGGCGAAAAAGTGGCCGAACGACTGCTGGCGCAGGTCCAGGTCGACCACCGCCACCCTTGCGCCCTCGTGCATCAGGGCCGTGGCTAGGTGAACGGCGACGGTGGATTTGCCCGCCCCGCCCTTCTCATTGCCGATGACAATCACGCGCCGGTCGGACACAGCCCACTCACCCCAGGTTGGTGTTGGCAAATCAGTTTCGCAAATCAGTTTCGCAAATCAGTTTACACGGCCAGTGGATACCCCGCCCATCCCTGGCGTCAACGCGGCGTTAAGCATACCACCGCTGGACCGCCGCGCCGCCCTCGGCCATAAGCCGCGTCGCACAAGGACCCAAGCCCTCATGCCCACGCTTCCCATCGTCCGTTCGAGAGCTGATCTGCGCGCCCGTGTCGCAGCCTGGCGGGCGGCCGGCGAGCGCGTAGCGCTGGCGCCGACCATGGGCGCCCTGCACCAGGGGCACCTGTCGCTGGTGGGCATCGGCAAGGCCAACGCCGATCACGTGGTGTCCAGCCTGTTCGTCAATCCCACCCAGTTCTCCCCCGCCGAGGACTTCGACGCCTATCCGCGCAACGAGGCCCAGGACGCGGAACTCCTGGCCCAGGCGGGATGCGAGCTGCTCTATGCCCCGACGGCCGAAGAGATGTACCCGCTGGGCTTTTCCACCGCCGTCACCGTCGCCAATGTCTCCCAGGGCATGGAGGGCGCGGCCCGCCCGCACCATTTCGGCGGCGTCGCCACCGTGGTCACCAAGCTGCTGACCCAGTGCGCGCCGGACGTGGCCGTCTTCGGCGAGAAGGACTACCAGCAGCTCCAGGTGATCCGCCGCCTGACCCGCGATCTCGACCTGCCCGTGGAGATCATCGGCGGCCCCACCGTCCGCGCAGACGACGGCCTGGCCCTCTCCTCGCGCAACGCCTACCTGAGCCCCGAGCAACGCCAGATCGCTCCGGCCCTCATCCGCGCTCTGCGCGCCTGCGCCCAGGCGGTGGCCAAGGGCGCCCCGGTCTCCGAGGCCGAGACCGCCGCCATCGAGAGCATCTTGGCCGCCGGCTTCGACAGTGTCGACTATCTGGAAGTCCGCAGCGCCGAGTACCTGGAGCGCCTTGGCCCCGGCCCCATCGACGCCCCCGCGCGGGTGCTTACCGCCGCCCGCCTGGGCCGCACGCGGCTACTGGACAACGTGCCGATCTAGGTCCTCACCAGGCCCCGATCTCCCGCAGCTGCCGCGCCAGTTCCATCGGCACTTCCATGGCCCCGCCGATAGGCCCCAGGTCCGCCGGCGCGTCCTTGCCTTCCAGATAGCGCCAGCCCTGGAACGCCCGCCTTGGCGTGGGCACGGTCAGGATGACGTCGGGGTCCAGGGTCACTTCACAGCGTGCGGCCGGGCCGGCGCCCACGGTCTCCACGGCCCAGATCTTCTGCCGCGACAGGATGAAGCCCTTGTAGACCCGGTAGAGCGAGCCGCCCTCCACCAGCTCCGCCGCCCGCTTGGGCGTCTGGCGGGTGCGCATCTTCCACGGCTGGTCCTCGCCGATCTCGGCCTTCCACCAGTCGAGCAATTCCTCGACCGTGTCGCAGCCGACGCAAAGCTTGACCAGGCTTAAGGTCATGCCGGCTCCAACCGGATCAGCGTCACCCCCTCGGACACCTGATCCCCCACCTTCACCGCCACCTCGGCCACCGTGCCGTCGAAGGGCGCGGTGAGCGCGTGCTCCATCTTCATCGCTTCGAGGGTTACCAGCGGGGCGCCCCTGGCCACCGACGCCCCGACCTGGGCCGCCAGGGTAACGATCTTGCCGGGCATCGGCGAGCGGATCGAGCCGTCGCTTTCGGCCCCGGCATGGGCGCCCGCCTTGGGCCGCAGCGTCAGGGAAAAGGCCGTCCCGTCGGCGAACAGCACCGCTTCGCCCGGCCCGCCGAGATCGACGCCGCCCGAAGCCATCGGATCGATGGCAGCTTCCGCAGGGGAGCCATCCACGAACACCGTCGCCGTCGACCGGGCCGGCCGGTTGAGGCGAAAGCCGACCGTTCCAACGTCGGAAACCCAGGGCGAGCACGCCTCGCCCGCCGCCTGGGACTCCAGCCGGCCCAGGGCTGCCACCGCCGCCGCCGGAACCGACGGCGTCGGCTTGGCGATCAGTGACTCCAGCCGTGCGTTGATGAAGTCCGTATCCAGCATGGCGGCCAGGAAATCAGGATGACTGGCGCAGTTGGCCAGAAAGTAGGCGTTGGCCTTCACCGGCCACACCTCAACCTCCCGGCAGGCCTGAGCCAACCGGTGGGCCGCTTCGTCGCGCGTGGCGCCATGGGCGATCAGCTTGGCGATCATGGGATCGTAGAAGGGCGAGATTTCACCGCCCTGCTCCACCCCGGCGTCCACCCGCACCTCGGACGGCATGCGGAAATAGGTGAGCGGGCCGGTGGACGGCAAGAATCCGGTGGCCGGGTCCTCCGCATACAGCCGCGCCTCAATGGCGTGGCCGTCGATCTTGAGCTGATCCTGGGTCAGCGGCAGCGCCTCGCCCGACGCTACCCGCAGCTGCCATTCCACCAAGTCCTGGCCGGTGATGGCCTCGGTGACCGGGTGCTCCACCTGCAGGCGGGTATTCATCTCGATGAAGAAGAACTCGCCGTTCTCGTACAGGAACTCGATAGTGCCGACGCCGAGGTAGCCGATGGCCTTGATGGCGTCGACCACGACCTTGCCGATCCTGGCGCGGGTGGGCGCGTCGATGGCCGGGGAGGGGGCTTCCTCCAGCACCTTCTGGTGGCGCCGCTGCAGGGAGCAGTCGCGTTCGCCCAGGTGGCAGACATTGCCAAAGGCGTCGGCGATAATCTGAAGCTCGATATGACGGGGGGTGGAGAGGTAACGCTCCATATAGACCGCATCGTCGCCGAAGGCCGCCTTGGCCTCGCCCTTGGCGGTGGCTACCGCCTCGGCCAGGTCCTCGCGGGTGCGGGCGACCTTCATGCCGCGCCCGCCGCCGCCGGCGGCGGCCTTGATCAGGACCGGGAAGCCGATCTCCTCGGCGGCGGCGAAGGCTTCGGCCTCGGTCTGCAGGGCGCCTTCGGAGCCGGGAACGACGGGGATGCCGGCGGCCTTGACCGCGGCCTTGGCGGCGATCTTGTCGCCCATGACCCGGATGTGCTCGGGCTTGGGGCCGATGAAGGTGTAGCCGTGCGCCGCCACGATCTCGGCAAAGCGGGCGTTCTCCGACAGGAAGCCGTAGCCGGGGTGGACGGCCTGGGCGCCGGTGATCTCGCAGGCTGCGATGATCGAGGGGATGTTGAGATAGCTCTTGGACGCGGGGGCGGGGCCGATGCAGACGCTCTCGTCAGCCAGGCGCACGTGCATGGCGCTGGTGTCGGCCTCGGAATGCACGGCGACGGTGGAGATGCCCATCTCCTTGCAGGCGCGGTGGATGCGCAGGGCAATTTCGCCGCGGTTGGCGATGAGGATTTTATCGAACACCGCTCTAGCCGATCACCACCAGGGGCTCGCCGAACTCGACGGGCTGAGAGTCGCCGACCAGGAACTCGATGATCTTGCCGGCCTTGGGGGCGGGGATCGGGTTCATGGTCTTCATGGCTTCGATGATCAGCAGGGTCTGGCCCTCCTCGACCCGGTCGCCGACCTTGGCGAAGGGTTCCGCGCCGGGGGTGGGCTGCAGGTAGACGGTGCCGACCATGGGCGACTTCACCACCTCGCCGGCGTGCACGACTTCGGCCGGGGCCGCAGGGGCGGCCGGCGCGCTGGCG
>DASVMY010000004.1:0-2469 GCA_036384135.1 Caulobacteraceae bacterium | reverse complement strand
TTCAGGCCGAAAAGCCCGCGCCGCAAGCCGCCGCGCCGATCACCCCCAGGCCGGCCCTCGCCGACCCGGAAATCCCTACCGGCGCCAAGCTCAACAAGACCACGGTCCGCGACGCCCTGCGCGACGCCATGGCCGAGGAGATGCGCCGCGATCCGGACGTGTTCCTGATGGGCGAAGAGGTCGCCCAGTACCAGGGCGCCTACAAGGTCAGCCGCGACCTGCTGCAGGAGTTCGGCGAGCGGCGGGTGATCGACACTCCGATTACCGAATATGGCTTCACGGGCCTCGGCGTCGGTGCGGCCATGGCGGGGCTGAAGCCGATCATTGAGTTCATGACCTTCAACTTCGCCATGCAAGCGATTGATCATATTATCAATTCTGCCGCGAAGACCCTCTATATGTCCGGCGGCCAGATCCGCTGCCCGGTGGTGTTCCGCGGCCCCAACGGCGCCGCCGCCCGCGTGGGCGCCCAGCACAGCCAGGACTACGCCTGCTGGTACGGCCATGTGCCGGGCCTCAAGGTCATCGCCCCCTATGACGCCGCTGACGCCAAGGGCCTGCTCAAGGCCGCCATCCGCGACCCCAATCCGGTGGTCTTCCTCGAGCACGAGATGCTCTACGGCCACGAGTTCGACGTGCCGGAGAGCGACGACTGGGTCGTGCCCATCGGTAAGGCCAAGGTCCGCCGCCAGGGCGCCGACGTCACCCTGGTCACCTACTCGCGCATGGTCGGCTTTGCCCTGGAGGCCGCCGAAATCCTGGCCAAGGACGGCATCGAGGCGGAGGTCATCGACCTGCGCACCATTCGCCCCATGGACCACGAGACCATCGTCGAGAGCGTCAAGAAGACCAACCGCATTGTCACCGTCGAGGAGGGCTGGGGCCCCATGGGCATCGGCGCCGAGATCGCCGCCCGCGTGGTCGAGCACGCCTTCGACTACCTGGACGCCCCGCCAGCCCGGGTGCACCAGGAAGACGTGCCGCTGCCCTACGCCGCCAATCTGGAGGCGCTGAGCCTGCCGTCGGTGGACAAGATCGTGAAGGCGGCCAAGGCGGTCTGCTACCGATGAGCGCGGACGGCTTCTCCTGGCGCGCCGGCGGCTGCCACTGCGGCGGCGTGCGGTTCGAGGTCTTGACCGGCGAGCAGGTCGAGGCCCAGACCTGCAACTGTTCGGTTTGCGCCAAGACGGGCTTCATCCATGTGATCGTGCCCGAGAGCCGGTTCCGGATCACCCAGGGCGCCGAGCGGCTGACGACCTACACCTTCAACACCCACACTGCGCGGCACACCTTCTGCTCCACCTGTGGGGTCAAGGCTTTCTACCGGCCCAGGTCCAACCCGGACGGCTGGTCGGTCAACGCCCGTTGCCTGGACGACACCGCCGGATTGAACATCACCGTCGAGCCCTTCGACGGCCGCAACTGGGAGCTCCACGCCGACACCCTGGCGCACCTCTCGCGGGAGGCGTCATGACCCGCCTCACCGGCGCCTGCCATTGCGGGGCGTTCATCGCGGCGTTCGACACAGCCGATCCGGCCGCCCTGCAGGTCCGCGCCTGCCAGTGCGGCTTCTGCCGGCGGCACGGCGCCCGGACAGTGAGCGCCCCGGCCGGCCACCTGGGCCTGGCCTTCGCCGAGGGCGCCACGCGGCGCTACCGCTTTGCGGGCCGTTCAGCCGATTTCCTGATCTGCCAGGGCTGCGGTGACTACATGGCGGCGGTGATGGACAGCGTCGCGGTGCTGAACGTCGTGGCCGCCGACATCGGCGTCTTTGCCAATCGCCAGGCCGAACCGATGGTCTATGACTCCGAAACCCCTGAGGAGAAACGCGCGCGCCGCCTGGCCCGCTGGACTCCCGTGACCCTGGAGATGCGCCCTTGAGCGTCGATATCCTGATGCCGGCGCTGTCGCCCACCATGGAGGAGGGGACCCTCGCCAAGTGGCATGTGAAGGTGGGCGACACCGTCAAGAGCGGCGATGTCATCGCCGAGATCGAGACCGACAAGGCGACCATGGAGGTGGAAGCCGTCGACGAAGGCGTGGTCGAGTCCCTGCTGATCCCGGAAGGGACCGAGGAGGTCAAGGTCAACACCCCCATCGCCAAGTTGAAAGGCGAGGGCGAGGCGGCCAGCGCCGCATCGCCCCCCCCCTCCCCCTTGCGGGGAGGGGCCGGGGGTGGGGGTGATACGCCGTCCGCGCCGGAAAAGGCGCCGGCCGCCCAGGCCAAACCCGCCGGCGCTCAGCCGACACCCCCACCCCCTTCCCCCTCCCCGCAAGGGGGAGGGGAGCAGCCTCATCCGGCGACGACGGCGAAAGACAGCGAACGCCTCTTCGCCAGCCCGCTGGCCCGGCGCCTGGCGCAGCAGGCCAATGTCGACCTGGCGAAGGTCTTGGGCTCGGGACCGCATGGCCGCATCATCCGTCGCGATGTGGAGGGTCTGCAGGGTCAGCCCGCCGCCGCGGCCGCCC
>DASVMY010000003.1:0-10857 GCA_036384135.1 Caulobacteraceae bacterium | reverse complement strand
CCGCCGGCCGTCCAGCGCCGCCAGCCGCAGCCGGGGCGTGGCGCGCAGATCGGCGCCGCCCACAGCGCGGATCAGCAGCTCCCGCACGGCGCGGCCGCCCAGGGTGTGGATGGCTGAGGTCGGCTGGTAGAGGCCGATGAGGCGGTCGGGGCGGCCGGTGGGGCCCGACAGAGGGGCAAACAGGATCTCGAAGCGGGGGCCCAGGCCCTCGTCGGTGCGGCCCTCGGCGCTGACCACCAGGGGCGTGGGATCGCGCAGGGCCCCTTCCAGGGCGCTTTGCAGCTCCACCCGGTGCAACCGCGACCACAGATTCAGAATGTTGTCGCCGCGCAGGCCGCGGCCGTGCAGGTCGACCACGAACTCCCCGGCCAGACGAATGGGGTAAACGCCAGGTCCCAGTCGACCGATGATGAAGGTCTGGGGCAGAAGATGGGCGAATTGCGCCGGATCAATATCGGTGCGCGCGGGCAAGACATCGTCGCCACGCTTGCCGCGCCAATAGTCTATCAACAGTTCCGTGTTGGAATGGAACATCGACGTCGTCCCACGCCCTCGGCCCAAAGCGGCCGCACGAGGGTTGCAGGGAAGGCTCGGGCCAGGTGCGCAATGCTCCAAAACGGGACACTCCCGGGGCGACGCGCGGCTGGTTTTGGTGAATTCGAAGGAGCCGTCCATGTCCGCCAGGACGACCCTGCTGCGTCGCTTTGGCGCCGGGATCAATGTCCTGGCCATCATGTATACCGAGTGTCCCGCGGCCTACCGCGAGGAGGGCGCCGCCTACTGACGGGGCCATGAGTTAGCGAACGCCTTCGGGCTGATCGCTTTGGAAGGGGCGTTTCCGGGGGGGAGCGCCCCTTCCTTCATTCTGGGGCCTTGCGCCTTCTACTTCGCCAGGCGCTTGAGCTCCGCGCGCGCCGCGGCGGCTTCGAAGAAGGCGCTGGGGCAGGATTTGACGGCGGCCTGCAGGAAGGGCCGGGCCTCGTCGCGCCGGCCCTTGGTCAGGCGGTCCTCGCCTAGGTAGAAGCTGGCTTCGCAGGTTTCGCTGCGGGCGTCCTTGGCCTGGGCCGTGGCGGCGGCGCCGACGGCCTCGGTCTCAGGGATCTTGCCGAGGTAGAAGCTGATCATCGGTCCGGGCCAGGCGGCCAGGTCCACCGCCCCGGCCTGGTGGGCCATGGTCTGGGAATCGGTTGCCTGGGAGTCGGGCGCCTGGGCGCCGCGCACACCCGCCAAGCGCCGCCACAGCACCGCATAGGACTGGCTGGGGTCCAACTCCAGGGCGCGGTCGAGGTCGCGCCCGGCCTTGTCGTAGGCGCCCATGACGAAATAGGTCGCGCCGCGCCCGAAGTAGCTGCCGGCGTCGCCGGGGTTGAGCCTGAGGGCGGAGGCGTAGTCCGACAACGCGGCGTCGTAGGCGCCCTTGCCCAGTTGCACGGACGCGCGGTCAGCATAGGCTTCCGCGTCATCGTCCTTCAGCCTGATGGCCGCGTCGAAGTCGGCCAGGGCGGCGCGTTGGTCGCCCTGGTAGGATAGCGCCAGCCCCCGCCACACCCGGTACTCCGCTTCCTGGGGCTTCAGCTTCACCGCCCGGTCGTAGTCGGCGACGGCGTGGGGATAGTCGCCCTGCTCGCGGTAGAGGCTGCCGCGCATGGCGTAGCCGAAGGCGTAGTCCGGCGACAGGGTCAGGGCCGTCGACAGGTCGGCCAGGGCCTGTTCGGGTTGGCCCAGGCGGGCATAGGTCTGTCCGCGGTCGATGAAGGCCTGGGCGTCCTTGGGACTGAGCGCGATGGCGGCGTTGAAGTCGGCGAGGGCGCCAATCGCGTCGCCGGCTTCAATCCGCGCCTCGCCACGGCCGTTCAGGGCCTCACCGAGCTTGGGATCGGCGCGCAGGGCGGCGTCGTAGTCGGCCAAGGCCTCGGCGGGGTGGCGCAGCTCCCGCCTGGACCAGGCGCGCCGCAGATAGGCTGTCGTGAACGGATCGCGCCTGGTGATGGCTTCGTTGAAATCGACAATGGACCGGGCCCAGTCGCCCTTGCGCTGGTAGGCGATGCCGCGGTCGACCCAGGTGTCGGCATCGTTCGGCCCCAGCACCAAGGCGGCGGAGAAGTCGCCGATGGCGCCGTCGAAGTCGCCAGCCTCCAAGCGCAGGCCGCCGCGGTTGACGTAGGTGACCGCGGTATTGGGGCTGAGGGTGATGGCCTGGGCCAGGTCGTCCAGCGCCCCCTTCCGGTCGCCCTTGGCGGCGCGGGCCAGCGCGCGGTCGCGGAAGGCGAGGCCGTCTTTCGGCGCCAGGCGGATGGCCTGGTTGTAGTCCGCCAGGGCCTTGTCCAGTTTGCCCAGCCCCGCCCACGCCACGGCGCGGTTGAGCCAGGCCACCGCGCCACGGGGATTGAGCGCGATGGCGGCTGTGTAGTCGGCCACGGCGGCGGCGCGGTCGCCCCTAGCGTCGTTGATCAGGCCGCGATCGACGAAAGTCTCGTCGTCTTTGGGGTCCAGTTTGATTGCGGTGGCGAAGTCGGCCAGGGCCAGGTCGTAGTGGCCAAGGTCGCCCTGGGCCTGGGCGCGGTCGATCAGGGCGTCGTGGAAGCGCGGATCGACTTTCAGAGCCGCGTCGAAGGCGGCGATGGCGCCGGCCATGTCCCCCTTCGCCACCAGGGCCTCGCCGCGATAGAGCGGGGTATAGGCGTCGGTTGGATCCAGCTTGGCGGCTGCGTCGAAGTCGGCGAGGGCGGCGGGGTAGTCCTTGACCTGGACGTGAGCGCGGCCGCGCAGTTGCAGGGTGCTGGCGTCGTCGGGCCTCAGCTTCAGGGCCGCGTCATAGTTGGCGATAGCGCCGGCGGTGTCGCCCTTGGCCGCGTACAGCAGGCCGCGCTCGGCGTAGGGGCCCGGGTCCTGGGGCGCCAGTCGCACCGCCGCGTCGTAATCGGGCAGGGCGTCGTCGTAGCGGTCGAGTCTCAGCTTAGCCATGGCGCGGTCCAGCAGGGCGTCGCCGTAGTCGGGTCTCAGCCGGATGGCCTGGTTCTGGTCTGCGATGGCCAGGGCGTACTCACCCTTGAGGCGGTGGGCGTAGCCGCGTTGGTACCAGGCCTCGGGCGTCTCCGGGGCCAGCTTGATGGCGGCGGTGAAGTCGGCGATGGCGAAGTCGAGCTTGTTGTTCAGCACCATGGCGACACCGCGCTGGAGGCGGGCGTCAGGGTCGTCCGGATTGATGGCGATGGCCTTGCTGAACTCCACCACCGCCTCGGCGAAGCGGGTCTTGTGACTGAGCGCCACCGCCCGGTCGAAGTGGGCGAACTCGCTCTGGGGCGTCAGGGCGATGGCCGCATCCAGGTCGGCGAGGGCCAGGTCGAACTCGCCGGTCTGGTCGTAGAAGACACCGCGGGCGACCAAGGCGTCGGACGAGGCGGGGTCGGCGGCGATGGCGCGGCCATAGTCGGCCAGGGCAGTGTCAGGCTTGCCAAGCGCCAGCTCGGCCTGGGCGCGCAGGGTCAGGGCGTTGGCCTGCTCTGCGGGGCCTAGATCGCCGGAGGCGAGGGCCGATTCGATCAGGGGCAGGGCGGCCTCGTACTGGCCCTGCTGCTCGGCGGCGCGGGCCGCCTGCAGGTTATGCTGGCCCGCCCCGATGGCGCCGGCGACGAGGGTAAGGAGGAACAGCTTCATCGACGCCAGCGCCTACGGAGACCCGAAGGAAACGCCAAATGAAAGAAGGGGGCAACGGCCTTCTCTTCCCCCGGCCATTCGCCGGGGTTGGGGGAAGAAAATCAGCCTCGCCTATGACCCCGCCGGGGTGACCTCCAGCTTCCACTGGGCGTCGTCGCGCAGGTATTGTTGGGCGGCCTTGCGGACGTCGTCGGCGGTGACGCGCTCCATGCCGGGCAGTTCCGAGCGGATGGCGTCGAGGCGGCGGGGGTCGCCCTGGGCGCCGGACAGAGCGTTCAGCCAGTAGCCGTTGGTCGCGCGGGCCTTTTCCGCCTCTTCGATACGCGGCTTCTTGGCCCGTTCCAGCAGGTCGGGCGTAACCTCGTGGTCGCGCAGGTCGGCGGCGATCTTGTTCACGTCGGTGAAGAAGGAGGCCAGCTTGGCCGGCGGCACCTCGACGCTGGCGCTCAGATACCCCCAGCCGCGCCAGGTCATGCTGGAGCTGTAGCCGACCTGGGGCGAATAGGTGACGCCCTGTTCCTCGCGGAAGGTCTTAAGCAGCTGCAACTGCATCACCTCGCCCAGGATCGAGACGTTCCGCGCCGCCTGTGGGTCGGCGAAGAAGTCGTTGGTGCGCCAGGCGGTATAGCCCAGCGCCTGATCGGCGCGGCCGTGGTGGGTGAGCATCAGCGGCTGGGCGTTGGGAGCCGGGAAGCTGACGGTGGTGGCTGGATCGGGGGCGCCGGCGGACGGGCGGGGCGGTAGGGCGCCGAAGGTGGCCGCCACGGCGGCGACGACCTTGTCCACCGTGACATCGCCCACCACCACCACCTCGATCGGGCCGGTGGTGACCGTGGCCATCTGGGCCTTCAGGGCCTCCAGGTCGGCAGCGCTAATGTCGTCGCGGGTCGGGAAGGTCCAGCGACGGTCGCCGGCGTGCATCAGGCCGGGCAGGTCGCGGCCCAGGACGCCGGAGTCTGTGGCGCCGTACTGGTCCAGCAAGGTGGCAGTGTAGGTCTTCATCCGCTGCAGGGCTTCGGGCCGCCAGCCGGGCTCGGAGACGTAGGCGGCCAGGACCTGCATCTGGGTGTCCAGGTCGTCGCGGCGGGTAGCGCCGGAGAGGACATTGGCGTCGTCCTCGATGCGGTAGTCGGCGCCATAGACGCTGGAGGCCAGCACGCGCTCTGCGTCGTTGGCGCTGATCTTCTTCAGGCCGCCTTCGATGAAGGCGTAGCCGGCCCAGGCCAGGCTTTGGCGGCTGGGCGACAGGCCCTGCAGGCCCGAGCCCACGCGCACCTTCACCAGCACCTGGTCGTCGCGGAACTTGGTCGGCTTGACGGTCAGCCGCACGCCATTCTCGAAGCGCACGAAGACGGTGTCGAGGTCGGCGACCTCGCGCTGCTGCGCGACCTTGCCGGGCGCGCCAAAGTCCGCATAGGGCCAGGTCAGCGACGCCTCGGCCACCGGCGCGGTGACCTCCTTGGCGTGGGCGGTGTTGTAGGCGGTCTGGATGGCGCCGGGGCCGCCGTCGATGGCGGCGGGTGAGGAGACGGAGATCAGCGGGCCATTGCCCTCGAACGCGGCCTTCAGCGCCGCCGACACCTGTTCTGCGGTGAGGCCCTTCACGGTGGAGTCGAAGAAGGCCAGATCCTCGGCGGGGCTGGTCTGGACGTCGCGCTGGCTGGTGGTGGAGTCGATCTCGTCGGCCAGGCGGGGCGTGACGCGGGTGGAGGTCTCGGCGACAGCCTGCTTCAGGGCCGCCTCATATTCGGAGATTTCGCGTGCCAGTTCGTCAGGCCGCACACCGAACCGCGCGGCGCGACGCTGTTCCTGATCAGCGACGGCCATGGCGGTTTGCCAGCCGTTGTTCTGGGCGGTCACCGACAGGACCGTGATGCGGGCGGCGCGGTACTGGTCGGCGCGGAAGCCCCCGGCGCTGATGAAGGGCGGATTGTCGCCCCGCGCCAGGGTGCCCAGGCGCCGGTTAAGGACCGAGAAGCCCAGGCGCTCGATCAGCTCTCGCCGGCGCTGGGCGGAGTCGTCTGGCCCGAGATCGGGAGGCGACATCCAGGCCATCTGGATGGTGGTCGGGGCGCCGGCCTCCACCGACAGACGCGTCTGCAACGTCCGCTTGGCCACGATACCAAGGTCGGGATCGGCGCCTGGCGCACCTTGGCCCTTCCAGTCGGAGAACTTGGCCTTGATCCTGGCCTCCATGGCGTCGACGTCGAAGTCGCCGACCGCCACCAGGGTGGCGCGCTCCGGCCGGTAGTACTGGTTGTAGAAGTCGGCGATCTGGGCGCGCTGGGCGTTCTGGATCACCTCGACCTTGCCGATGGGCAGGCGCTGGGGCGGCCGCTGGCCGGCCAGGAAGAAGCCCAGGCGGTCCTTGAAGATGCGATAGAAGGGGGTGTCGCGCAGGCGTTCCTCGGAAAGCACGACGCCGCGCTCTTCGTTGATGTGGGCCTGTTCCAGCGCCAGGTTGCCGGCCACCTCGCGCAGCAGCATCAGCGAGGTGTCGACCGTGTCGTCGTCGGTCTTGGGCAGGTCCAGCTTGTAGACCGTGCCATCGAAATCGGTCTGGGCGTTGGTGTCGGCGCCGAAGGCCAGGCCGTGGCGCTCCAGGATCTTGATCATCTCCCCATCGGGGACGTTCTTGGAGCCGCGGAAGGCCATGTGCTCCAGGAAGTGGGCCAGGCCCTGCTGGTTGTCGGCCTCCATCATCGAACCGGCGTCGATGTGCAGCCGCAGGGACGCCTGGCCGGGCGGGGTGGCGTTCTTCATGATCGCGTAGCGCATTCCGTTGGGCAGGGCGCCGAAGCGGATCGCGGGGTCGGGCGGAAGGTCCGAATGGGCCTGGGGCCACTCGCCGGTCTTCAGTCGCAGCGGCGCCTCGATGGAGGTTTCCGCGGCGGGCTTGTCCAGCTTGGGAAGGCCAAAGGCGCCGGCGCCCGAAAGGCCGATGCCGGAAATCCCTAGGGCGACGACAAAGGCGGCCGCCGCGCGGGAGAGTCGAACCATGTTTATCTGTCTCTATCTAGCCGATCCGCTCTGGAAGGCGGCGGACCTTGATCTTTGCTTGCGGCGGCTTCAAGGCTCAAGGCCGTTTCAAGGTGTCGCAATCCGGGCGCCGGCGCGCCACGCCGCCTGAAAGGCCGGGCCTCGGCAGGAACTCCACGCGACCTAACGGCAAGGGTCTCTTGAATTGGTTAAGGCGGGGTCGGTTTGGACCAGCAGATGAACGATGATCAGCGGATCGGCGGGGCGGTTCCCCGCGCCGGCGAACCTTTCTTCAACGCGCCCTGGCCGGTGGTGGCGCTGGTGACGATGCTGGCGGGACTACACTTAGCCAGGGTCATGCTGCGCCTTCCCCCCGATCCGTTCGCCTTCACCGCCGAGGACCTGGCGGCGCACCGGTGGCTGGGGCTGCTCACCTACCAGTTCGTGCATGTCGGCTGGCTGCACCTGCTCTTCAATGTGGCGGCCACCCTGGCCTTCGGCGCGCCGGTGGCGCGGCTGATGGGGGAGGGAGTCCCGGGTTGGCGGGACGCCAGCGCCTTCCTGCTCTTCTTCGTGGTCTGCGGCGTGGTGGCGGCGCTGGGGTTCATCCCCGTCGCGGGGTCGTCGAACTGGGCGCTGGTGGGGTGCTCGGGCGCCGCGTCGGGTCTTGTCGGCGCGACGACGCGGATCATGCAGGGCCGCGGCCGCCTGGGCGCCCTGTTCGGCGGGACGGTGATGCGGATGACCGTTGGATGGATCATCATCAATGCGGTGTTCGGCCTTACCGGCCTCACCCCCGGCGCCGGCGGCGGGCCGGTGGCCTGGCAGGCGCACATCATCGGCTACTTCGCCGGCCTTCTGCTGATCGGGGTGTTCATCCGGCTGGCGGGGCGCCCCGACGGCGATCACGCATTAGCGCCTTGATATGGAGGCGCTTTCGGCGGAACCTCGGTCCTTAAAGGGAACAAGGGAGGACAACCGCTATGCTTGTGTCCCAGATTTTGAAGGAAAAGGGCGACCTGGTGTTCACCGTGTCGCCCGGCGAGTCCGTGTCCGCCGTCGCCGCCCTGCTGCACAGCCGCCACGTCGGCGCCATGGTGGTGGTGGATCCCGACCATAGTGTCGTGGGCATCGTCTCAGAACGCGACATCGTCCGCATCGTGGCTGAACAAGGCGCGTCGGGACTGGAGAAGCCGATCTCCGTGTGCATGACCCGCGACGTGGTCTTCGCCGAGCCGAGCGAGACGGTGGATTCGCTGATGAGCCGGATGACCGACCGCCGCATCCGCCACCTGCCGGTGTGCAAGAGCCAGCGTCTGATGGGCATCGTCTCCATCGGCGACCTGGTGAAGACCAAGATCGCCGAGGCGGTGGCCGAGGCGGACGGGCTGAAGGCCTACATCGCGGCGGGGTGAGAGCCGGCCGCCCCTATTCCGACTGGCTGTCGTGGAACAGTTCGGCGCCATGTCCCGCCGCGGCCTCGGCCAGGCTGTAGCCCTCCAGCACTTCGGCCGTGGCGTCGCGGGCGCGCAGTAGAGCCTCGCGGATCGAGCACGTCACCAGATCGGGGCAATCGTCGCACTTGCGGAACGAGAGGCGCGAAACGCAGGGCGCTAGGGCCAAGGGCCCGTCCAGCACCCGGATCACCTCGGCGAAGCTGATGCTCTCGGCCCCGCGGGCCAGGGTGTAGCCGCCGAACTTGCCGCGCCGGCTGATCACGATGCGCCGCCGCGCCAGCTCCAGCAGGATCGCCTCCAGAAACTTGCGCGGCGCATCGGCGCGCAGGGCCAGTTCACCGGCGGTGATCTGGACTTCGGGTTCGCGCGCCAGTTCCACCAGGGCGCGCAAGGCATAGCGCGCCTTGCTGGACAGCATCTTGGTCGAGGTCTCCTCTTGCCCTCTTTATGGAGTGCGGGGGCGGGGATGCAAGCTCGGTCGCCCCGCGGCCAGTCCGCCCAGGTTGTCTTCCATCCAGGCCAGTTCGGCCCGCGCCTCCCCAGCCAAGCCCTTGCGAAGGAACGTGGCCCAAGGTTCGCGCCCTTCGCCGCCCCATAGGATGATGCGTCGCAGTTCGTCTTCCTGGGTGGGGATGATGTTAGCCAGCAGGTCGCCCGGCGCGCAGCCATATCCTTCAGCGAAGGCGGCCAGACGGGCCTGGCGATCGGGAATCGTGGCGAAGCCGACCTTGGCGGCCGTGGCGTCGGGGCGAAGGTGGGCCACCCGGATGGCGGCGAAGGCGGCGTCTTCCAGAGCATCGCCGGGCCGGGCCAGCTCGAAATCGATCACCCCGCTAAGGGTGGCGAGCGGCGACTCGCCGGTCCAGACCAGGTTGTAGGGGCCAAAGTCGCCGTGCAGCACGATCTGGCCTGGCGCGAGGTCCTGTGGCCCGTGGCGCCACACGGCCGGGGCCGGCGGCGCGAAATCGGCGACCGCCTGGTGATAGGCCTTCAGCAACCTCCCCACCTGCCGCGGGCCCGACTCGGCCAGCAGGGCCGGAGGCCATGGCCATAAACCCGCGCGTCCGGGCAGGAAGCTGAGGATCTCGCGGCCCTTTTCGTCCAGGCCCCCCTTCTCTTCCAAGCCTGGCGGGCGAGGGGAGGGGAAGCCCTTGCCCGCCAGGTGTTTCAGCAGGGCCTGAGTCGTTGCCGTCCAAGCGCCCGCCGGGCGGCGCACAGTATCGCCCACGCGAACGACGCGGCCATTTTCGAGCCCGCCGTACAGCGGCTCCTCAATATCTGTCATGCGGGCATTATCGGCTTGATCCGGGGCTGGGCAAAGGCGGAGGCTCGCCGGACGTACTCTGGCAGAACGGCGGTCGTCCAAAAACCATCATGAATCCTCCGGACAAGGCTTGCGCCGCCCCGAACCCATCGATAGATACCGCGCCTCGCTTGGGGCGGCGCCCTGAAGCACTCGGAACCAAGGCTTACCGGCCAAGGTTTTCGAGACCGCTTCAGAGAACCAGCCAAGCACGGGGCGGCGCCCTGAAGCATTCGGAACCAAGGCCAATTGGTCCTTGCAATTCGAGACTGCTTCAACTAGGTTCCGCACCTTCAAACGACTCGCTTCGGAACTTTTGGGGTCAGCCCCGGCGGCCCCGAGGTGTTTTTTGCGCTCTGATTGAGGCTTCCTCAAAAAGGTTCGCAAGGCGGTTGACAGAGAAAAACGGGGCGACTAGATACGCCGCTCCTCGCCGCCACCGGGCGCTAAACGGTGGGGCCGGCAAGCCGGTCGGGTCTTTGACATCGTTGATTTGGAAAGAGAAACGCAGGCGGCGGCGTCCTGGCGATGACCCTTCGGGGTTGTCAATCGACGCTGACAAACGCGGTCTCTTGAAGACAATACCATGGCCATCAAACGCAGCCCTTGGGCGGCGGTGGATGGTTTTGGGAACTCGTCAATAGACTAACGCAACGAGCGCTTCACTGACCTGCCCGGTCGGTGAGCAAATCGGTCAGAACGTCAACTCAACTTGAGAGTTTGATCCTGGCTCAGAGCGAACGCTGGCGGCAGGCCTAATACATGCAAGTCGAACGGATCCTTCGGGATTAGTGGCGGACGGGTGAGTAACACGTGGGAACGTGCCCTTTGGTTCGGAACAACTCAGGGAAACTTGAGCTAATACCGGATGTGCCCTTCGGGGGAAAGATTTATCGCCATTGGAGCGGCCCGCGTCTGATTAGCTAGTTGGTGAGGTAAAGGCTCACCAAGGCGACGATCAGTAGCTGGTCTGAGAGGATGATCAGCCACACTGGGACTGAGACACGGCCCAGACTCCTACGGGAGGCAGCAGTAGGGAATCTTGCGCAATGGGCGAAAGCCTGACGCAGCCATGCCGCGTGAATGATGAAGGTCTTAGGATTGTAAAATTCTTTCACCGGGGACGATAATGACGGTACCCGGAGAAGAAGCCCCGGCTAACTTCGTGCCAGCAGCCGCGGTAATACGAAGGGGGCTAGCGTTGCTCGGAATTACTGGGCGTAAAGGGCGCGTAGGCGGATAGTTTAGTCAGAGGTAAAAGCCCAGGGCTCAACCTTGGAACTGCCTTTGATACTGGCTATCTTGAGTACGGGAGAGGTGTGTGGAACTCCGAGTGTAGAGGTGAAATTCGTAGATATTCGGAAGAACACCAGTGGCGAAGGCGACACACTGGCCCGTTACTGACGCTGAGGCGCGAAAGCGTGGGGAGCAAACAGGATTAGATACCCTGGTAGTCCACGC
>DASVMY010000002.1:0-5969 GCA_036384135.1 Caulobacteraceae bacterium | reverse complement strand
GCGGCATCAGTGTCAGCGCCAGCGTGATGACCTTCGACCACGCCGGACTGATGTTCAACCTGCTGGACACGCCGGGGCACGAGGACTTCAGCGAGGACACCTATCGCACGCTGACCGCCGCCGACGCCGCGGTGATGGTGCTGGACGCGGCCAAGGGGATCGAGCCGCAGACCCTGAAGCTGTTCGAGGTCTGCCGCCTGCGCGACATCCCCATCGTCACCTTCATCAACAAGATGGACCGGGAAGCGCAGGACCCCTTCGAACTGTTGGACGAGATCGCCACCAAACTGGCCCTGGACCCGGCGCCGCTGTACTGGCCCGCCGGGTCGGGCAGCCGATTCAAAGGCATGGTCGACCTGCGCCGCAAACAGTTCCTGCCCTTCCAGCGCCACAGCAGCGACCACCCCGCCGCCATCGCCGCCAACTCCAACGCCATCGTCACCTTCCTCGACCCCGACGAGCAGGGCGAGATGGAGGAAGGCGCCATGCTGGTGACGGAGGCGTCCAAGCCCTTCGACCCGAAGAGTTTCCTGGAAGGGCACATGACGCCGGTGTTCTTCGGCTCGGCCCTGCGCCACTTCGGCGTCGACCAGTTGCTGGAGGGCCTGGGCGCCTATGCTCCGCCGCCCAAGGCCGTGGCCGCCACCCGCGGCGGTGAGGTCACCCACGTGGCCCCCGGCGACCCGGAGGTCAGCGGCTTCGTGTTCAAGATCCAGGCGAACATGGACCCCAACCACCGCGACCGCATCGCCTTCGTGCGCATGACTTCGGGCCGGTTCCAGCGGGGCATGAAGGTCAAGGTCCAGAACACCGGCCGGCAGATGAGCGTCAACGCCCCGATCATGTTCTTCGCCTCCGACCGCGAACTGGCCGAGGAAGCCTTCGCCGGCGACGTCATCGGCATCCCCAACCACGGGGTGCTGCGGGTGGGCGACAGCCTGTCGGAGACCGGCGCCCTGCGCTTCGCCGGCCTGCCCAACTTCGCCCCGGAAATCCTGCGCCGGGTGCGGGTCAAGGACCCGCTGAAGGCCAAGCACCTGAAGAAGGCTCTGGAGGGCCTGGCCGAGGAAGGCGTCACCCAGCTGTTCCGCCCGGCGTTCGGGGCCGACTTCATCGTCGGCGCCGTGGGCCAGCTGCAGTTCGAGGTCATGGCCGACCGGCTAGGGGGCGAATACGCCCTGGACGTGGTCTTCGAGTCCGCCCCCTTCGCGGAGGCCCGCTGGCTGAGCGGCGCCAAGGCGGACATCGAGGACTTCGCCTCCAAGCACCGCACCTCCATGGCCGCCGACATCGACGAACAGCCCGTCTACCTGGCCAAATCGGCCTGGGACATCGGCTACGTCACCGAACGCTTCCCGAAGGTCGGATTCGAGCGGACCAAGGAACGGGCCTAGGGCCCGATCCACCGTAAATCACCGTATTTTACGGTGGCGGGGGCCTGGATTGTGGGCCGGCGGCGATGGCGATGGCGTGGCGGTGGATCATGGGGACGGCCTGAAGTGGTTTTCGAACCAACCAGAACATATAGGGAACATTTATAAGGACGTCAAGGAACGGGCCTGACTTTTTGCTGGCGTCCTGGCAAGAGTGCGGGATCGGGCGACAACAGGGCGTCGAGCAGATCGGCCAGGCGGGGTTCATGAGCCAGCAGCCCATCGCGGTTCGTGTCGCACGCGCCGAAGACGCCGCCGTCATCGCCGCCATCTACGCCCCCATCGTCCGCGACACCGCCATCTCTTTCGAGACCGAACCGCCCAACGGCGAGGAGATGGCGCGGCGGATCGCCTCGACGTTGGCGACCCATCCCTGGCTCGTCGCCGAGGACGCGGACGGCCAAGTGCTGGGCTATGCCTATGCCTCGAAGCACCAGGAGCGCGGCGCCTATCGCTGGAGCGTCAATGTCTCGGCCTATCTGGCGCAGGCCGCGCGGGGGCAAGGGCTGGGCCGGCGGCTGTACGGCGTTATGCTGCCCCTGCTCCGCCGGCAGGGGTTCCGCCGGGCGTTCGCGGGCATCGCCCTGCCCAACGCCGCCAGCGTCGGGCTGCATGAGGCAATGGGGTTCGAGGCCATGGCCGTCTATCCCGATGTCGGCTTCAAGCTGGGCGCCTGGCGGGACGTGGGCTGGTGGAGCCTGGCGCTCAGCCAGGACGACGAGCCGCCGGCGGAGCCCGTCCTATTCCCCGTCCTGGCGCGTGATCTGCCCGGACGGCTGGGCTGACGGCGCCGGCGTCCCGGCCAGCAGCCAGCCGAACACCGCCCAAGCCGCTACGGCGCCGGCCACCTGGGCGACGATGAAGGCGGGCGCGGAGGTGGGCGCGATGCCGGCGAAGGTGTTGCTGAGGCTGCGCGCCACGGTCACGGCGGGGTTGGCGAAGGAGGTCGAGGCGGTGAACCAATAGGCGGCGGTGATGTAGAGGCCGACCACGGCCGGCGTCGCCCTCGGCTCGAACCGCGAAGACCCCAGGATCGCCGCCACTAGGCCGAAGGTGGCGACGAATTCGGAGAAGGCCTGGGCCGGGCCGTCGCGCAGCTTGAGCGAGACCTGCAGCACCAGCTCGCCGAACATCAGGTGGGCGGTCCATACCCCCAGCACGGCGCCGACGACCTGGGCGGCCAGGTAGGCCAGGCCCGCGCGCCAGCCGATCCGCCGCCGCAGGGCCTCCACCAGGGTCACGGCGGGATTGAAGTGCGCGCCTGAGATCGGACCAAACACCGTGATCAGCACCACCAGCATGGCGCCGGTGGCCACGGTGTTGCCCAGCAGGGCGATGGCCACATTGCCGCCCGCCAGGCGCTCGCCCATGATTCCCGAGCCGATCACCGTCGCCAGCAGCAGCAGGGTCCCCAGAAGCTCCGCCGCCAGACGGCGCGTCAGGCTCATGCGTGGCCGTCCGCTTTGGCGCGGTCCGACTTGGCGTGGTCCGTTTGGCCGATCTCGTCCATCCGCCGCTGCAGCGACAGCCGGTCCAGGGACTCCATGGGCAGGTTCACGAACAGGCTGATGCGGTTGTTCAGTTGGCGATAGGCCTCGGCGAAGGCCAGGCCGATCTCCGCGTCGCTGCCGGTGGCGGCGGCCGGGTCGGGAATGCCCCAGTGGGCCGTCATCGGCTGGCCCGGCCACACCGGGCAGACCTCGCCGGCGGCATTGTCACAGACGGTGAAGACGAAATCGAGCTGGGGCGCGTCGGGGCCGGAGAACTCCTCCCAGGACTTGGAGCGAAAGCCCTCGGTGCGGAAGTTCTGGCTTTTCAGCAGGTCGAGGGCGTGGGGATTGACCACGCCCGTGGGCATGGAACCGGCGGACCAGGCGTGAAACCGCGCGCCGCCGACGCGGTTCATGATCGCCTCGGCCATGATCGAGCGCGCCGAATTGCCGGTGCAGAGGAAGAGGACGTTGAGCAGGGGCGTCTCAGTCATTAGCGCGTTTCCCGATGTTTGAATTGGCCGGCAACAGACTATCCCGGCGACCGTGACACTTGCGTCTCAGCGGCAGCCGGGTTGCCGCGGCGGTCAACAGCAGGCGGCCTCGGCCACCACGCGGTTGATGGGCGCGCAAACCTCGGGACGGCCCTGGCAACAGTCCTCCATCAGATAGACCAGCAGGCCGCTCATGCCGTCATAGTCGGCGGCGTAGATGATCGAGCGGCCGTCGCGGCGGGAGGTGACCAGGCCGGCGTTGGCCAGGATGGTGAGCTGGGCCGACAGGGTGTTGGCGGGAACCGCGGCGGCCCGGGCGATGTCGCCCGCCGCCATCCCGCCCGGGCCGGCCCTGACCAACAGGCGGAAGACCTCCAACCGGCCTTCCTGGGCCAAGGCGGAGAGGCGTTTCAGGGCGATTGAAGATTCCATATTTCGATGCTTATGGAATTATAGAATTGGAGTCAAGCCATGGGCGGCGCTCGGGCCTTAGGATTCAGACTCATTCAGCAATTTCAGTGGGGACGGCTCAGGTCGCCCTTCTCCCCTTGCGGGCCTGTTGCGAAACTCGACGGGTCGCCCTGAAAGCCCCCTTCCCCCTTGCGGGGAAGGGTTGGGGATGGGGGTCTCAGCACAATCGCTGTTGATTTTACTGCATAAGTCCTCGGACAAAACGGCCGAAGCGGTGCTCGCACCCCCACCCCCAACCCCTCCCCGCAAGGGGGAGGGGAGCTACGTAGCAGTCCCTTTGCGGGAGAAGGACGAGCTGAGCCGTCCCCTGTGAAATTGCCGATTGAACCTGACCCCTAATGCCCGTGACGGTGATGCAGATCCGGATAGTGGGCGTGGGCGTGCGTCATCGGCCGGTGGCGATGCCAGTGGGTGTGCGGCTCCGAGGCGGGGTCGTTCGGCCCGTGGTCGTGCTGGTGGTGGGCGTCGTGGGTGTGGGCGTGCTCGTGTTCCAGGGCCTCATGGACGTGATCGTGACCGTGCTGCTCGGTGACGTGCAGCCATACGCCCAGCGCCATCAGGGCCGCCGCGATCGCCAGCCACGGGGTGACGGGCTCGTGTAACAGACCCACCGCGATCAGGGCGCCGACGAAGGGAGCGGTGGAGAAATAGGCGCCGGTGCGCGCCGTCCCCAGGTGGCGCAGGGCCAGGACGAAGCAGATCAGGCTGACGCCATAGCCCAGCAACCCGACGACGGCCGCGCCGGCCACCAGGCTGGGCGAGGGGACGGCGGCCCCCTGCGCCAGGCCGATGGAGACGTTGATCGCCCCGGCCACCAGCCCCTTGATGGCGGTGATCTGCATCGGGTCGGCGGCGCTGACCTTGCGGGTGAGGTTGTTATCGACGCCCCAGGCCACGCAGGCGCCGGCGATCAGGGCGGCGCCCGGTCCAATTCCGGCGAGGTGGCCGCCGTTCCAGGTCAGGGTCGCGGCGCCGGCCAGGATCGCCAACGCGCCCAGCATCAGGCGCCGGTCGACGTTTTCGCGGAACACCACCCAGGCGATGGCCATGGTCGCCAGGCCTTCGCCGTTGAGCATCAGGGCGGCGCTGGAGGCGGGGGTGCGGCTAAGGCCGGCCATCATCAGGACCGGACCGATCACGCCGCCGGCCAGGACGGCGCTGGCCAGCCATGGAGCGTCGGCGCGGGTCACGGACGCCTCGGCGGCCTGGCGCCCCAGCAGCCGCCGCGCGATCATCACGGTTCCCAGCCCCAGGCCTGAACCGAGGTACAGCAGCCCGGCCAGCAGCCAGGGGCTGATGTCGCCCAGCAGAAGCTTGGCGGCCGGTGTGCTGGCGCCGAAGAGCACGGCCGACAGCAGGGCCAGGCCGATGGCGGAGGTCTTGCTCATGCAGTCGTTCTAGACGGATGGCGGTTGGCCCGTCCACCGGTCAGCGTCGGATGGGGGTGGGTAAGGCACTGCGGAGCTGTGAGGGCGTTGACCATATGAACGGTCCTTCTCCCCTTGCGGGAGAAGGTGGCTCGCGTAGCGAGACGGATGAGGGGTCGTCGGAACCGCGGTGACTAGCCTTCTGGCAGGACAATCTCGAAAGCCTCGTCGACCCCTCATCCGACCTCCTGCGGAGGCCACCTTCTCCCGCAAGGGGAGAAGGACGAGGGAGCGCGACCCCGAGGAATAACCCGTTAACCATATGTTAAGATTAATATCTTGTTAAACCGCGCGGCTCCGGCTTTGCTGTGTTCCTGGTGAAGCCGCGTGGGTGTGTCCCGGCGTGGCGCAGAATTCGCCCAGGGAGCGGCCTTTTAAGATGTTCGAATTCGGTCGTGAGTTGAAGCGGCTGTTCGGGGCCGACGGCGTCCCAGGTTCGCATAGGGCCGCATTCTCCAGGGATGGGCTGACCGGCGGCGACGCCGCCCTGCTTGAGTTGCTGAGCCTGAAGATGCTGGTCGCCGAGGCCCGCGCCGCCGACGTGGCCGCCGGCCGGATCGGCGAGAAGGACAAGGCCGCGCGGGAGCTGCAGGCCGCCATCGTCTGGCGCGAAGTCGCCCGCCGCTCCGGCGACGCCGTGGCCCTGCGCAAGGC
>DASVMY010000001.1:0-12436 GCA_036384135.1 Caulobacteraceae bacterium | reverse complement strand
CTGACCCCCTCCAAAGCCCAGGAGCCCGCAACCCGCCCCAAAACCCAAAACACCAGCCAACCACCCAGCCAAAAACACCCCTCAAAAACCAGGGCCAGCGTCCAGGCGCGGTTTCGCAGAGGAATCCCTTGCGGGGAGGGGTCGGGGGTGGGGGTGCAACACCACCCTCGCCGATTTGCCCGAGGTCCTAGCAGCGAAATCAGCAGCAATCGCGCCGACACCCCCATCCCCAACCCTTCCCCGCAAGGGGGAAGGGAGCTTTTTGAGTCGATCCCCGAATTTCGCGACAGCCCCGTAGCGGGAGAAGAATTGGGGATCACGCCGTTCAAGGTGACCGCCGCTTCTACCCCTTGCCCCTACCGCCGCCGCGTGAAGCGCAGCGCCGTCCTCGCCTGCGAAAACGCGCAGACCTTGCTGTCCACCAGCCCCGCCGCCTTGGCCGCCGCCACGACCTCGGTGTCCTTCACCCCGGCCGCCTTGCCTTTGAGCGAGACGATCCACAACGCCCCGCGATCGGCCAGGATGGCGGTCAGGATCGGAATCCGCTCCAGCTCCGCGGCGCTGTCGGCGCCGTAGAACAGGATGTCCAGGTCGCCGGCCTCGGCGCTGGCCGGCGGGGTGCGGGTCGCCAGTTCGGCGGCGAAGTCGGGGTCGTCGAGGTTGAGGATGGCGGCGCGCTGGCCGGCCTTCACCCCCAGCTTGTCCAGCCGGCCCTTGGGATTAAGGATGGCGTCGGCCCAGCCGGCGGCGGCCTTCTCGCCCAGGGTGAAGCGCGAACCGTCGGCCAGGACCAGGTCGGCGCCGTCGGCGCGCACCCCGGCCAGGGCCTCACCCTGGAACGCCCGGCGCTCGGCGCCCCGGAAGATCAGCTTCGGCAATTCGTACTGCAGGCGGCCGCGGTCTGCCGCGCCATCCGGCCAATAGGCCTGGACCTCAGCTTCCTTGCCCATGCGGCGTCTCGAACAGGCGGCATGAGGCGATGAAGCCCTTCATGACCCGGGCGTCGGGCGCCGCGAACACACCGGCGGTCTGACCGTCATAGGTCAGCTGAATGGTGGCGGTGGTCTCCAGAGCGTCCAGCAGTCCGGCAGGGGTCGCCCCCAGCGCCTCCACCGTCTGACCCTCCTGGGCGGGGCTGGCCACCGGCACGGCGAAGGCGCCGCCGGTGAGCAGGACGTCGATGGCCGGCACGCCCGGTTTGGGCGTCACCCCGTCGACGCTGACATAGATCCCGGTCGGACTGCGGCAGGCCAGCAGGCCGACCGCAACATCCGTGTCGCCGCCGGACTTCAGCCAGCGCAGTCCGATGCCGCCGGCCACCTGGTCGGTCCCCTCGATCAGCTGCCAGCGCGCGGCCAGAGCTGGCTTGGCGGCGGCGGGGGCCGGCGTGGTGGCGGCGCCCAGGGACGGGACCGCCAACAACGCCATGACGAACATCGCCGGGCCCCAGATCGCCGGGACCAACCGCATGCGTCAGGCGGCCTTGTCGAAGGACAGGCTCTCGTAGCGGCGCAGGTGGTGGTCCACCGAGCCGAACTGGCCCTCGATCATGGTGGCGCGCTTGAAGTAGTGGCCGATGGCCATCTCGTCGGTCATGCCCATGCCGCCGTGCAGCTGGATGGCGTTCTGGCCGACGAACTTGCAGGCCCGGCCGATCTGCACCTTGGCGGCGGAGATCGCCTTGCCGCGGGCGATAGTGTCTTCGCCCAGCTTGATGTGCGCCATGTAGGTCATGGACACCGCCTGCTCGACGTTGATGAACATGTCGACCATGCGGTGCTGCAGCACCTGGAACTGGGCGATGGGCTGGCCGAACTGCTTGCGCTGCTTGGTGTAGTCCAAGGTGCCCTCGTGCAGACGGCGCAGCACGCCGCAGGCCTCGGCGCAGGTGGCGGCGATGGCTTCGTCGATCACCGTCTCCACCAGCGGCAGGCCCGCGCCTTCCTGGCCGATCAGGGCCTCGGCGCCCACGGAGACGTTCTCGAAGCTGACTTCCGATGCGCGATGGCCGTCGACGGTGGGATAGTCGCGGGTGGAGACGCCCTTGGCGGCCTTGTCGACCAGGAACACCGACACCCCGCCGGCGTCGCGCTGGGCGCCGCCGGTGCGGGCGGTGACGATCAGGTGGCTGGCCCAGGGGGCGCCGATGACCACCGCCTTGGCCCCGTTCAGCACCCAGCCGGCGCCGTCCTTGCGCGCCGTGGTCTTCAGGTCGGCCAGGTTGTAGCGGCCCTGGGGCTCGGCATAGGCGAAGGCGATGGTGGCCTCGCCGCCGATGATCTTGCCGGCCAGCTCATCGCCACCCGCCGGCTTGCCGTGCTTCAGGAACCCGCCGCCGATGACCACGGTGCCGACATAGGGCTCCACCACCAGGGTTTTGCCGAACTCTTCCATGATCACCATGTTCTCGGTGACGCCGCCGCCAAGGCCGCCCAGTTCCTCCGGGAACGCCGCGCCCAGGATGCCAAGCTCCTCGGCGAACGCCTTCCAAACCTCCGGCCGCCACCCCGCCGCCGACTTCAGCGCCGTGCGGCGCTTTTCGAAGTCGTAGTGGTCGGCCAGGTAGCTGGCGACCGTGTCGCGCAGCATCGTCTGTTCTTCGGTGAAGCTGAAGTCCATTTTGGTTCGTTTCCTAATCTAGTCCCCCTCCCCCTTGCGGGGAGGGGTTAGGGGTGGGGGTGTCCGCGCCGATCTCGGCCAATATGGTCGCTAGCGTCACGTCAGTTTCAAGCGCCTGGAGGTTGGAGAACCGAATGACCCGGTATCCTCGATCAACCAACCAGGCTTCCCGCTCAGCATCGCGCTGCGCGACAACGTCCAGATTGTGAATGCCTCCATCGACCTCGACGATCAAGCGCGAGGCGTGACAGACGAAGTCGACCACATAGGGGCCGAACGGCGCCTGGCGGCGGAAATGATGTTGCTCGATTTGCCGCAATGCCTTCCACAGTTGCTTCTCGGCATAGGTAGGGTCGCGCCGCATCCGGCGAGCTGATCGATCCGACCGCTCGGCCGTGTGGATCGCTCCCGGCGTTCGTGCTGGCACCCCCACCCCCAACCCCTCCCCGCAAGGGGGAGGGGAGCTCGCGTTGCATTAGAGTCCCAGCACCATCTTGGCGATGATGTTGCGCTGGATTTCGTTCGAACCGCCGTAGATCGAGGTTTTGCGGGTGTTGAAGTAGGCGCCCGCCACGCCGTCGGCGTATTCCGGACCAATCGCGCCGCTGTTGTGCGGCAGATCGCGCAGGTAGGGGGCGCCGTAGTGGCCGGCGGCCTCCAGGGCCAGGTCGGTAAGGCGCTGCTGGATCTCGGTGCCCTTGATCTTCAGGATTGAAGACTCCGGCCCCGGCCCCTGCCCCGAGCTTTCGCCGGCCAGGGTGCGCAGCTCGGTGAACTCCAGCGCCGTCAGGTCGATCTCCAATTCGGCGACTTTGCGCTTGAAGAACGGGTCGGCCAGCAACGGGCCGGCGTCGTCGCCGCGTTCGGTGGCGGACATCTCGCGCAGGCGTTCGAGGTTGCGCTTGGAGCGGGCCACGCCGGCGATACCGGTGCGTTCGTGCAGCAACAGGGCCTTGGCGCAGGTCCAGCCCTTGTTCTCCTCGTAGATGCGGTTCTCCACCGGCACCTTCACATTATCGAGGAAGACGTCGTTGACCTCGTGGCCGCCCTCCAGGGTGATGATCGGACGCACGCTGACGCCCGGGCTCTTCATGTCGATCAGCAAGAAGCTGATCCCGGCCTGGGGCTTGGCGGCGGGGTCGGTGCGGACCAGGAAGAAGCCCCAGTCGGCGTGCTGGGCCAGGGTGGTCCAGGTCTTCTGGCCGTTGACCAGGTAGTATTCCTTGCCGTCGTCGCCGGTGATGCGCTCGGCCTTGGTCTTCACCGAGGCGAGGTCCGAACCGGAGCCGGGTTCGGAATAGCCCTGGCACCACCACACCTGGCCGTCGCGGATGCCCGGCAGGAAGCGTTCCTTCTGCTCCTGCGTGCCGAAGGTGTAGATCACCGGCGCCAGCATGGAGACGCCGAAGGGCAAGATGCCGATGGTGTCGGCCTTGGCCTGCTCCTCGGACCAGATGTACTTCTGGGTCGGCGTCCAGTCCGTGCCGCCCCATTCCTTGGGCCAGGAGATGGCGGACCAGCCTTTCTTGGCCAGAATGCGGTGCCAGGAGAGGTAATCCTCCCGCGTCAGGGCGTTCTCATGCCGCTGATGCTCGCGCAACTCGGCTGGATAGCTCTCCGCCAGAAAGGCCCGCACCTCGGCGCGGAAGGCGTTGTCTTCTGGGGAAAAATCGAGGTCCATGCGGCTTCCCTTGGGTCGCTTATCGGGAGCCGAAATAGGCCCCACCGTTGGCGGCGGACCATAGGCGGGCGCCTCTGCCTTGCCAAGATGACGCTAACGTCAACGTCAATGGTTGATGGCGGGGTCATAAAAAAGCGCGCCGCTCCGGATGGAGGCCGGATGGGGGGACGGGGGTCCGGAGCGGCGCAGTGGGGCCTGGTCGCCAGGTTCCCGGCTGTCAGTGCACTGCGCTGGCCTGGACGGTCGAGCCGCCGGCCGAACTCATGCCCCCCGTCAGGGACTGGCAGGTTCCGTCCCGTTCCGCGATCAGCCGGGCGCGGCCCTCGCCGGTGGCGCGGTGGGCGGTGCGGGCGGCGTCCTGCGCCAGTTCGTCGCCGTGGCTGGTGATGTATTCCTCGCGGCCCCGGCTCTGGGCCTTCAGGAGGGCGTCGACGGCCTTGGTGTCGCCGCCGCCCAGTTCGGTGGAGGCCGTCAGGGCGCGGCAGCGGTTCAGCTCCAGGAACTGGCTGTCGTTCAGGCGCGCCGGCGCGGCCAGGGCCGTGCTTGAAGCGCCCAGGGCGGCGACCAGGATCAGGCTCTTCAACATCGACATCTTCAATCCTCCCGTGGATGAGATGTTGTTGAATAGTCCCGCCCTGCTGTTCGCCCCTAGTTAAATCCAAGACAGATGAAACCAGGATAATCTGGCCTCGTAAGTTGATATGAAGCAAACACCGTCAACATGAACCTGGCGTAACAATACAAGATCATCGGGATGCCGCGGGAACGCCGGCGCGGCGAAACGGGCGCGCAGATTGCCTGACGCGCGCGGATCGGGCATGCAGGGCCATGGACGCCCCGCCCTCCCCCATCGCCACCCCCTGCATCAAGGTCTGCGTCGTCGATGGCGAGAGCGGCCTGTGCCTGGGATGCTACCGCAGCCTGCAGGAGGTCGCGGCCTGGCAGAAGCTGGACGCGGCGCAGCGGACCGCGGTCATGGCCGAACTGCCCTCCCGCCGCGCGCGGATCAGCCCTGAAAAGCTGGCGATGTTCTGAGCCTTACGGACATCCCTGCGCCATTCACGCGTTGCAAACCCCTTTTGCCTAATCTGACGCCCAACGGCTGAAGAAACCGGCCGATGTACGCCAAGCATGGCGAGGGTCTGTGATGATGAGGTTTGCAATCGTGGCCTTCGTGGCCGCCCTGTCGGCCGTCGGCGTCGCCCAGGCGTTCGCCTCGCTCGACTTCAACGACAAGGCCCCCCGATCCCAGGCCGCCCCCCAAGCCGCCGTCGCCCTGGCGCCGCAGGCGGTGATCCCGTCCGGCGCCGCCTCGATCGACAAGTCCGCCGACGGCCACTACTGGGCCGACGCCAATGTCGAGGGCCACGAGGTCCGCTTCCTGGTGGACACCGGCGCCTCGGCCGTGGCCCTGACCGCGGACGACGCCCGCCACCTGGGCATCGACCCCAACACGCTCAGCTACAACTATACCGTCGCCACCGCCAACGGTCAGGCCCGCGCCGCCCAGATCAAGCTGGCCAGCATCTCGGTGGGCCAGGCGCGGGTGGACAACGTCGACGCCTATGTCCTGGACCGCGGCCTGGAGACCTCGCTTCTGGGCATGACCTACCTCGGCCGCCTGTCCCAGTTCCAGGCCACCAAGACCCAGATGGTCCTGCAGCCGTAACCACCCTCGCTTTGTCATCCCGGAATGCGCGCAGCGCATATCCGGGATGACAACCGGGGTTGGCGAAACCCCCTAGATCTCGAACTTCACCCCCTGCGCCAGGGGCAGGGCCTCGCCGTAGTTCACGGTGTTGGTCGCCCGGCGCATATAGGCCTTCCAGGCGTCCGAGCCGGCCTCACGGCCGCCGCCGGTTTCCTTCTCGCCGCCGAACGCCCCGCCGATCTCCGCGCCTGATGGGCCGATGTTGACGTTGGCGATGCCGCAGTCGGACCCGGCCAGGAAGCGCTCGGCCTCCCGCACATTGAGCGTGAAGATCGAGGACGACAGGCCCTGGGGCACGTCGTTGTTCAGGGCGATGGCCTGGTCCAGGTCGGCATAGGGCATGACGTACAGGATCGGGGCGAAGGTCTCGCGCCGCACCACGTCGCCTTGCGTCGTCATCTCGACGATGGCCGGGCGCACATAGACCCCCTGCCCCGGCCCCTTGACGGTCTCCCCACCGGTGACCTTGCCGCCGGCGGCGCGGGCGTCGTCCAGCGCGCGCTGCATCCCCGCCAGCGCCGCCTCGTCGATCAGCGGCCCGATCAGGGTGTCGGGATCGCGGGGATCGCCGATCCGCACCGAGCCATAGGCGCCCTTCAGCTTGCCGACGAAGGCGTCATACAGGCTCTCGTGCACGAACAGCCGCCGAAGCGTGGTGCAGCGCTGCCCCGCCGTGCCCATGGCCGCGAATGCGACGCCGCGCAGGGTCAGGTCCAGGTCCGCCGAGGGGGTGACGATGGCGGCGTTGTTGCCGCCCAGCTCCAGCAGGCTGCGGGCGAACCGCGCGCTCAGCTTCGGCCCCACCGCCCGGCCCATGGCCGTCGAGCCGGTGGCGGAGACCAACAGGACCTTGGGGTGGCCCACCAGGACCTCGCCCACCTCGCGCCCGCCGATGATCACCGCCGACAGGTTGGCCGGCGCGTCGCCGAACCGGGCCGCGGCGCGCTCGAAGATCGCCTGAACGGCCAGGGCGGTCAGCGGCGTCTTCTCCGAGGGTTTCCACACCACCGGATCGCCGCAGACCAGCGCCAGGGCCGAATTCCACGACCACACCGCCACGGGGAAGTTGAAGGCGCTGATCACGCCGACCACGCCCAGCGGGTGCCAGGTCTCCATCATCCGGTGGTCCGGCCGCTCGGTGGCGATGGCCAGGCCGAACAGTTGCCGCGACAGGCCCACGGCGTAGTCGCAGATGTCGATCATCTCCTGGACCTCGCCCAGGCCCTCCGACAGGGTCTTGCCGGCCTCCAGCGTGACCAGCAGGCCCAGGTCCTCCTTGGCCGCCCGCAACTCTTCGCCCAGCAGGCGCACCAGCTCGCCCCGGCGCGGGGCGGGGACCTTGCGCCAGGCGCCGAACGCCTCGTGCGCCGCATCGATGGCCGCCGAGGCCGCCGCCGGCGTGGTGTCGTGCACCTTGGCGATCACAGCGCCGCTGATCGGCGAGCGGACGTCCCGGTCGCCGCCGGTGAAGGCGCCGGGCGCCACGCCCAGACGGACCAGCAGGGCGGCGGCTTCCTCAGCGATATTGGGGGCGAACAGCACCGTCATGCGGCGGACTCCACGAGATGGGGGCGAGCCTGCGGATGCGGCTCGGAATCCGACGCCGCGTACACCCGCCCGAAGCGGTTGCCCAGGAAATCGGCCAGGCCGATCTCTTCCTGGCGCACGAACCCCTTGGTCGGCAGCTGGCCGGCCGCCAGCAGGTCCAGCACCGCGCACAGGCTGCCTGCCGTGGTGATCTGGATGGCGCTCAGCATCCGCCCGCCGAAATTCTGGGCGTAGATCTTGTGGGCGTAGGTCTCCTGGACCAGATGGCCGTTCTTCAACCCCGAGACGGTGACGAACACGATCACCACGTCCTGCATCGTCGCCGGCAGGGAGTTCTCCAGGATGTCCTTCAAGAGGTCGCGCCGGTCGCGCAGGCGCAGGTCGTTCAGCAGCGCCTTCATGATCGCCGCGTGGCCGGGATAGCGGATCGTGCGGTAGTTCAGGCTGCGCACCTTGCCCGCCAGGGTCTCGCACAACGTGCCAAGGCCGCCGGAGGTGTTGAACGCCTCGTAGGTGACGCCATCCAGCGCGAAGGCCTCGCATTCTTCCAGCGCCCGCGTCTGGCGCGGCAGGCCGTCAACGATGGCCTCGCAGGGTTCGCAATATTCGTTGATCACCCCGTCGGTGGACCAGGTGAGGTTATAGTTCAGCGCGTTGGACGGGTACTTGGGCAGGGCGCCGACCCGCAGGCGCACATCGTGCAGGGTGTCGAAGCCGCGGATCAGGTCGGCGGCGGCGATGGAGATGAACCCCGGCGCCAGGCCGCACTGCGGGATGAACGCCGTCTCCGCCCCCTGCGCCAGGGCCTTGACCCTGCGCGTGGAAGCCACGTCCTCGGTCAGGTCCAGATAGTGGCAGCCCGCCGCCTTGGCCGCCTGGGCGACGTAGAAGGTCAGGTGATAGGGCGCCGCGCTCAGCACCGCGAACTTGCCCTTCAGCACCGCGGTCATGGCCTTCACGTCAGTGACGTCCAGCACCAGGTGCTCCACCCGCGCGTCGGCGGGCAGTTCCGCCAACTGCTCGGCGGACCGGTCGATGACGGTGACGCGGTAGTCGGCAGTGTCGGCCAGCAAAGCGGCGACCGTGCCGCCGATATGCCCGGCCCCAATGACGGCGATGTCTTTCATGGTCTGGTCGCTTCCCTGGCTGTGACGACGCGAGACTCTGACGTTTTCCCGCCAATCGCCATTGCCAGACCGACGAATCGCCGAGATGATTTCGTCAGATCGCCGACAGGGACCATCAGATGGACGAAACCGATCAGGCCCTGCTGGCCAAGCTGCGGGAGAACGCCCGCCTTCCGGCCGCTGAACTGGCCCGCGCGCTGGGCCTCTCGCGCACCACCGTGCAGAGCCGCATCGAGCGGCTGGAGCGCTCCGGCGTCGTCACCGGCTACACCGTCCGCCTCTCCGACGCCCACGAGCGCGGCCTGATCCACGCCTACGTCATGCTCACCGTGGCCCCCAAGCAGACCGCCGCGGTGGTCGCCGCCGCCCGCAAGATGCCCGCCGTGCGTCTCCTGCAATCGGTCAGCGGCCCCTTCGACCTGATCGCCGAGGCCGCCACCGCCAACGCCGCCGAAATGGACGCCCTGATCGACGCGCTGGGGGCGCTGGAGGGGGTGGAACGCACGACATCGTCCATCGTGCTGTCGACCAAGATCGACCGGTAGGGAAGCGGGCCTCGATACTCTCTCTTCCCCCGCCGCGAAGGGGGGAAGAGAACGGGGGTGTCGCCGCGGTTGCCTGGTCTCGCCGCCCCGGCTAAGCCCGGCAAACCCCGAAACGGAGCCGCGCCATGCAGACCAAAGCCGCCGTCGCACTGGCCGGCAATCCCTACTGAAGCTACCGGCGCGGGCGACCCAGTTCAGGTCGTCTTGCGGGTGATCCAGCCGTCGAAGGCGCCGGGCGAGGCGCTGTCGTAGGTATGCCGGTTGCCGCCGAAGGCGTTGCCGGTGGAGAAGACAAAGCCGCTGGGATCGTAGCTGATCGCCCCGCCGCCGCTGGCGCTGACAATGCGCTGCTCGCCGTCCCAGGGGTCGCAGACCGAGATCGTGTTGCCGAAGGTGGTGTGGGTCTCGTCAATGCAGCAGAAATGCCCGCCGCCATTCGTCCAGTGGCAAAGGGCGATCACTGGCAGGCCCCCATCGGTGGCCGATTTGATGGCGTCAAACATGCTACCGCCAATGGACACCGTCTCCCATGCCCCCAGACCCAGGCGCCGCAGGACAGAGGGGAAGTAGCGGCAGTCGCTGTAGGACGAGCCGTCGTAGGGCGAGCCGGTGACGTCGGTGTAGATGCGGTAGATCTCCGGCTCGGTCGCCAGGGCCGCGCGCACCCCGTCCGCCAGCGTGCCGCCCGTGAAGGTGGAGCCCCGGTTGGCGTTGGCCTGCACCGCGGCGCCGGCGGCCAGGCCGCTCAGCAGCAGGTGCGCCTTCACCTTGAAGTTCACCATCATGATGCTGGAGATGCCGCAGGAGTTGGAACTGTCGGCGCCGCCCTGGGTCACCGTGTCCTGCGAGCGGACCATGTGAGCGCTGCCATAGCGGTCAAAGCGGGAAAACCAGGCCATCGGCGTTCCTCCCTCGCCGACGGTCATCCGCTACCGCCGACCTGGGTAGGACGGTAGGTCTCAGGCGAGGCGGTTGGCAATGGGCTGCATCAGTGTCCCGGCATTATCTGGCGGGCCTCGTCCTCCGCCTCGGCGAGAGGCGATTGACTTCCGCCGCGCCTCAGCCTCGAGTGGCGCCTCGCCCGCGTGCCGCCCGGCCAAGGGGAGACGCCATGAAGTCCGCAACCGGCGGTCCGCCCGTGACCGTCTCTGGACGCAGTTCCAGGCGCGTCGCCGCCGCGGTCCTCGCCCTCGCCTGCCTGGCCCCCACGGCCGGCGCCTGGGCTGATCCGGAGGCGCAACTGCCGCCCGTGCTCACCAACAGCGCTTACGGAGCCTGGGCGAGGGGCGGAGACTGTCCACCGTGGGTCGGCGACTTCTATTTCTTCGCCACCGGCAAGACCAAGTTCGTGCCCTCGGCGCCCGGCTACCTGCTGCGGGGCGAATGGCTCGTCCAGGGAAACGACGTGACGACCGAAGTGACCATCAGTTCGGTCGGCGGCGAGGACTCGCCGGTGGATCATCTGGCCTTGAAAGGCCGCGTCGCCGGGGATGTGATGCAGACGACCCTCACCTGGGAGACGGTGAGCGACAGCGCCAGACACCAGGCTGACTGCACCTTGAATCGCACTTCCTGAGCGCAACCGGAACAATTCACGAATAATCGGGACGTGATGTATCGTCCCAATTGGAACCCGTTGCGTTGCGTGTCGACGGCGCCGATGACGCCGTCAGGGCGCGGTAGGTGAAATCCCGCAGCAGGATGTCGCCAGGGCCGGCGCCGTAGACGCCGACCCTGAGGCTGAGGAAGCCGCCGAAGACGTTGTGGTGAAATCCCGACACCTCCATACGGGTATCGTGCCGCCGCCAAGTGCGGCCTTCGTCGTAGGCGTAGTGATAGGTGACGACATTGCTGTCGTTGCTGATCCGCAGCCGCATGATCCGGGCGTCATGGGGCTTCCTGGCCCAGGTCAGTTCCTCGGAATATTCGAAGGTCTTCAGGGCCGAAGGTGTAAATCCCAAGCCCACGAAGGCCTTGTGGTTGTAGAACAGCAGCAGGCCGCCCTCGGCCTCGCCGTGCAGTTCGATCGTAATCTCGACCTCGTAGGCGCGGTCGCCGACGATGCAGGTCAGGGGCGCGGAATCGGCGGGCGAGACCCCCCGGCCCCTGATCCGCAATCCCCTGGGTTCATAGGCGGCTCGGCTGGCCTCGTCCGCCGCCGGATCATGGAAGGTCCATTGCACGCCCATCCGATTGGCGGTGAAATCGTCCGACAGCCTCAGGCCGGATGGTCCCACGCGGCCGCCCTTCGGCTTGGCCAGGGGCGTGGACAGGTCCCCGCCCAGCACCCTGAACCAGCCGTCCGAGGTCCATTCCACCGGGGCCAGCAAGGTCTGGCGGCCCAGGGTGCGAAAGCCGTTCTCATAGCCGTGATAGACCATCCACCAGTCGCCGGCGGGCCCCTCGACCAGGCTGCCGTGACCGCGCGACCACCAGGGTTCTGCGGCGCTGACGGTGCGAACCAGGGGATTGCGCGGACAATGTTCCCAAGGACCGTGCACCGACCGCGACCGCGCCGCGATGACCATGTGTCCGGTCACCGGGCCCGCCGTGCCGCCCACGGCGGTGACCAGGTAGAACCAGCCGTTGCGCCGCAAAAGCTTGGGCCCTTCGGGCGCGAAGTTCTCGACCACCCAGTCGTCGGGGTAGCGCCAGGGGGCATAGGCCGCCTCGAGCGGCCCGTCGGTGGCCAAGCCGTCGTCGGTCAGGCGAATCTTGCGGATGCCGTTGGTGAACAGGTAGCGCTTGCCGTCCTCGCCCACGACGTGGCCGGGATCGATGCAGCCCTCTATCTTCAGATCGATGGGATCGCTCCACGGCCCCCGGATGTCATAGGCCCAGATGACGTAGATCGACCATTCCTTACCGCTGGGAATGGCCGGTATGTAGATGAAGTAGCGGCCCTCATGCTTGACCAGGTCCACAGCCCAGATCGTCCCGAACGGCTTGAACAGGGCGGGGCCGACCGGCGCCCAGTTCACCAGATCCGTTGAACGCCAGATCACCAGACCGGGATAGGAATAGAAGGACGAGAAGGTCATGTAGTAGTCGCCGCCATCCTTCAGGATGGTCGGGTCAGGGCGGTCGCCCGCGACGATGGGATTGAGGAAGGTCCCGTCGCCCAGATCGGCCTTGCGCTGGCCTTCCGGGCCGCTGCCCCATGGTGGCGGGGATGGCGCCGAGGCCGCGCGCCGCGCCGGAGCCA